>NZ_CP128477.1:3842500-4142500 GCF_030369675.1 Peteryoungia algae | reverse complement strand
CTGCTGGGTCACGTTCTCCATGCGGGCGACCGCATCGTTGATCTCGTTCAGGCTTGCGGATTGCTGTTTCGACGTGGAGGCGATCGAATGGATATGGTCGCCGATTTGCACCACCTGTCCGGCGATGGAGGAAAGCACCGTTCCCGTTTCGCGAACGAGGCCGACGCCGTTTGAAACTTCCTGGCCGGACTTGGTGATCAGGGCCTTGATATCCTTTGCGGCAGTCGCAGAGCGCTGGGCAAGTTCACGCACTTCCTGGGCAACAACGGCGAAACCCTTGCCGGCCTCACCGGCACGGGCTGCCTCGACACCGGCATTCAGCGCCAGAAGGTTGGTCTGGAAGGCGATCTCGTCAATCACGTTGATGATCTTGGAAATCTCGCTCGAGGCCTGCTCGATGCGGCTCATCGCATCGATCGCGCCCCCGACGATCTCGCCGGAGCGATCCGAATTGGTGCGGGCCTCACGTGCGAGGGTCGATGCATTTTCCGCGCGCTCCGACGAATGGCGGATCGCCTCCATGATCTGACGGATCGCCGTGGAGGTCTCGACCAATGCGGCGGCCTGCTGTTCCGTGCGGTTGCTGAGATCGGCGGTGGCGGAGCTGACGGCGCCGCTCTTGCGATTGATCTCTGCGACATTGCCGTGAACGGAGGCGACCGTGGCCGACAGGCGTTCCAGCGAGGTGTTGAAGTCGAGGCGCAGGCGATCGAGATTGCCGACGAGCGGCTTGCGGATCGTTGCGGTCAAATCACCATTGGCGAGCGACTGGAGGCCTGTACCGAGCACCTCGATCGCCTCGGTGAGTTCGGCCTGGGCTGCGGCCCGCTCGGCCTCGCGCTGATGGCGTTCGCTTTCGGTTGCCGAACGTCGGCTTTCATTCTCCGTCTCCAGCGCGCGCTTGTCGATTTCGGCCTGGCGGAAGACGGCAACGGAGCGCGCCATGTCGCCGATTTCGTCTGAACGGTCTATGCCCTTGAGATCGATATTCGTCCTGCCGTCCGCCAGCTGTCCCATGGAGGTCACAAGTTCGGAGATCGGCCGGGTCAGGCTGCGTGAGAAAACGAAACCGACCAGCGAGCCGACCAGCACCAGGACGGCGCCCATACCGACCGATTTCAGGCCGGCCGATACGAGTTGTGCCGTGATTTCATCTTCGCCGATCAATGCGACGACGGCCCAGCGGACATCGCCGAAATCGAGCGGCACCAGCGCAGCATGGCTCGTCATGCCACGATAGCCTTCAAGCTCGCCGCTCGCATCCTGTCCGCTCATCGCTGCTGCGAGAACCGGTGCGCTGAGGTTCACCTTGAGGCTATCCATGTCGGCGGTGCGCGGGCTGTCGGAAACGAGCATGCCCGCCTTGTCGACCAGCACGGTTTCACCGGTCGCGCCGAGACCTCGCGTATTGGCGAAGATGCCGTTCAGCTGATCATTGGGCAATTGATAAGCGAGCACGCCGAGCTTGCGCTCGTTCATGATGATCGGAACGGCGATGAAAGCAGCGGGCTCTCCAGCCAGGGGCTCGTAGGCCTCAAATTCCGAACTGGCAAACAGGTTCGGATCATCACTCCCGATCGCCTTCACGAACACCTTGGCGAGGCCGGTATCCTTGTAGGGGCCACTGAGCAGGTTGGTCCCGAAGTCGCGCTTCTTCTGAACCGTGTAGACGACATTGCCGTCAACATCGATCAGGAAGATGTCGTAGTAACCCTGAGCCTGTAGGTGCTTGAGGAAGGTGGTGTGCCCCTGACGATGGGCGCGGTCGTAGCTATCCTTCTTGGCGCTGTCGAGGTTGTATTTTTCGCCGACCGGATTGGGATTGTCGTCGATATAGCGCTTCTGGAGCTCGGCCGCCGGGTTGTCGCCGAGCTTTGGCCAGGCCCCCGTGATGCCGAACAGTGCCTGCTGGGTCATCATGTCGGACGCAGTCGCGCGAGCGTCGAGCTGGATGGCTTCGAGGAAACGACGCGCCTCGTTGCGGCGACCATCCGCGGTCGCCTCCAGTTGCTGATACACCTGCTCGTCGAGGATGCGGCTCTGCTGCACGAGGCCGATCGCCACGGAGGCACTCAGAATTACGAGAGCGAACAGCGTCGCGGCCAAAGGCAGCTTCGTCGATATACGCATGAGGGGTCTCCAGATAGGTAGCACGTCAGGCAGTTCATGGCTGACATACGCCCGTTAGCAACAGGTTACTTCCCGCCACTTTTCCCCTCATATTCCACAGGTCTCGCCACTAATTTAGCATCAACAAAAAAAGCCCGGTCCGAAATAATCGGGACCGGGCAAGAAGCAGGGCTATTGGCTGTCACCCTGCGGGGATGGAAGGCGAATCAATCGGCTTTCAGGCCGCGAAGGGACTGCTCGGCGCGACGGCGCGCGAGACGGGTCAGATGCAGCGAAGGATCGTCAGCGTAACCGTGGCGGTGAAGCACGTCCTGAACCTCCCCGCGGCTGAGGCCGAGGTCGTTCAGGAGGCGCTCGTCGAGCTCGGCGAGGCTGTTCGCAGCGAGACGATTGCGCAGCGCAACGCGAAGGGATCCGAACCACACGTTGAGGCGGGCAAGGCGCGCGGCAAGCGTCTGGCTCGGCCGTCCAACGGCAATATCGAGGTCAAAGTCGAGGATCCGATCGTTCGTGCGCATGGCAAATTCCTTTCAGCGGGCACGAGAAGACAGCCGCCCGCGGGAGCGGACAGGCGATGAGGGTAGGAGGTGAAAGCTTGGCCGGTAACCGGCCGGTGAGGATTGCGAGAGTGAAGATCGCAAAAGGATATTGATCAGTCCAACGAATGTTTCTAATGGTAGTCATCAACCCTTCTGATGGATGAATTCCCATGTCGGCCCCACTCGATATCGATCAGTTGCAGACCTTCATCGCCATCGTCGACACAGGCAGCTTCACCAAGGCTGCCGGACGCGTGTTCAAAACCCAATCGGCCGTTTCCATGCAGATGCGCAGACTTGAGGAACGGGTCGGCAAGCAGCTGTTCATCAAGGACGGGCGCGGCAACCGCCTGACGGCAGACGGCGACAAACTGCTCAATTATGCGCGCAGGATCATCCGGCTGAATTCCGAGGCGATGGCAGCCTTCGACGACAACAGGCTGGAAGGCACGCTCCGGATCGGGACACCCGATGATTATGCCGACCGCTACATGCCGGAGATCATTGGACGCTTCGCCAAAACCCACCCGAATGTCGAGCTCTATATCGTCTGCGAACCCTCGATGGACCTCGCCGACAAGATGGCCAAGGGTGAGCTCGACATCGCGCTCGTGACGCATAATCCGCTTCTGCGGCAGTCCGACGTCGTGCGCACCGAACCCCTGTGCTGGGTCGGATCGGCCAACCATCCGCTGAAGGATGACGCGCCGGTTCCACTGGCCGTCGGCCGGCGCGATTGCCAGTGGCGACAACTTGCCTGCTCGGCACTCGATGCTGACGGACGCGAATATCAGATCCTGTTCACGAGCTGGTCCTCGACCGTGGTCGCGGCTGCAGTGCTCGCCGGCATGGCCGTCTCGATCCTGCCGGAGTCGGCGCTTAGAACAGGCATGAAGGTGCTGACCGCCAATGACGGTTTTCCGCCATTGCCGCCGGTGCAGATCGGTCTGATGAAACGTCCGGGCCTCTCGACCTCGCTGGTCAATGCAATCACCGACCACATTACCGCATGCCTCGACAACATCACGCCGGCCCAAGTGGACGACGACCTGGACGGCGAGCCAAAGACCTATTCGCGCTACTATCCGCGCCTTCGTGCCAGCAACATGATTCCGGGCTGGTAACGGTATCGGCAGGTGATGCTCAGTAGGCGAACAGGGACACGCGCGTAACACGGCGCCACTGATCGAGGTGCGCGCGCGCGACGTCTTCTTCCTGCTGCGTGGCGTACCGGATGACTTCACCGGTCGCGAGGATCATCAGCTTCAAATTGACCCGGAAGCGCTGGTAATCGCTTTCGGGAACGAGATGAGACAGGTCGCGATAGAAGCATGTAATGACATGTTCATGGTAGTCGGCGGAAATCTGGCCCAGATCCCTATCCGTCACGATCGCCTGCCAGAGCGTCGTATAGATCCGTTCCTGGCGGAATATGTCGTGAAGCTCGATCAGACTGTCGGCCGCGCGATCAGCTGCTTCCTCCAGGGTTTTGACCCCGATGAAAATCTGTCGGATGAAACCATCCAGACGCGCCGAAAATCGGTCGTGCAGCGCCTTGATGACCGCAGCCTTCTGCGGGAAGAACTGGTAAAGCGAGCCGATTGAAATCCCTGCCCGCTGAGCAACCTCGCTCATCGTCGTCTGGGCTATGCCCTTCTCCAGGAAGAGCTCGATCGCAGCCTCGAGGATCGCCTCCAGGCGCTGGATGCTCCGTTCCTGCTGCGGCTTCTTGCGCAACTGAAGCCGCCCCTCCCTCACATGATCGTTCATTCCATTCCCCGAGCAAGGCGGCTGTCATTGCCGCCGATAGATGCCATGGCAATAGGCCAGGGGTCTGGCCAAATCATTAATGATTTCCATCAGCCCCATGATTGGACGATTTCACACAGAAAAGGTGCGTCCCGACGTCAGCTGCCGTCCTGCAGATGCCGCTCGCGGGCCAGGTCGAAGGTCTGGATGCCGTCCTTCGGGCGCCCCCGATCACGCCACGTCGGATGCTTCAGAGTATAAGCCGCGTCGTCATATCCCGCCTTCCAGTGATCCTCGATCGAAAGACGGGAGAAATCCACGTCCATGGCATGGGTGGCATGCGAGGCACGGCGATGGATGAGATGTACAATCGTCACGTCATATTCGTAGCCGATGGAGCGCAAGATCCTTGCGTCCTCATCGTCCTGGAACTCCGGCGGCAGTCTTTCCAACAGGCGTTTGGCAGCGCGGCGGACGATCTGGCGCCTCGCGAAATCATCCGTGTTCATGCGGGTCCGGCTCGAGTAGCGGATTTCCTTGATCCGGCTTTCCACCTCGAACTGGTCGCGAGGCATGTCGCCTCGGGCGTTGAAGAGATCGACCTGGAAGATCTCCAGATCGCGCGAGGCATCGTTGACGTTGAGCACATGCTGCAGCGGCGTGTTCGACACGAGCCCCCCGTCCCAGTAATGGCGGCCATCGATCTCGATTGGCGGAAAGCCGGGCGGCAGGGCGCCGGATGCTGCGACATGACGCGCATCGAGCTTTGTCGTGCGGTTGTCGAAATAGGCAAAATTTCCGGAGCGGATCTCGACGGCACCGAGGCTGAGACGGGTCTGGCAATCGTTGAGCAGTTCGAAATCGACCAGCCTGTCGAGGGTCTTCACCAGCGGCTCGGTGTCATAGGCGCTGACACGCATGTCCGGATTGCCAAAAATCTGTTGCGGTGTCGGAAGGCGGGGAGAAAAGAAGCCGGGGATGCCGAAGGCCGTCGCGGCAAGCGCTGCGGCATCGTTCTGGACGCGCCTCAGCCTGTTGTCTCCGGTCGCCCAGCCGAAGTCGAGACCGGATGACACGGTCTGCCAGAAGTCGCGCAGGTTGGCGATCCGTCGCTCGCGGGGGCTTCCCGCAATGATTGCTGCATTGATCGCACCGATGGATATGCCCGCCAGCCAGTCCGGCTCCACCTCGTTTTCATGCAGGGCTTCATAGGCGCCTGCCTGATAGGCCCCGAGTGCCCCGCCGCCCTGGAACACGAAGATGCGATCTGTGCCTGTATTGATGCCTGTTTCTGCCATTCGCCTGCCCGGTTATTGCTGCGCCGCACAAAGATAGGGCTGTTGCGGGCTCAATGCCAGTGGGGGGCGACCTCACGCGGTCTTCCCTGTCGCAGCGTTTCCTCGGCATTCGACCCAAAAGAAATGCGATGCGCACCTGCGTTTCCGGACTATGAAGGAGTCAGCCCATCCGGAGACGAGGACAGCCGATGACCCAATCCCTTTCCACCCTTGCCGCCCTTCTGGTCGGTGCAACCCTTTTCCTGTCCACGCCCGGTTATGCCGACGAGGCGGAGGTCGACCAGCAGATCGAAGCCTTGCTCGGTGATCCCCGGACCTTCCGGAGCACGATTGCCGACCTGCAACGGCGCGTTGCCGACGAGGATTCCATCGCGGTGTCCGCCTTCATCTCCTATCCGATCACCGTCTCCATCAATGGCATGCGCAAGACGCTCCGACAGGCGGAGGATCTCGAGGAGTATTACAGCGACATCTTCACCCCGGATATTGTCGAAGTGATCGTCAACCAGGACTATGGCAGTCTCTTCGTCAACAGCGACGGCGTGATGTTCGGCAATGGCGAAGTCTGGATGAGTGCCGTTTGCCTTGATGACGGCTGCGCCGAGGTGGAAGCCCAGATCATCGCCATCCAGGGGGTGGAATAAGCCACGGGCACGAACATTCAACAATCAAAAACGGCGCGGTCCTGCCGCGCCGTTTTGCCTGTCTGGAAGCTCAGATCAGGTTGCGAGATCAAGCACGATGCGGCCGTCAATCTTGCCTTCTTTCATGCGGTCGAAGATGGTGTTGATGTTCTCCAGCTTGTCCCAGCTGAAATGCGATGCGACCTTGCCCTCGCCGGCAAATTCCAGGCTTTCCTCAAGGTCTTGGCGCGTTCCGACGATCGAGCCACGCACGGTGATACGCTTCAGGACGGTCTCGAAAACCGGTAGCGAGATGAAGCCCGGCGGAAGGCCAACCAGCGCCATCGTGCCCTTGGAACGCAGGAAGCCGTAGGCCTGCTCCATTGCCTTCGGTGACACGGCCGTGACCAGCGCGCCGTGAACGCCGCCTGTTGCCTTTTGCACCTGCGCGATCGCATCGGCATCCTTGCCGTTGACGACCACATCGGCGCCCAGGTCCTTGGCGAGCTTCAGCTTGTCGTCGAATATGTCGGCGGCGACCACATGCATACCCATGGCCTTGGCGTATTGCACGGCCATGTGGCCGAGGCCGCCGATGCCGGAGATGACCACCCATTCACCGGGCTTCACCTCGGCTTCCTTCAGCCCCTTGTAGACGGTCACGCCAGCGCAGAGCACCGGTGCTGCCGGGCCGAATTCCAGATTGTCCGGCAGGCGGCCGACATAGTCGGGATCGGCGAGGCCATATTGGGCAAAGGTGCCGTTGACCGAATAGCCGGTGTTCTGCTGGCTGCCGCAAAGCGTTTCCCAGCCAGTGCGGCACGGCGAGCAGCAACCACAGGCGGTGTGCAGCCACGGCACGCCGACACGATCACCTTCCTTGATGCGGGATACGCCCGCACCGAGCTTTGCGACGTAACCCACGCCCTCATGGCCCGGAATGAAAGGTGGACTGGGCTTGACCGGCCAATCGCCACTGGCGGCGTGGAGGTCGGTGTGGCAGACGCCGGTCGCCTCATACTTGACGACGATCTGACCAGGGCCGGGTTCCGGGATCGGCCATTCCTCGATCGTCAAGGGCTTGCCGAATTCCCGCACCACGGCGGCTTTCATCATCGATGCCATATCAAACTCCCATCGTTCTTCGAACTGGACCCCCGCCAACTGGACTTGCAGGGCGGGCATGACCAGACCTTATGCGCGCTGGGGATGTGGGCGATTGATCGGTATCAAACTATCGGCGATTTCATCGAAACTTCACAATGCCGGGGGAACCCTTCAGGGCTCTCCCGGCAGATGTCGGTTCAGGCCAGGTTCTTCTTCAAGAACTCGATCGTGCGGGACCAGGCGAGATCGGCGGCAGCCTTGTCGTAGCGCGCCGCCGAGGTATCGTTGTTGAAGGCGTGGTTCACGCCATCATACATGTGCAGTTCGTAGGTCTTGCCGTTGGCATCGAGGGCTGCCTTGTAGGCGTCGATGCCGGCATTGATGCGCTCGTCAAGGCTTGCATAGTGCAGCATCAGCGGCGCCTCGATCGACGGCACCTGATCGGCCGGGGCCTGCGAGCCGTAATAGGCGACGCCTGCGCCGAGTTCCGGAGAGGCGACCGCCATGCGGTTGACCATGCCACCGCCCCAGCAGAAACCGATCGCGCCAACCTTGCCGTTGGTCTTTTCGTGGCCTGACAGGAACGCGCGTGTCGCCTCGCCATTGGCTGTGGCACCGTCCATGTCGAGGGACTGGAACATCGCCCGGGCTTCATCTTCATTGGCCGGCGTTCCGCCATTGGGCGACAGGAAATCGGGGGCGAGTGCGACAAAACCTTCGAGTGCCATGCGCCGGGCCACGTCGCGGATATGCGGATTGAGCCCACGGTTCTCGTGAATGACGATCACGGCCGGCAGCTTGTCCGCCGCGTCCTTCGGGATCGCGAGGTAACCCTTCATTTCACCTGCTGCACCCGGATAGGTCACGTCGGCGACGTCGAGACGGGCGTCGGTCTCTTCGACCATGGCAGCACTCGCCTTGCTGGCGGCCAGCATTGGCATCACCGCGGCGGCGGCGGCGCCGGAGCCTGCAAGCGCCGTCAGCTTCTGCATGAAGCCTCGGCGGTCGAGGCTCAGGTGGGTGTATTCATCATAGGCATCGATCATGGCCTGGGTGATTTCGGGCTTTGACATGGCACTCTCCTCGCGGGACGGACTGGATGCCTCCGAAAGATAGCGCCATGTTTCCTTCCGCCCACACACGTTGCCGTGAAGGCGTCAGCTGGTCGCCATCCAGGTGGCGAGCCACATCCACATCAGGAAAAGCGCCACGAAGCCCAGCATGAAGGACAGACGACGAAGCGGCAGGTTGCCGATCACCTGCATGGCCGCCTGGACGTAGCGAGCCAAGACGAAGATCCAGGCAAGCACCACGGCAGCAAGATTGTCTGCCTCGGTCATGAACAGCAGGACGGAGACGGCGTAGAATAAGACAGGCAGTTCGAACTGGTTGGCAATTGCCCTGTTGACCACCCGGCTCTCCTCCGGCTCGGCGAGGTTTTCGCGAAAGGCGATACGCTCAACCTTGCCGGCCCTGACGACGGCAGCGCGTCGGACCACCAGGAGGGCATAGAGGCCGAAGACAAGGAAGGCATGGGCCAGGAGGGGCCAGAACATTTCAAATCCGGTCATTCGACGCGCGCTTCCTTAAAGCTCATTCGTGGTGATGTTTTGGGCCGAAGGCGAGGCGCAGCACCAGAATGCCTGAGACAACCAAGGCGGCAAACTTCAAGCGCGTCAGCCAGGCCAGGGCCTCTGCCAGCAGGGTCGCTGTTTCCGGCAGTTGTGTGGATGGCGGAAAGAGCATGAGGCTGACGATGTTCTCTGCATAATCGACCAAGCCATAAACGATCGGCAGGGAAAGCAGTGCGGGCAGCAAGCGCTCGGCGGGGCGACCGTAGAGACCGGCACCGGGAGCGACCCGACACATCAGCAGGACGAGAAAGAGGCCGAGGACCGCCGGGAGGACGAGATCCGGCCCGAGATGCACGGCCCGAAGAAGCTCTGCCGCGTCTGGCCTGGTCTCCAGCACGGCCTTGAGGGCGAGCAGAGCCTCCCCCGTGCTTTCGATATCGAGGTCGGGCATCGTCCTTACGCCGGTCAGTTCAGTGAACCGAGACGCAAAGCCGAGGTTCATCCAGGCGAGCAGCGCAGCCGACAGGACGCCGCTCGCCCAGAGGAGCGGCGCCTGACGTGGTCCGGGCAATCGCCCCAGGATCATGCAGCGCCCGGATAGTTCGGGCTTTCGCGGGTGATGGTGACCCCATGCGGATGGCTTTCACGCAGGCCGGCACCGGAGATGCGCACGAAGGTCGCCTTTTCCTGGAAGTCCTTGATGTCCTTGCCGCCGACATAACCCATGGCAGCCTTCAGGCCACCGGCGAGCTGATGCAGCACCGCCGAGACCGGCCCCTTGTAAGGCACCTGGCCTTCGATGCCCTCAGGCACGAGCTTCAGCGTATCGCGCACCTCTGCCTGGAAGTAGCGATCGGCCGAGCCGCGGGCCATGGCACCGACGGAGCCCATGCCGCGATAGGCCTTGAAGGAGCGCCCCTGGTAGAGATAGACCTCGCCCGGGCTTTCGTCCGTGCCGGCAAGCAGCGAGCCGACCATGACGGCCGATGCGCCGGCTGCAATCGCCTTGGCGACGTCGCCCGAGAACTTCAGGCCACCATCGGCGATGACGGGAATGTCGTGCTTGTTGCCTTCCTCGACAGCGGCCATGACGGCTGCAAGCTGGGGAACGCCGACGCCGGCCACGACGCGGGTGGTGCAGATCGAGCCCGGACCGATGCCGACCTTGATGCAATCCGCACCAGCGTCGATCAGGGCGCGTGTGCCCTCGCTCGTGGCGACGTTGCCGGCGATGATGCGGATCGCGTTCGACATCTTCTTCACATGTGCGACGGCATCCAGCACCTTCTGGCTGTGGCCGTGGGCGGTATCGACGACGATGACGTCGCAGCCGGCGTCAATCAGACGCTCGGCGCGCTCCACGCCGTCGTCACCGGTGGAGATGGCGGCGGCGACACGCAGACGGCCCTGGGCGTCCTTGGCGGCATGCGGGTTGAGCTGAGACTTCTCGATGTCCTTGACGGTGATCAGGCCGACGCAACGGCCCTCATTGTCGACCACCAGAAGCTTCTCGATACGGTGCGAATGCAGGAGACGCTTGGCTTCCTGCTGGTCGACACCATCCTTGACCGTCACGAGGTTTTCGTGGGTCATCAGTTCGTAGATCTTCTGGCTCGGATCAGAGGCAAAACGCACGTCGCGGTTCGTCAGGATGCCGACGAGGCGGCCGGGGCGACTTGCGCCCTCAACGACCGGAATGCCCGAAATGCCATGCGCGTTCATCAGCGCCTTCGCTTCGGCCAGTGTCGCCTCGGGACCGATGGTCACCGGGTTGACCACCATGCCGCTTTCGAACTTCTTCACCTGGCGAACTTCTTCGGCCTGCTCGATGGGGGTCAGGTTGCGGTGGATCACGCCGATGCCGCCGGCCTGGGCCATGGCGATCGCAAGACGGCTTTCGGTGACCGTATCCATGGCGGAGGAGAGAATCGGCAACGAAAGATCGATGTCCCGGGCAATCCGCGTCGCGATATTGGTCTGCCCCGGCATCACTTCAGAGTGCCCCGGCTGCAGGAGGACGTCGTCAAAAGTGAGCGCTTCTGCGCCGGTTGCCGACATTACGATGCGTGCCATTGCCAATTCCTTCGTTTGAATAGGCAGAATCCGCCCGGAAAACGGGAATCCCCGTTCGGTCGCTTCTGCATGAAATGCTTGGAAGTTGGCGAGGGCTGGTAACACGTTCATGACAGGAAGGGAATAGCAAAACGCCCGACGGTTCCCCTCTCCCCGACTTGCCGCAAGGCCCATACAGAAAAATCGACAATCATTAGAATTTTAAGCAGCGGCTACACGGTCCTTGAAGGCCTCGCTTATATAAGGGAGGTGCTCTCAGGGGCTGGGGGCACCAACAACAAACAAGAAGACGAAGGGGACCGTCCATGACCGCATTGAAGCAGCGCGCCCAGGCACTCGAGAACCACTTCGCCCGCCAGGCAGAAATCCAGTTCAAAGCCCGTATGCGCGGCAGCAAGATGGCCGGCCGCTGGGCCGCCTATACGATGGGCCTCGACGATGTCGAAGCCTATGCCGGCACTGTCGCCGTCAAGCAGGTGGTCGAGCCGCACCGTCTCCTGGAGCAATTGCGCCAGGACTTTTGCCAGGCCGGCGTCACAGTGAGCGACGCCGATATCGACAGCCGTATTCATCACTTCATCGAGCAGGCAACCGACGAGATTTTCGCCGGCCACTAAGCCGGTGACGGGGCCGCAATTCTGGCGCGGCCCCCTCGGCAATCTTCAAATGTCGAACTGATAGGCCTTCGGAACGTAGCGATAACCCTGGTCGATCTTCTCGACGAAACCGACTGCCGGGAACGGCATGTGGTAGCCGAGGAAGGCGAGCTTGTCGGTTGCGAGCATGTCGAAGACCTTCGTGCGGGTCGCGGCCGCTGCTGCCTTGTCCATGTCGAAGCGGACTTCCCAATCCGGGCGCTGAAGAGACAAAACGAAATGGTTCGCCGTATCGGCCGCCAGGACCAGCTGGCGACCTTCCGATTCCAGACGGTAGATCATGTGGCCCGGCGAGTGACCGAAGGCTGCCATGCCGGTAATGCCGGACACGACTTCTCCGCCATCGCCGATAAAAGTCATCTTTTCCGCCATGGGCGTGACGTTGGCGAGCACACCCTTGTGGCCGTTCTCGGCCGGCGTGCCGACGCGGGCCGGATCCGCCCAGAAGTCGTATTCTGCCTGGCCGGTGACGTAGCGCGCATTCGGGAAGGCCGGCTGGCCGCCTTCCATCATGCCACCGATATGGTCTCCATGCATGTGTGTCAGCACGACAATCGTCACGTCTTCGCGCTTGTAGCCGGCCGCCGTCAGACCTTCGGCAAGCCGGCCCAGACCGTTCGCACGACCGCCTTCACCGAGGCCCGTATCGAAGAGAATGACATCCGATCCCGTATTGACGAGCACCGGCGCGAAGCTGTTGACGAAGTTGTCGGCGGGAAGGAAGTTGGCCTCCAGCAGCGCGCCGACGGTCTCCACGCTCTGGTTGGTACCGAAGGTCTCCTGCGGATTGCCGGAGGCGCGGGCGCCGTCCTTGACCACAAGCACCTCGAATTTTCCGACATTGAACCGATGGGTTTCTGGCGGCATGGCATGATCGATATCCATCGAAGTCTCGGTGCCTGTCCCCTGTGCAATGGCGGCCCGGGTCATGATCATCGGGGATGCCAGAGCTACACCGGCCCCACCGAGAAGCGTACGTCTCTTGATCGAATTCATCCAAATCTCCCTGCAAAATATTCTGCGCCCGTATTACGGGCTGCAGCGCAAATAGGCTTCGGACCAGCCGCAGAAAGCTCTCTCACACCATCGTGATGCCGCGACATGATTTCCATGGAACATGACAAGCGGCCTGCGCCTTGATTTGACGCCATAAACTGCAAGTCCAGGTTGCCTTGAACGGCAGAACGGCTAGAAGTCGTCACGCCCTGTGCCGCCCGCCCCCGGAATGCCGATGAACCGCATCACACCTCTCATTCTCGCCGTCGCACTTTTCATGGAGCAGATGGATTCGACCGTCATAGCCACGGCCCTGCCGGCGATCGCCACCGATCTCGGCGTCGGGCCGATCACCCTGAAGCTGGCGCTTACTTCCTACATGGTGGCGCTTGCGATCTTCATTCCGGCGAGTGGCTGGATGGCGGACCGATACGGTGCCAAGCGGGTGTTTCGTGCAGCAATCCTCGTATTCATGCTGGGGTCTCTGTTCTGCGCAATCTCGGATTCGCTCATCACCTTCGTCGCTGCGCGCTTCCTGCAGGGCATGGGCGGGGCAATGATGACCCCGGTCGGGCGCCTGGTGCTTCTGCGAACCACGAAGAAAAGCGACCTCGTTTCGGCCATGGCATTGCTCACCATTCCGGCCCTGCTCGGTCCGATCACCGGCCCACCGGTCGGCGGCTTCATCACCACCTTCTTCAGCTGGCACTGGATTTTCCTGATCAATATCCCGATCGGAGTTCTGGGCCTCTGGCTGTCCAGCCTCTATCTGCCAGAGATCGATCCGATCGAGACGGCGCGAATCGACTGGACGGGCTTTCTGCTCAGTGCTTGTGCCGCATCCGGGCTCGTCTTCGGGCTATCCGTGATGAGCCTGCCTGCCCTGCCCATCTGGGTCGGCGCGATAGCAACGGTGGTCGGGCTTCTATCGATGATCCTCTATGGGATCCACGCCCGCCGGCATCCGGCCCCGCTGCTCGACCTGACACTTTTCTCCAACAGGAGCTTTCGCGCCTCTATTGTCGGCGGCACTCTGTTTCGCATTGCCGCCGGTGCCACACCCTTCCTCTTGCCCCTGATGCTGCAACTCGGCTTCGGCATGTCGGCCTTCCAATCCGGCATGACAACTTTCATCGCTGCCGTGGGTGCAATCTCGACCAAGTTCATCGCCAGGCGCGCCTTTGCGGCCGTCGGCTTTCGCAATGTTCTCATCCTTGCTGGTCTGTTCGGGTCACTGACGACGGCGGCGAACGCATTCTTCACACCCGCGACGCCGATCCTGCTGATCATGGCTGTCCTGCTCGTCGGCGGATTCTGCCGTTCGTTCTTCTTTACCGGGGTCAACACGCTGGGCTACGCGGATATCGAGGATCGCGCCGCCTCGCAGGCGACTTCGCTGACTTCAGTGCTTCAGCAGGTGAGTCTGGCCCTCGGCGTGGCGACGGCGGCGTCGATCCTCGAGGCAAGCACGCGGGTGACAGGCGAAACGCTGTCGCTCGGTGATTTTCACCTTGCCTTTGCGATCGTCGCGGGGTTGTCGATCTTCGCGGTCTTGCCGTTTTTCGGGCTGCCGCGCGATGTCGGCTCGGCGGTGTCCGGCTATCGGCGCGGGACCGGAGACGAGACGATCAGCGTGAAATAGTCACTCCGGCCGCTCGCACAGGGCCGACAGTTTGTTGCCATCGGGATCGCGGACATAGCAGGCGTAAAAATTGGGATGGAAATGGCGGATGCCCGGCGCGCCGTCATCCGTGCCGCCATGGGCAATTGCTGCTGCATGGAAGGCATCGACCACGGCCCGCGAAGAGGCGTCAAAGGCCGGCATCGAGCCATTGCCCACGGTCGCCGGCTGGCGATCGAAGGGGTGATTGATCCAGAACCGGCAGCGGTTATCGCCGGCCATACCATAACCCGCCTCGTTTTCGTCGGTCTCCCGGCGCTCCAGCCCGAGCGTCGCCAGAACCCGATCATAGAACCGGATGGCGCGGGCCAGATCATTGATGCCGACGGTGATGTAGGTGAACATGGCCGTCCTCCCTGCCGTTGTCCTTAGAATTCCGGCTCAGTCCTGGTTTTCGTCGGCTGGAATGTCTTCGCGCGGATCGCGGGCGAAGCCCTCCTCATCCAGCTCGACCAAAGCCGGGCCATTGCGCCCCTTGAAGCCCTTGGCCAGCAGGAACATCTCGACGGATTCCTGACGCGACGATGCCGGCTTGATGTGCAGGACCTGGCGGAAATTCTGCTTCAACATGTTGAGCAGCTCCTTTTCCGTTCCGCCCTGGAAAGTCTTGGCCAGGAAGTGCCCGCCTTCGGCCAGAACCTCGACGGCGAAATGGGCCGCAACCTCGCACAGATGCATGGTGCGGATGTGGTCGGTCTTCTGGTGGCCTGTGGTGGGTGCGGCCATATCCGACAGGACGAGATTGGGGGTGCCGCCGACGGCCTCGATCAGCTGGCGCGGGGCGTCGGGATCGAGAAAGTCGAGCTGCAGGATCTTCACGCCCGGAATCTGCGCCATTTCCAGGAAATCGATCGCGGCGACGCGGATATCGTCATCGGAGGAATCGGTCACCTTGGCGGCGATCTGCGACCAGCTGCCGGGGGCGGCCCCCAGGTCGATGATGCGCTTGGCACCCTTCAGGACCTGATGCTTCTCGTCGATCTCGAGCAGCTTGAAGGCCGCACGGGCCCGGTAGCCCTCGAGCTTGGCGCGCTGGACATAGGGGTCGTTGATGTGGCGCTCGAGCCAGCGCCTGGACGACGCCTTGAGCTTGCCCTTCTTGACCTTCTGGCCGAGCTTTCGGCCCGTGCGATTGCCGGCGATGGGTGGTTTGGCCATGGTCAACGCTCCCTGGAGACTGGAGGACGGCGGTTGCGGCCGCGGCGCCAGACGCCGTCATCAGCCATCATGTCGGTGAGCAGGCCCTCACGCAGGCCGCGATCGGCGACCCGCATGCGGCTCGAGGGCCAGCGGCGGCGGATCGCCTCGAGAATTGCACAGCCGGCCAGAACGAGGTCGGCGCGGTCCGGCCCGATGCAGGGATTGGCGGCGCGGCCGGCATAATCCCAGGACAGGAGCTTGGACTGCATGGCGGTCACCTCCGCGTCGGACAGCCAGAGACCGTCGACCTTGCGGCGATCGTAACGCGGCAGGTCGAGATGAACGCCGGCGAGCGTCGTTACCGTGCCCGACGTGCCGATCAGATGGAAATCGTCCAGGCTGCGGGGAATATCTGGGCAATCGAACCTTGCCAGCATGCCCTCGACCTCCTGGGTCATCGCCTCGAAGATGTCCGGGGTGACGTCACGGCCACCATGGCGCTCGGACAGCGTGACAACGCCGACCGGCAGTGAGGTCCAGTGGGTGATGTGGTTGGCGAGACGGCTGGAACGGTTGTCGTTGATCCGGATGACGGCGATCTCGGAGGAGCCGCCGCCGATGTCGAAGAGCACCACAGACCGGGCTTCGCGCCCGACCAGCGAGGAGCAACCGGAGACGGCGAGCCGCGCCTCGGTTTCCCGGTTGATGATCTCGAGTTGCAGCCCGGTCTCACCCGTGACGCGATCCAGGAAGAGTTCACCGTTTTCGGCAGCCCGGCAGGCTTCCGTCGCAATCAGGCGCATGCGCCTGATGTCACGGCCGGAGAGTTTGGCTGCGCAGACACGCAGGGCATCGACGGCCCGGTCCATGGCATCCTGCGAGAGGCGTCCGGTGGCGCCCAGACCTTCACCCAGCCGCACGATGCGGGAAAAGGCATCGACGACGCGGAACTGGCCGGGGCGGGTCGGTTGTGCGATCAGCAGCCGGCAATTGTTGGTGCCGAGATCGAGCGCGGCGTAAAGATCGTCCGGGCCGGCATCCGGGACGGGGCGCGACCGTTCCGGGGGACGCGCCTGCATCTGCGGCTGGGCGGACCCACGTGTGTGAACGGCCGGCGCCACCTGCTGCTCCGGTCGGCGCGCCTTGGCGACCACGACGGAGGGTGGCTCGGAGCCGGCGAGCGGACGCACCTGGCCGGGCTTTTGGGCCGCGGCATGGCGGTTTCGATTGCGTTTGCGCTTGCGACCGGGGCGATGGCCGGCCTGATCGGCCGGCGTTGCCTGTGGCGAGGCAGACGCATGCGGCGGCGACGCGGTGACGCCTGCCGGGCGTGGACCGTCGTTGCGCGCAGCCATCGGCACAGCCGTGCCGCCGGCAGACGGCTCGCCGCCAACACTTGCGCTGCCACTTGAGATGTCACTGGTGTCCACAGACGACTGAGCGCCGCCCTTGCCACGCCGGCGACGCTTTCGCTTGCGGATGGGACCATCCGCAAAGGCTGATTCGGAACGTCGCTCGGCGACCGGCGCGACTGCCGATCCTGCCGAGGCAGAAGCATCGTGACCGTTCCTGACCGGTCCCGCCTTCTTGCCCTTGCCGCGCCGGCGGGAGCCCCCACCCTTGCGCTTGCCTGTCGACGCCCCCTCGCTGTTCGGCTGTCCGCCGCGATTGGGGTCTGTCACTTAAGTTATCCACTGCACCGCGCAAGGCGCCAAGATCGACGCGTGCCGCTGGTGTCATCATTCGTTTCGTTGGCTGAAGCATACCAGCGCCTGCCCCCGGCGCCAAACGGTTTTTCGAACGCCGGTCGCCGGGCCGGCCACAGCGCCGTCGCGCCTGCGCCCGACACCCGATGAACGGGCCCGATGCCTGCCAGCGACCTCTTCCACGCCACCTTTCTCAGCCGCATGCATTTTTTTACAAAAACGGTCTTTGCAACGCAGAAGCTTTTGTCTATAAGCCCGCTCACCGATCGCTGCGGCGATACCCTGGTGGGGAATAGTTCAACGGTAGAACGACGGACTCTGACTCCGTTAATCTTGGTTCGAATCCAGGTTCCCCAGCCAATTCTCCCAAAAAGCCCTAATTCTCAAGTTTTTCCGTCGTGCCGGATCCCGTTTTGGCGTCATTGGCGACCTGATGCCCAAAGGTGGGCCCCAAGCTGAAATCGGTACGAGGTGACCTTCGGGCCTGATACGGGGTGTCTTCGTCATGGCAGTCCGCCACGGGGTCGAAAATCTTATCCGTCGGGGAAAACGTCTTTTCCTGGCGGCCACGCATTCCAGCAGCTCCATTCACTGCCAACCCGGCAGCCGACTTTCACTGACCCTTCCTTGTTCGGATCATAGGAAAGCACAGATGATCGGCCGCAAACTCAACACGCGGCTTGCCGAATTGAAGATGCAGTCGACGGAAACAATGTCCAAGCAGCAGCTCCAGACGCTTTTCGAACATGAGCGTGACAAGGAGCTCGAGCGACTGGAAGGGATCAGCGACACGAATCCTTGAGCTTTTTCCTGCGCCTGACAACGTCAGGACTTCACCTGAGGGCGCGATCGCGATCCCTCACGAGAGCGTCCAACCAGTCCGTGATAATCGTTGCGACCTGTTGCGGCGCTTCCCAGTGCGGATTGTGTCCGACCCCCCGTAGCCTGATGTCATGCCCCCGACGCAGGCCATGGCCGAGTGCATCGACGTGACGGGCGCCGAAGAGCTGGTCGCGGTCACCGGCGATCGACAGCAGCGGCGCCTCGATCTCTTCCAGCTTGCTGCGGAGATCCACTTTTTCCAGGAGATCGAGATAGTGGTGCCAAGTCCCTACCGGCATGCGCACAGCGTCCGCCTTCACCAGGGCAAGAAACTGCGGATCCAGCGCCACGGGGCCGGAATACCAATGCGTCAGGAACGGGTCTGCGACCTCCACCGCGTCGCCGAAACGGCGGATGGGGTCCAGAGCCTGCAAGCCCGTCAGATTCGGACAGGGTGATCCCGCGAGCGTGACAATCTTCAAATCGCTCCAGGTCTTTTGCCTGGCAATTTCCAGGGCGACCAGAGAGCCGAAGGAGTGGCCGATGACCAGCGAGGGTGCGCAGTCGAGATGGTCGGCAATGGCCGTCAGGTCCTCCACGATTGTCAACAGGTCCGCCTCGCTGTCCTCTGCGCTGTCGCCATGCCCGGGCAAGTCGGGGATGACGAGGCGAAAGCCGCCCAGATAGCGTGCAATCGCCTGATAGCTGCGGCTCGTATCGGTGTAGCCGTGAAGCAGGAGGGCGGTCGCCCCGTCGCCTTTCGTGTCGACGACGGCAAGGTGCCGGCCTGAAGGCAGCCGAATCTGCTGCTTTCCCCTGCGCCAGGCATCCTTCGCCTGAGGCATCAAAGGCCGAGACCCTGACGTACCGCTTCAAGCCCGGGCTTGCCGTCGAAAGTCGCAACACCGGCAAGCCAATTCTCCAGTCTCGCAGGCTCTTCCGTGATGGCTTTGACTGCTGCTGCTTCGGGCTCCAGTCCGTCATCCATCAGATAGCCCATGCCCTTGTTCTCGAACTCCACATCGAATTTCAGATTTTCGAGCAGCTTCGTCACATTCGGGCATTCCTGCTTGTAGCCCTTGCGCACCTGCGTCGAGACCGTGGCGGCGCCGAAGTTCGGGCCGTAGAATTTGTCGCCTCCGCTCAGATATTTCATGTCAAACCGCGCGTTCATCGGATGTGGCGCCCAACCCTGGAATACAATGAAGTCCTTCCCCCTCTCGTGTCGCTGTACTTCAGCCAACATCCCCTGTTCGCTGGACTCGACCACCTTCCAGCCGTTCAATCCGAGAGCTGGGTCGTCTAGGGCGTCCAGCATGAGCTGGTTTGAGCCGGGCTCGATGCCATAGAGCTTGCTTTCAAACCTGTCGGCAAATTTCTGCAGATCCGCGAAGTCGCGTACGCCTGCCTCGTAGACATAGGATGGCACCGCAAACGTGTATTTCGCGCCCTGCAGATTGACCGTGACAGTCTCGACGGAACCCTCCTCAAGATAGGGCTTGGCATAGGTGATCATTGCCGGGTCCCAATAGCCGAGGAACACATCGAGGTCGTTGTTCTTCATGCTGAGGTAGATCACGTCGATGCCCAGAAGCGATGATTGCGCATCATAACCGAGTTGCTTCAACAGCGTCATGCCGATGCCGGTGGTGAAGGCGAGGTCATTCCAGCCCGGTTCAGCCAGACGGACCGTCTGACAGGTCGCGGGCTCCGCAGCCCGGGCAGAATGAGGTCCTGCCGTCACTGACAGGGCGGCCAATGAGGCGACAAGCGCGGACTTGGAGGCAGATTTCTTCATGATCCCGGTTCCCCGTTCCTGATTTTATACGAACGGTCATTTAATTGACCGCTCGGTCAAGTCTTGATCTTTTGGGATAGATTGTCAATGACAGGCGGACTTTGCAGAGATGACATCATGGCGAGACTTTCCAGGATCAGCGAAATCCGGCGCAGGGAACTGCGACATGCCGCCTATTGCGTCCTGCAAACCGAGGGTGTGGCCGGCACGACGCTTGAGAAGGTCGCGGCCTATGCCGGCGCATCGAAAGGCATCGTGTTGCACTACTTCCGCAACAAGGAAGAGTTGTTCGAGCATGCGATGCGCGAGGCGAACGGCGCCTTGCGGCTGGCGGTGGTCAAGCGGCTACGCGATGCCCGCGGCCCGCGAGAAAGGGTGATGGCGATCATCCTTGGGAATTTCGAGGAGGAATTCTTCAAGCCTTCGATCAGCCATGCCTGGCTGTCGCTCTGCGCCGAAGTTCCACGCGAGCCGCAACTCGCCCGTCTTCAAAAGGTCTTTCATGCCAGAATGCGCTCCAACCTCTTGTCGGCGCTTCAGCAGCTCATGGCTCGCGAGGAAGCCGAGGAATTGGCGCTTGGCATTAGTGCGCTGATCGACGGATTGTGGCTGCGCATGGGGCTTGAGCCCGGTTCGGTGACACGTGAGAGCGCCTTGAAGCAAACACAGCTCTATCTGGACCAGCAACTGAAGCGTCAAACATAGAGATCCGGTTGCGCAACCGGGCTTTCGAACGAGCGGCGAAGACATCGAAATTGGGGAGTTCGTGAGGAGCAGCTTCAGTTGAGACGACGCACAGAACCGTCGCCATCCCCTGCCTTAATGGCCGCTCTCGTCAGCCTGGCCGGCGAAAGCCTTCGCGCGGTGCTATCAGGATTGGTGAGATTATCTGAGCGCACATAGGTGGCCGGCCGTGCTTATTGCGCCTTCTGCCGCAGCCGGTCGGTCGCAAGCTCCATCAGAAGAACGATCGCGAAGATCACCAGGATGATGGTCGAGGCATTGCGATACTGGAAAAGGTCGAAGGCGACTTTCAGTTCCTGGCCGATTCCCCCGGCGCCGACGAGGCCAAGCACGACCGACGAGCGGACCGCCTTTTCCAGCGCAAACTGCGAAGTGTTGATCAAGGACGGCATGATATCGGGCACAACCGCGCCGGAGAGAACGGAGAACCGGCCGGCGCCGGCGGAGAACAGGGCTTCCTGCGGCTCCTTGTCGGCATCCTCGATCGCTTCGGCGAAGAAGCGTCCACAAAACCCGATCGTATCGATGATGATGGTCATGGTGCCAGCGACGGCGCCAAGCCCGATGGAGGCGACGAAGAGCAGTGCCCAGACCATGTCGGGCACTGTGCGGAACAGCGAGATCATCACCTTGAAGACGTGTCGGAAGGGTCCGATAGGCGACAGCGTGCGCGAGGCGAGCCAGGCAATCGGCAAACTGAGCAGCACGCCGATGACAGTGCCGACAAAGGCGATCTGCAGCGTCTCGATCGTGCGCCAGATGACGCGCATCAGGAAACCGGGTTCCAGGCTCGGCGGCAGCATGCGCTCGATCAGGTTTGCCATTCTCGGAGCGCCGTTGATCAACTGGTTCGGTGTCGGCGCGACCTGCGTGGCCGAGACGATCAAGATCGCACCAAGAGCGACCAGGACGGCAAAGGCAAAGGGCGAGGCACGGAAGAAGCGGGCGGGCACAGCATCACGCATGGAAGACACCCTCCAGGCGTTCGCGGTCCACATCGGCCACCGGGAGGTCGAAATGTACGCGGCCGGCCTTCAGCGCGACGATCCGGTCGGCGAAGCTCAACGCATGATCCATGTCGTGGGTCGTATAGACCAGCGTGATGCCCTTTTCGCGCACGAGGTCGGAAAACAGCGCCATCACGTCGCGGCCCGCCGTCGGGTCGAGGCTGGCAGCCGGCTCGTCGGCGATCATCAGCCTAGGCTTGCGCACCAGGGCGCGGGCAATGGCGACGCGCTGCGCCTGACCGCCCGAAAGTTCGTCGGCGCGCGCGGTCGCCTTGTGGGAAAGTTTCACCTGGTCGAGCGCATCCATCGCCTCTTCGCGACTTTCACGCTCGGCAATCGCCTGATGCCAGGCACGCCAGGTGCCGGGAAGGCCGAGCTTGCCGTGAACGACATTGGTCAGCACCGACTGGCGGCGAACAAGGCCATGATGCTGGAAGACGAAGCCGATCTGCTGGCGCATGCGCTTGAGCTGCGACCCGTTTGGCGTGCGGCAAAAGGCTTCGCCAAGCGTCGAGATCTCACCATCGCAGAATGCCGTGTGGCCGATCAGGCACTTGAGCAGCGTCGACTTGCCCACTCCGTTGGCGCCGACAAGCGCCACACGCTCGCCGCTGCGGATGCGGATGTCGACACCGGAAAACACCGGTTTTCCGTTCGCATATCCCTTCTTCAGGCCCTGCGTGCTGATAACGTCCATCATCTTGTTCTTTCTGCGGATATGGCGAGGGGCCGGCGCTGATCGCGCCGGCCCGATGGCGGGATCGGGGCCAATCCGCTCAGTTGACGAAGTCGTTGAAGGTGTCGACGCCGATCGTGCGATACATCGAGCGGACGTAGTCGTAATCGCTGTCCTTCACATCGGCCAGGAAGAAGCCTCCCTTGAACTTCTGATTGTCGTCGCCGGTGAGCACGGCGGCCATCAGGTCGCTTCCCTGTTCGACAAAGGCGGTGCGGATCTTGGCAACGATCTCTTCCGGCAGATCCTTGCGGGCAACGAGGATGTCGTTCGGCAGGTCGCGGCCACGGGCAAGAACGGCGAAGGCAACGTCCGGGAAGGCTTCGCGGATCGAGTTGAGGTGGCCGAAGTTGAGGCCGATGGCCGCGATGTCGCCACGGATCAGGGCTTCCGCCGCGACGTTGCGGGCGAGGATCACAGGCTCGTAGTCCTCATTGTACTTGATGCCGAAATCGGTGAGCGCCTGGGCGGGGCCAAGGTGCTGCGAGGTGGAGCCGACGGAACCGAAGGAGACCTTCTTGCCCTTGAGGTCTTCCAGCGAACGGATCGGGCCATTGGCGAGCACGGCGATCTGGGCGAAGTAGTCCGGACGCTGCCAGGCGACGACGATCTCCGGCTGGGCGAGTTCCTTCATGACGACGTATTCGGCCGGACCCGTAAGGACGAGGTCGACCTGTCCGGAATTCAGGGCTTCGACGGCAGAGGTGCGCGAGCTGACCGGAAAGAGCTCGATTTCCAGGCCGGAGGCCTGCTCAAGCGCTTTTTGAAAGCCGCCGAATTCCTGCTGCAGGGCTTCCATGCCCTCGATATCGGTAACAGCGAACTTGATGCTCTCGGCCGCGGCCGGCGCGAGAGAGACCAGAGAGATTGCGCAGGCTGCGAGAAGGGAGCGGATCATGATATCTTCCTTTGCTGTATAGACAGGAGCATCTTCTGCGACTATCCCTAGCGACCAGACGTGACGGGCACGTGACAATTTTCCGCCCCGGGACGAAAACGAGACAGAGAGACGCGATGAACTGGACCATCCGCAACGGCACCGTGCTGGGCGCCGAGAGGCTCGAACGCAGCGATTTCTTCATCGACGGCGGCATTCTGTCGGACAGGGGCAATGGCGGGCGCGAGATCGACGCTGCAGGCCTGCTCGTCCTGCCGGGCATCGTCGACATCCACGGTGACGGCTTCGAGCGGCAGATCATGCCGCGACCGGGCGTGCGCTTCGACGTCGGTCTGGCACTGCGCGACACCGACCGACAACTGGTGGCCAACGGCATCACCACTGCCTTTCACGGCGTGACGGTGTCCTGGGAGCCCGGCCTTCGGTCCCTGCAGGCCGCCGGCGACTTCGTCACTGCACTTGCCACCGCCCGCCCGCATCTGGCCTGCGACACCCGCCTGCACCTGCGCTGGGAAACCTTTGCACTCGATGCGCTACAGCAGGTGATCGATTGGCTGTCGCTCGACCCGAAGCCGCTCGTGGCCCTGAACGACCATACGACGGGATCGGTGCTGAAGGGCACGATTGCCCGCAAGATCGGCCAGATGGCGGAACGCTCCGGTTTGTCGCGCGACGACTACATGGCGCTGCTCGACAGGGTCTGGGCACGGCGCAAAGATGTGGCCGGTGCCATCGAAGAGCTCGCCACAGCAGCGCGCGAGAACGGCAACGTGCTGCTCGCCCATGACGAGGCCTCACCCGACGAGCGCCGGCACTTCCGTGCGCTGGGGGCAGTATCGTCGGAGTTTCCGCTGACGCTGGAGACGGCTGCCGAAGCGCGGGCCGCCGGCGAACATGTCATCCTCGGCGCGCCCAACGTCGTGCGCGGCGGCAGCCACAATGGCGCGCTTGACGCAACGACGGCAATCCGCGACGGGCTTTGCACCGTGCTTGCGTCCGATTACCACTATCCGTCACCCCTCCATGCAGCCTTCCGGCTGGCATCCCCCGAGGATGCAGACTTCGCCAGGGCCTGGCACCTCGTGTCAGCCAATGCCGCTGCCGCTGCCGGCCTTGCCGACCGGGGACGGTTCGAGAAGGGAAAACGCGCCGACGTCATCCTCGTCGATGCGAAAGACATCCGCCACCCGAAGGTGGTGGCAACCTTCGTTGGCGGTCGGCTGGTCTATTCGGCACTTATTCTGTTAGAGACCGAATCCGCGATTGCCTCGGCTGCCGCCTGAACCGGAAACCATCATGCTCGACACGCCTGAAATCCCAATCACCACCTTCGATGGGCTGGTCTTTGGCCCGCGGAGCGACATGCCGATCTGGCAGCAGATCCGCGACCATATCCTCGGCCTGATCGAAAGCGGGACGTTGAAGCCAGGCAGCCAATTGCCCGGAGAAACGCATCTCGCCGCAAGCCTCGGCGTCACCCGCATCACGCTGCGCCAGGCCCTGCAACAGTTGCAGAACGAGGGGCACCTAACGGCGCGCAAGGGTGTCGGCATCTTCGTGCGCAGCCCGCCGGCAATCTTCTCCGTCCGCGATGGCCATCCGTTCCGGGAGAATATCGAGACCCATAGCGCGCCCATCACCACCGATACCCGCTTCGTGCGGCGCGAACTCGCGACTGCCGAACTCTCAGCGCGGTTGCGCATCGCCGAGGGCGCAGACATCATCCACCTGCGGCGACTGCGGCTGCTCGGCGACCAACCGGTCTATGTGAACGACAAGCACTTTCCCGCCAGTCGCTTTCCCGATTTCGAGGCGCTCTATGCCGAACGGCAGTCGGTGACGGATGTCTTCCGCGCGAATGGCATCGCTGCCTTCCGGAGGGTCGAGACCCGTATCAGTGGCGGCTTCGCGTCGGCGGAAGAGGCTGGCAACCTGCGACTGACGCCGGGAACGCCGGTATTTCACCTGAACGCGCGCAACGAGGACAGCGATGGCCGCACGATCGAGTGGACGTCAGGCTGCTGGCCGCTGATGTCGGTCGAGTTCGTTTTTGGGACCCCGGCGAAGTAGCGCGCCAGAACGGGAGCCGATGATTGTGCTTCCCGGAACAGCGGGCAACAGGACGGTCGGCACGGGGCTGTTGCAGTCGTCAGCGGCAACAGAATGAGAGGCAGTCGCCAGACGGAAAAGGCTTGTCGCGACAATTTGGCGGGCATGTTTCAGTCTCCCCTGACTATGGAAAGGGCGCGGTTGAAATCGGCGGGCGCAAGGGTTCTGGGACCGGATGACACGGGGTGAACCGGCCTTCAGGTTTGCGCGGATGAGATCAAACTCATCACTCGATATGCAAGGTGTAAACTCGCAGAGCATCTGCCCCTCCCCGGCCGCAAGGCAATTGTTACCACCCGACTGATTGAGAACCAGGTAGAGAGCCGGCCGCCGGGGGGGCGGACGTCCGACTTCGACAGGTTTGGCTGGGGATCCCTGCGCGTGGTAGAAGATGTGACATTCCGACTGCACGACTGTCTTCCGTCAGTCCGACATGAAGGCGGCGAGGCATAGCCCTCGTCAAAATGCCCGTGTTCTCGCACGCTGATCCAGTACGCCCCTTGATTGTGCACACCTAGAGACAACCGACTGTCACAATTTCGTTGCGGGTTCACATATTTTCGTTTCCTATGTGAGCTGCTTCAAACGAAGCGAGCTCACGCCGGATCGGGAGGATCTGTCGTGGGGCCATGCTTGCCAGCGTTAGCTGGACCAAGTGGAACATCAGGGAGGCACCATGTTCACCAAACGTTTAGCTGCATCCGCAGCGACCCTCGCACTTTCGCTTTCTTTCGGCTCCTCGGCTTTTGCTGCCACGGAACTGCAGTGGTGGCACGCAATGACCGGCGCCAACAACGAGGTGGTCGACCAGCTCGCCAAGGAGTTCAATGAAAGCCAGAGCGACTACACGATCACGCCAGTCTTCAAGGGTACCTATCCGGAAACCCTGAATGCCGGCATCGCTGCATTCCGTTCAAAGCAGCCGCCAGCCATCATCCAGGTCTTCGATGCAGGCTCCGGCGTGATGATGGGCGCTGAAGGCGCCATCGTTCCGGTCGCCGAAGTCCTCCAGAAGGGCGGGTTCGAATTCAACAAGTCGGACTATCTGGCTGGCATCGTTGCCTATTATTCCAAGCCGGATGGCACCATGCTGTCCTTCCCGTATAATTCATCGTCGCCGATCCTCTATTACAACAAGGACGCCTTCACCAAGGCGGGCCTTGACGCGGAAAACCCGCCGAAGACCTGGCCCGAAGTGTTCGAGGCAGCTCGGAAGATCAAGGAGAGCGGCGCTGCACCCTGCGGCATGACATCGACCTGGCTGACCTGGATCCAGACCGAGAACTTCGCCGCCTGGAACAATCTTTCCTATGGCACCAATGAAAACGGCCTTGCGGAAGGCACCGTCGAACTGCAGGTCAATTCGCCGGTCTTTGTCGAGCATTTCCAGTCCATTGCCGACTTGGCCAAGGACGAAGTGTTCCGCTACGGCGGTCGCACGTCTGAAGCGAAGCAGCTCTTCCTGTCGGGCGAATGCGCCATCATGACCGAGTCCTCGGGCGGCCTCGGTGACATCGTAAAGTCTGGCATGAACTATGGCATCGGCCAGCTTCCCTACTACGAAGGCAATGGTCCGCAGAACACCATTCCGGGCGGCGCCAGCCTCTGGGTCTTCGGTGGCAAGAGCGATGAAGAATACAAGGGCATCGCCCAGTTCTTCAACTTCCTGTCGCAGACGGAAATCCAGGCACGCCTGCACCAGGTTTCCGGCTATCTTCCGGTGACCAATGCGGCTTATGAGGCGACGAAGTCCTCGGGCTTCTACGAGAAGAATCCGGCGCGTGAAACGCCCATCCTGCAGATGACCGGCAAGGCTCCGACCGAAAACTCCAAGGGCGTGCGTCTGCCGAACCTGCCGCAGGTTCGCGACATCATGAACGAAGAGTTCGAAGCAATGCTCGCCGGCTCGCAGGACGCCAAGACGACGCTCGACCGCATCGTCGATCGTGGCAATGCAGCCATCGCAGCCGTTTCCAGCAACTGATCTGACCGAATGACGACACTGCCCGCATCGCAACGTGCGGGCAGTGTTTTTCCCTTGGCCGGCTGAGGAGCATCGCCTTGCACACGGTTCACTTCCCGAACAAAATCCTGCCCTACCTGCTGTTGGCGCCCCAGATCATCCTGACGCTGGTCTTCTTTTTCTGGCCGGCAAGCCAGGCGATCTACCAGTCCATGCTCCGGGAAGATCCGTTCGGGCTGAAAAGCACCTTCGTGGGTTTTGCCAATTTTTCCGATATTCTCTCGGATCCGAACTATCTCCATTCGCTCCAGGTCACGATCGTGTTCAGCGCGCTGACGGCTCTGGTGTCGATGGCGGCGGCGCTGCTTCTCGCGACGGCTGCCGACAAGGTCGTTCGCGGCCAGACGTTTTACCGCACGCTTTTGATCTGGCCCTACGCAGTGGCTCCCGCCGTTGCCGGCATGCTTTGGCTCTTCATGTTCAACCCGGCCATGGGAACGCTTGCCTATCTGCTGCGCTCCACCGGCTTCAACTGGGACCCCCTTCTGAAAGGCGACCAGGCGATGACCCTCATCGTCTTTGCCGCCGCATGGAAGCAGATCAGCTATAATTTCCTGTTTTTCGTTGCCGGCCTCCAGGCAATCCCGAAGTCTCTCATCGAGGCGGCCGCGATCGATGGTGCCCGTGGCAGCCGACGCTTCTGGACGATCATCTTCCCGCTTCTGGCGCCGACCACCTTCTTCCTGCTGGTGGTCAATACGGTCTACGCCTTCTTCGATACGTTCGGCATCATCCACGCCGTCACCGGTGGTGGCCCGGCAAAAGCAACCGAAACGCTGGTGTACAAGGTTTACAATGACGGCTTCGTCAACCTGAACCTCGGCTCATCTGCCGCGCAGTCCGTCATCCTGATGATCATCGTGATTGGCCTGACCGCCTTCCAGTTCCGCTTCGTTGAGAAGCGGGTCCATTACGGCTGAGGACCGGACATGATTGAAAATCGCCCCATCGCCAATCTGATTGGCCACCTGATCCTCGTGATCGGAATCGTCATCGTCGCCTTCCCAATCTACTACACGTTCATCGCCTCATCGATGAGTTCGCAAGACATCATCCGTCCGCCGATGTCACTGTTGCCGGGCGGCCACCTGACCGAAAACTACACCGAAGCCATGTCCGGCGGCGTCGAGCGCGTCGTCGGGGTCAGCCTCGAACGCCTGCTGTTCAACTCGTTCGTGGTCGCGATCGCAATTGCCGTCGGGAAGATCCTCATCTCGTTCCTGTCGGCCTTTGCCATCGTCTTCTTCCGCTTCCGATTCCGAATGTTCTTCTTCTGGATGATCTTCATCACCCTGATGCTGCCGGTCGAGGTGCGCATTCTGCCGACCTACAAGGTGATCGTGGATCTCGGACTGATCGACACCTATGCGGGGCTCACCTTGCCGCTGATGGCATCGGCAACCGCAACCTTCCTGTTCAGGCAGTTCTTCCTGACGATACCGGGCGAACTGGTCGAGGCGGCGCGGATCGACAATGCCGGTCCCTTCCGGTTCATGAAGGATATCCTGCTTCCGCTTTCGACTACCAACATCGCAGCGCTCTTCGTGATCTTGTTCATCTATGGCTGGACCCAGTATCTCTGGCCGCTTCTGGTCACCAATGATGCCAAGATGAACACGATCATCATCGGCCTGCGCCGCATGGTCGATTTCACCGACGCCTCCACGCCCTGGAACTACGTCATGGTGACTGCGATCCTCGCCATCATCCCTCCCATCCTCGTCGTCGTCCTGATGCAGCGATGGTTCGTCAAAGGTCTTGTGGAGACAGAAAAGTAATGGCCCAGATTGTTTTGAACGATGTCCGCAAGATGTATGGCAATGTCGAAGCCATCAAAGGCGTGTCGCTGGAAATTGCCGATGGAGAACTGGTTGTTCTCGTCGGGCCTTCAGGCTGCGGCAAGTCCACGCTGTTGCGCATGATTGCAGGCCTTGAGGGAATTTCAGGCGGTGAAATTACGATCGGAGACCGGGTCGTGAACGAACTGGAACCTTCCGAGCGCGACATCGCCATGGTGTTCCAGAACTATGCGCTCTACCCCCACATGACGGTGCGCCAGAATCTGGCCTACGGCCTGAAAAACCGCAACACGCCGAAGGACGAGATCGACCGGCGGATCGGGCAGGCCGCCAAGGCTTTGGAGATCGAGCCGTTCCTCGAGCGCAAGCCGCGGCAATTGTCGGGCGGCCAGCGCCAGCGTGTGGCTATGGGCCGCGCGATCGTGCGCGAGCCTGCCGCCTATCTCTTCGACGAGCCCTTGTCGAACCTCGATGCCAAGCTCCGCGTGCAGATGCGCGTCGAGATCAAGCGGCTGCAACGCTCGCTGGCCACGACCAGCGTCTATGTCACGCATGACCAGATGGAAGCGATGACGCTTGCCGACCGACTGGTCGTCCTCAATGCCGGGCGCATCGAACAGGTCGGCACGCCGATCGAGCTCTATGAACGTCCTGCCACGACCTTTGTCGCAACCTTTATCGGGTCACCCTCGATGAACCTGCTGCACATGGGCAAGGCGACGGAGAGCTGGTCGATGACATCAGGCGCGTCGGTTCCATCAGGCACCGCCACCCTCGGTATCCGGCCGGAAGACCTGCACATGATCACGGATGCGCCGGGCGACGAGATCTTCACTGCCAGCGTCAAGGTTGCTGCAGTCGAGCTGGTCGGGGCCGAAAGCTATGTCCATGGAACGCTGGCCGATCGCAGCGACATTGTTTTCCGTGTCGCCGGTCGCTCGCGGATCGAGATGGACGACATGGTCCAGATCGGCGCGAAAGCATCCGATTTGCACTTCTTCGGCACAGACGGCGTCCGTCTCGACTGATCCCACCAGGCGGACGGTGTCACGGCGCAATATTGCCAATTCGGGTTTGTGTGCATCTGAATTGCGTAACGCTGCGCGAACCTCGTCGTGCGGTGCGTTTCGATGATTGCCCGGCGCACCCGTCCTTGCATCTAGCCTTGCGTCGCAACTGAGCCGCGTTGCGTTCAGGTTCCTGTCAGCTTTCCGCTCCAGTGCATCGGATCTCTTATCCATGCACGAAAGGAAGCGGGCTTGTTCAAGACGCTTTTGAAGGTCCGGCCGAGGATGCGCAGCGAGTGGCTGTGCATCCTCACCGCAGTCTATCTTCTCATCTTCATGAACGGGACGTTCTGGGACAAGTCCTCAGTCTTCCTGAAGGGCGATGCGCTGGCACTCTTCGCGCTTGGCACTGGACTGCTCGCGGGATTCATTGCGCTCACCGTCACCTTTTCGGCCAAGTACGTGATCAAGCCAGTGCTGATCGTGGTCCTCCTGGCAAGCGTCGGGGGAGCCTGGTTCATGGACCGGTTCGGCGTCATCATCGATGGCGAGATGATCCGCAACGCCATGGAGACCAATCAGGCGGAAGCCGGTCACCTCATCACTTCCGCCTTCATCCTTCACATGGTCCTGTTCGGCCTGCTCCCGGCGCTGTTCATCGTCCTGGTGGACATTGTGCATCGACCGATCCTGAAAAAGGTCGCCGTCAATCTGATGATCATCCTGTCTTGCCTTGTTGTCTTTGGTCTGGCGGGGCTCTCGAACAGCGGCAGCTTCATCTTCAACATTCGCGAGCATCGGGACTGGTTCCGCACCTTGAATCCCGTGTTCCCGATGGCAAGCGCCGCAGGGTACTTTATCGGCGAAAGCAAGGAGCAGGCCATCATCGTTCAGCCCCTCGGCGCCGATGCGAAGGTGGCAGACGATCTCATAGCCGGACGCCGCAAGCCGCGGGTGACCGTCGTTGTTGTCGGCGAGACCGCGCGAGCACAGAATTTCCAGCTTGGAGGCTACGCCCGCGAAACAAATCCCGAGCTATCGAAGCGAGACATCGTCTATTTCAACAATACGTCAAGCTGCGGAACGGCGACAGCCGTATCAGTGCCCTGCATGTTCTCAGTTTATGGGCGGAATGACTATTCCCACGCAAAAGCACTGGCGACCGAAGATCTCGTGGACGTCCTCAGCCACGCCGGGATCAAGACCGAATGGTGGGACAACAACACCGGCGACAAGCATGTTGCCGATCGGATCAAAAAGACCGAGTTGTTCAAGTCGAACGATCCGCGCTTTTGTGACGGAGGTGAGTGCCTTGATCAGATCCTTGTCGACGGGCTAGACGCCTGGCTGGAGAAGATCGATGGTGACGCGGTGCTGGTCTTGCATCAGCTCGGCAATCACGGCCCGGCTTACTACCTCCGCTACCCCGAAGCCTATCGCAAGTTCATGCCGGACTGCCGCTCCGTGGATTTCGACACCTGTACGCCGGAAACCATCGCCAACGCCTATGACAATGCCCTCCTCTATACCGACCACATTCTTTCTGAAGTGATCGACAAGCTCGGTACACACGGCGACCGGCTGGACACGGCGATGATCTACATGTCCGACCACGGGGAATCACTGGGCGAAAACGGTCTTTACCTGCATGGAGCGCCATACATGTTCGCTCCGACGCAGCAGACCCATGTGCCTTTCGTCCTCTGGATGTCGCCCGGCCTGCGGCAGTCCTCCGGGATCGACACCTCTTGCCTTGCGTCGGGTGCAGACGCGCCGCACTCCCACGACAATCTGTTTCACAGTGTTCTCGGCCTGATGCAGGTGGAGACGGAGGTTCGGGATCCCGCGCTGGATATCTTCTCGGCCTGCCGGACGGGAGCATCCTCATGACGCATCACACCGAAAATGCTCCGCCGAAGCAGGCGGGCCTTGCCCATTTTTGGTCCGCTGCCGGCTATTCGGCCGGCGGCCTGATACGGCTGGCGAAGGAGGCCGCCTTCCGCCATGAGGTCTTGGCGGGCGCAGGGCTGTTGGTCGCCTATGGTGTGATGAATGTGGCGGCTGCGATCCGGTTGTCTGCGGCGGTGCTCTTCCTCCTTCTCATCGCCATGGAGGCGGTCAACACGGCAATCGAGGAAATCATCGACCGTATCTCGCCTGAAGTGTCGGCGACCGGCAAGCATGCCAAGGATCTCGGCTCTCTTGCCGTCTTCTGCCTCATCCTCGCCAATTCCATGCTGCTTGTGTACGCGCTCTCGGTTCATCTTGCGACGTGACCTGGATGTTGACGCTTGCAAGGCGCGACAGCGTCCGATGCCAGCGAGAAAGACAAGAAGGACGCCGCGGGCAGCAGCGTCCTTTTTTATTTCCATCGAACTTGAGAAATCAGGAAACATCGCCGCTGGCGGGCGCCCGTTTGCGACCGGTGATCATGGCCAGCACCAGGTTCTCGTGGTGCCGGAAGCTGGCATGGATCACGCCCGCGACATGCAGTGCAATCGCCACCAGAAGCAGTTTGGCCAGCGTTTCATGCATCTGCGCGACCCATTCAATGCCCCAATAGGTGTCGGTCGTCTGCATCCAGCCGGTGAGCGCGATGCCACCGACCATCATCAGCAATGCGACGACCATGGCGGCCCCGAGCGGGTTGTGGCCGAGATAACGTGGCTCCTTGTGGTGCAGTGTGTCGCTCGCGTAGCGAAGCGTGCGCTTCGGCGAACGGATGAACTGGCTGAAGCGGGCATAACGCGTACCGGCCAACCCGAGGACGAGCCGCAGGCCAATCAGGCCGGCGGCTGCATAGCCTGCCACTTCGTGCAGGCTATGCAACTCGTCCGCCGTCAACCAGCACAAGGCGACACTGCCCGCAAGGCTCCAGTGAAAGAGCCTGACCGGACGATCCCAGACCTTGACAGTCGACGTCATCGATCAGTCCTCGGCCTTCATGTCGACGGACTCGAGAGTCTGCGGGTTGAAATAGGCTTCGACCTTCTCCCCCTTCGCGTTGATGGCATAGGCTTCGTAGCAACCATCTTCGGTCTTGATCGAGCGGACCTTCCAACCTTCGCCTTCGAGCCTGGCCTGCAGGACCTCACGCGGCTTCCAGTCGGCCATGGCGACGTTGCATTTTTCCGAGGCAAGAGCGGTGCCGCCGAATGCTGCTGCAAGGCTGAGAGCGATGATGATCTTTCGCATGTGATGTGTTCCTTTCCTGTGTTGGACACGGGAAGGAAGATCGATGCCCACGCTGACAGCCACCTGAATAGGTTCATCCAATCTTGCGGCAGGTTCAGCAGCCTGTCAGTTTCATGAGACACAAGGGATCACAGTCGCTTGGATAGAGGTCATGAGATGCGCGTACTCCTGGTGGAAGACGATGAGATGCTGGGCGATGCTGTAAAGACGCATGTGGACCGTCAGGGCCATGCCGTGGATTGGGCGCATTCGTGCAACGAGGCCGAGGCGAGCCTCGAGGTCGCCACCTATGATCTCATGCTTCTTGATTTGCGGCTGCCGGATGGGAGCGGGCTCGATATCCTCAAGGCTCTCCGCGCCCGTCGCAACGAGATGCCCGTCATCATCATGACGGCACACGACCAGGTGTCTGACCGGATCGCCGGATTGAATGCCGGTGCAGACGATTACCTTGTAAAACCTGTCGATCTCGGCGAATTGCAGGCGCGCATACACGCCGTGTCGCGGCGCTACGGGACACACAAGCTGCCTGATCTCACCATCGGCGGCATCGCGATCTATCCTTCCGAACGACGGCTAACCGCTGAAAACGGCGAGGAGATCCTGCTTTCCTCACGCGAATGGGCCGTGCTCGACCGGTTGATTGCGCGCAAGCGCGCCATCGTGTCCAAGGCACAGATCGAAGAAGCGCTTTATGCCTTCGGGGCGGAGGTTGAGAGCAACACCGTCGAGGTCTATGTCAGCCGCCTGCGCCGAAAGCTGGGCAGAGAAGCCATCGAGACCGTGCGCGGTGTCGGCTACAGGATTTCTGCCGATGCGATTTGAGACCCGGAGCCTTGCCGGACGCCTCGTCTGGTCCCTGTCGATCCTGCTTGCCGTCTTCTGGATGATCGCAGTCGGGCTGTCCATCCATGTGATGCGCGCGGAATTCGACGAAGTCTTCGACAGCGCGCTGCAGGAAACCACTGAACGCCTCGCGCCACTGGTGGTCGACGACTATTTTCGTCGGGATGCCGGCTCCATGCCAAACCGGGTCGGCGCACTCACTCCGGGCACAACCGACGAATACCTGACCTATCAGGTGCGCGATGCCGCAGGGCGCGTGCTCATGCATTCGCACAATGTCGGGAAGGAGCCGTATCCCGCGCCGCTCACTCCTGGCTTCTGGAGCGGTGATGACAGGCGGATCTTCACCATCGCGACCATCAGCGACACGCTGTTCATACAGGTGGCGGATTCGCTCGCGCATCGCCGCGAGGCCACACTCGAAAGCGCCTTGACGCTTCTCTTGCCGATCCTGCTGCTTCTGCCGCTCGGCATGTTCGCGACCCGCTGGATCGTGGTGCGTGCCACGTCTCCTGTCTCCGCATTGCGCGAGGCCATCAGCGCACGAGACGGCAACAATCTCGAACCGATCGATCTCAACGGTCTGCCGACAGAGATCGCAACGATTCCCGGTTCGGTGAACACTTTGCTCGCCCGCCTGAAACACGCAATACAGGCCGAACGAGACCTTGCAGCCAACAGCGCCCATGAACTGCGCACGCCACTTGCCGGGGCACTTGCCCAGATGGAGTTGCTCTCCCAACAGGTAACCGAGCCACAGGACAGGTCTCGATCGGAGCGGGTGCTCGAAGCGCTGCGTCGTTTATCTGCGATGCTCGAGAAGCTGTTGCAGCTGTCGCGCGCGGAAGCCGGCATAGGATTTGCCAGTACACCGGTCGACCTGGTCGCCCTCGTCAAATTGCTTGTCGAGAGCTTCAGGCGCTCTCGCCCGGCGGTGACAATCATCATGGAGCCGTCACCGGGCCTATCGGAGCTCATGCGAGCGGTCGACCCTGACGCCTTCGCGATCGCCTTCAACAACCTTCTGGAAAACGCGGCCCACTATGGGACTGACGGACAGCCGATCACGGTCGCCGTGACGACGGATGGGCGCATCACCGTGACCAATGCCGTTTCCGCCCCCCTCGCTCCCGACCTGAATGTCTACCGGACGCGTTTCAAACGCGGCCAGACCAGCAAACCGGGATCGGGTCTTGGCCTTGCAATCGTAGACAAACTCATGGCGCAGATGAACGGCACGATGACCTTGCGGAGCGCGGCATTGCAGACCGGGCACACCGGCTTCGAATGCGAGCTCTCATTTCCCGGGACGGGATGATGCTGAAGCTGCTCGACAGCGATCGTTTGCGCCATGACCCCGCGCGGAATGCTCAACGGCTTTCGGTTTCCAGTACGGAGCCGATTGGTCTGAGATCCTCGACCTGATCTCCGACTGCCGTCCAGAGATGATATAGCGAGCTGGCCGGGATCGTGCGGGCAGTCGGCATTTCGTCAAGGTCCAGACAGTCATGCCAGCAGCCATACGGTGCCCCCCCATATAGGCTGCGAGAATTGCAGAGGCCACGTCGTCTGCCTCTGTGCAATATCCCGGCAGGCCAAGTCGCTCATGCAGTGCCATGAATGCCTTGAGCATCTCTACCTGAGGCCAAAGCCGCCGTGACGGGCTGATCGCCTTGCTTGCCGATACGGCATCCACCAGGAAGGGCGATCCGTCCATGCGCCCGACCGCAAGCGCGGTCGACAACAGGTCCCGGCATATCTTCGTATTGTCGCTGTGGGCGAGGATATCGTGACGGCTTGTCAGCCAGACCCACTCGCACATATGGCCTGGCTCGAGACGATCGGATCCGTATCGGTCGGCAAGCTCCCATTGAGGACCGAAGAATTCATGCAGTGGCCCATTCGGTCCGACGAGAAAATGCGAGCGCAGGAGAGCGAAGGCCCTGCCTTCGGACCTCATATGCCCGGAGGTCCGGTTGTTTTCGCATAAGGCCAGCGTGGCTTCGAGGTAGTGCATATGCGGGTTCTGGCGGCGTGGAAGCGTGCCATTGCTGTCTTCGGCCCAGCCGCCGAAAGGATCGATCAGGGTCCGGTCGACCGCGAGGATCGTCTGGTCGATCTGGTGTCTGTAGATCTCCTTCCCGGTGGCCGTCAGCAACCAGGAGAGCGCGAGCAGCACGCAGGCATTGTCGTAGAGATCGCGAACCGGATCGGTGATGAGCTCGGTATGGCGGTTGAAGCTTCTCGCATAGCCGCCGCGCTTCCCGCTGACCCAGGCGACGCGGTGCAGGTTAGCAAAGGCATGCTCTGCCATGGCGAGCGAGGCTGACGGGGCAACACGGAGATGGGCGGCATGGGCGTGAACATAGATCTGACGGGCCACCGTTCGGGTCCGGACCTCACCGGCCTTCTGGGGCGAACCATCCAGCTCCAGATATTCGACAAATTGCCCGCAAGTCTCGTCAAAGCCTGATTTGCTCCACGTCGGCAGTATTTCCTCGATGAAGACGCGTTTCAGTTGCTGGACGCTCATGACCGATCGCCGGGTGAGGCCGCCTTCCTGCTCTTAGCATTCACAAGGCTTCCCCGATGGGATGCATCGTCTCCAGAAGCCTGCTGATCTTGATCGTGGTGAAGTTGGAATAGGTATCCGAGACGGCATATGGCAGCGCGATCAGATCGCCGTGCCGCATTGCGCCGCAGGAATAGACGACGTTTGGCACATAGCCCTCGCGCTCTGTCGATTCGGGCTGCAGCAGCGGCTCGACCGTCCGCGATAGGATGATGCTCGGGTCATGCTTGTCGAGCAGCGTCACCCCGATTGCATAGCGCCGCATGGGCCCCACGCCATGCGTGAACAGCAGCCATCCCTCGTCGATTTCAACAGGCGAGCCACAATTCCCTATCTGGACGAACTGCCAGGCGAATTCCGGCTTCTGCAGGAGTTGCCCCTCATCCCAATGAAGCAGATCGTCGGAATAGAGCAGGAAGAGATTTTCACTGTCCTGCCGGGCGATCATCGCATAGCGGCCGTCGATGCGGCGGGGAAAGAGTGCCATGCCCTTGTTGCGGGCGGCGGGTCCTCGCAGCGGCGTAAGGGTGAAGTTGAGGAAATCTTCCGTTTCCAGGAGCTCCGAGCGGATCGAGGAACCGCTATAGGCAGTATAGGTGGCAAAGTAGATCGTCTTGCCTTCGTCCTCGAAAGCGACGAAACGCGCATCCTCGATGCCGTTCGATTGCGCCTCGGTCACCGGAAAGATGACCCGCTCGCTGAGATCGCTTTCGCTTTTGAAACTGAGCCCGATGCAGCCGGCAGGTGCCAGTCCGTCACTGGCATGGATGTCCGGCAACATCGCCATTTGTGTCGGCGCATCGATGGTGACGGCCCCTTCGGCGTCGATTACGCCGCAGCGGAAGGTGAGCGAGGAGATGTGCCCCTCGCCCACAGCCCTCAGACTGAGGATCACCCGGCGGCTGCCCTCGCCAATGCCGGACTGGTCGGGATGGGGCACGATGCTCGGATTGAACAGGGCGGCGGACTCGAACGAATATTCGTTCATGAAATAGGCCCCGACCAACTGCCTCTGCTGCTGGCTGAACTGTTGATGGTGGATAAAGGCATCCTCCATCGCGTCCGCCCGCAACTCGAACTGTCGCAGCAGATTGCGATGCCGGCCGTCGAAATTGGCAAGAATGTCGCGCAACTGATTGGCGGTCGAAGTCGGGTCCAGAGAGAGAACGCGATCGACGATTTCATTCGCCCGGGTCTTGTCGCGCGGATTGAGATGCCGAGGTTCGGTCGATGGCTTGAACGGGCGCACGATGACGCGTGTCGGATCCGGCTTCAGATAGAGGGCCTGCCGATTGAGGAGGCTGGACTGGGGCAAATTCGATCTTTCGGTATGTTCGATGTGACCGGCGCGGCTCATGACACTTGCCGAGCGCCGACCCTTGGCATGACGGGCCGCAGCATCTGGTTGACGCGACCGAGCTCCACGCAGGATATCAAGTAGCAGAGCACGGATTCGGCACCCCGGTTCTCATTGGGGCGATCCGCATGCAGGCCGTCGCGGCAACTGCCCGTTTCCGTGTCTACGAGGGAAACGCCGTGATCATTGCTGCCCGTGAACCAGTCGAAGGCCATGTGCGCGGCCTCGATCCAGCGCTTGTCTAAAGTCGCTTCATGAGCAGCAAGACAGGCGGCCACGGTTGCCGTTGCCTCAACCGGCTGTTGGTCGAAGGGCTTGGGTGACTGTCCGACCTCGAAGAAGCCATCGGTGCCGACGGGACGAAAATGGCCTTTATCTCCCGTCTGTTGGGTCATCAGCCATTCAAGCGTCGCAACGCCCGTCTCAACGAAAGCCGCCACCTTGGTCGATAGGCCCGTTATGATCAAAGCCTGGCTCAGGCGGGCATTTTCATAGGACAGGCCCGCCTCGAACCAGCGACGCCCGCCTTTCGACACACCTTGCTCCAGATCCATCAAGTTCTCAGCGAGCCGGATGCGCAGCATCCGTGCGCGGGAATCCTGCGGATTGGCCGCACAGTAATCGTTGAGGCCGAGAAGTGTGAAGGCCCAGGCCCGAGGTGAACGGAAGTCGAGCGTGGCCGACATGGCGCGGGCGAAAAGGGCACTCGCCCATCGACGGCGGGGCGCATCGGTATCGGACAGGGCGCAGGCGCCAAGCGCCCAAAGCGTTCGCCCATGACTATCTTCCGAACCCTCGTCTTCGAGCCATCGGCGGTCGTAGCTCATGAAGTTTCGGAACCGGTCTGTGTCCGGGTTCCAGGCGTGTTCGACGAAGGCTGCAAAGGAGGCCGTCATGCGATCCGCTATGCCCGTTTCACCGGCGGCCGAGAGGAGCGAGGACAGAAGCAGGGCGCGCGCATTGTCATCGACGCAGTAGCCATGCGACCTGTCCGGCACCGAGAAGACCGCATGCTGGATGATGCCCGTGTCATCGCACATTGTGTGCAAGTGGCCGAGCTTCAGGGCCGCCTGCTGCGGCGGGCGCTTGATCCTTAACGATATCAGGTCGCTGACGAGTTTGGGCCGATAGGCGGTTCGCGCCTTTGCCATGCAGTCGAGATAAAGGGTGGCGACGTGCGACCAGATCATCGCGCGACCAGCCTCATAGGCCCCCTTGCGCATCGCCATCCGGGCCTCGTCATCGCCGAGCAAGGTAGCGATTGCCTTCGCCGTCGCCGGCGCATCGCCAAAAGGAACCAGAACGCCGCGGTCGTTGCCCAAGAGATCGCAGGCGTGCCAATAGGGCGTCGAAACCACGGCACTTCCCATACCAAAACTGTAGGAGAGCGTTCCCGATGTCATCTGCGCCTCATCGAGATAGGGCGTCACATAGACGTCGCACATGGCGATGAAGTCGAGAAGCGTTGGCAGATCGACGAAACGATTGAGAAACTGCACCGCATGATCGACGCCCAGCCGCTCGGTGCGCTGGCGCAAACTGTCGCGGTAGGCCTCGCCCTGCTGGCGCAGAAGCGTCGGATGCGTTGCGCCGAGAACGATGTACAGGGCCTCGGGGGTCTGCTTCAGGATCGACGGCATGGCGTCGATCACCACCTCGATGCCCTTGTTGGGAGAGAGAAGGCCAAAGGTCAATATGACCGGCCGTCCATCGTAACCCCGTCCGATCTTGGCCAGGTCCGGATCGTGAAAGGGTCTATCGGGTATGCCATGGGTAATGACTTCGATCTTCTGGGGGGCCACGCCATAGACTTCCGTCAGCAGGGTGCGCCCCTTTTCGGCCATGACAACGACGCGGCTAGAATGGGCTGCGACCTTTTGCAGAACGCGATGCTGAGACGGCGTCGGTTCGGCGAGGATCGTGTGGCAGGTCGTAACCAGCGGAATTCTCAGGTTTTCCAGAAGCGCGAGGATGTGCTCGCCAGCGTCACCGCCGAAAATGCCGAATTCGTGCTGCAGCGAAACCACATCGAACCGACCTTCATTCAGGACCCGCGCGGCCGTCATATAGTCTTCGACTTCATCCTCACGGATCTCGAAGATCACATCCCGAGGGTAGGTGTAATTCTGATTGGCATCCGTTACTGCGACGATGCTCGTCTGCACGGGCTCGGCGGCGTCGAGGAGCGCCTGGGCGAGATCACCCGTAAAGGTGGCGATGCCGCATTGCCGGGGAAGAGAATTGCCGATGAAGGCGATACGGGTTGGTCTGCTCATATGCGTTCCCTCCAGAACATGGTGGCGAGGTCTCGCCAAAAAAGCCAGGGACGCACAGCGCGGCCGCATGGTGGATTCACGCGCTCAGGCATCGGGATCACGCGGATCCGACAGGCTCCAGATCCCGCTCCAGGGCGACGCGCCCCTGGTGAAGCTCGGCATTCCAGAGCCGGTACTGCGGGCTGTTCAGATAGGCCGGCATGGGAGCCTCGATCGTGTAGGTGACGGCGGCGGCCGGTGACAGACCCTTGGTGCTTACGAGACGAACCACTTGGCCGACGGTAAAACGGTGAGAAGGCATGGGATTTTTCCAATCATCAGTGCGTTGTGTTGAGACTTTTCTGGCCGGACAGGACCCTGTCCATGTCGAGAGCGGCATCCAGCTCCGAGGGATCGATCGGCACCAGACTCCGCTTCTTGCCGGCAACGATTTCCATGACGGTGGCCACGTGGCGATAGGCGAGCCAGGAGATTCCGGTGATCTGTTCCTCGTCGTCCTGCACCTGGTAGTCGCCGGGCGCATGGACACCCTCCAGACCTGTCAGGGTGAAGGGCGCATCGAAATGCACGGTTCTCGTCTTCGTTCGCGTAAACATGTGAGACTCCTTTGCGGGGGACCGTGCCAATTGGTGGCGGTTCAGAGATCAGATCGAGATGCGACCTCAGTGTTCGTCAGACTTGTTTCGGCGGAACACCGGGCCGCGCGGTAAACGGATGGATACTGCAATCCGGCCGCTTGCCAGCCCCTGTCCTGATCTCGAAGACGTTCGGCCGGCATGTCGCCGAAGCGATCCGTTTCTTGCGAATGTCGGCCAGTACGATCACCTTGTCCGAAGGCTGCATCAGCTACCTCGCCCTTCGGGCGTGACGGCCTGATCGTTGGTCGATGGACTTCCGCCCTCGCCTTCCCAGCGCAACAGATCCGCCGCTTCCGTGAAAACGACATTGGCCCGGACGGCTGCCTGCGTAGTGCTCGTCACCATTCCCTCGCGAATGCGGTTGATGATCACGACCTCTCTTGCGTGGTTGCCACCGGAGTGCGCCCGGAGATCCGCGCTCGAGTAGTTGGAGCGATGAAGCAGCGCACGCAGCAGCGCCTGGTCAACCAGCTTTTGTTCACCCTCTGGCGGATTTTTCCTCAGCATGGAGGGAGGCCAGAAGTCTGCCCAAGGCAGTCATCCTGGAAGATCACCGCAGTGGATTGCTCACGATCGACCATGACTCACTCCTCTTTCGAGCTTTCGAAGCGCGCTGATTGGCGTCGTCAGGTCGCCGACTGGAGGGACGACCCGAATGCACTGAGATCGAGTTCGATCGTATGTCGTCGTCGGGACTGATAGGCTTGCCTCGCTGTCGCAAGGATGCGGTCCCGCAGGCGATCGAATGCCAGAAGATAATCATGTTCCTTCCGACGGTTTGTCGCCCCGTCACGATCAAAGAGTACGACAGGCAACAGAAACAGAACCTGATTCAGGCCGTCGTGTCCGATGAAACGGATGAGACCGCGGGTCTCGTCGTAGGCACGCGTCGGATTGGGAAAGGCAAGGGTCATTGGCTCGTTTCCTGACCGCCGCTCTTCAAGCGCGCGTCGACTGCTTCATCCGCCCAGAGGCTGACCGCAGGAACCAGGTCGCCGGATCGACGCAAGCCCTTCTGGTAAAGGGTGATTGCATGGCGCGCCGCGCCGCGGTCCAACTCGCACAGTGGTTCTTCGTAGCGAAATCCGGCATGCCGGAGCGCATTTCTGATGATGCTGATGTCGAAGCTGCCGATAGGCTGATGAAGGTCGGAAGACATGACGTCCTCCTATATTGGGGCCAGGGTGAGTGCCGCCCAGAAAATGGCAGTGCCCGTTCAATGGCTGCCACTTCCATGTATATGGGCCCACTTATCAGAACTTGCAAGAGCCTCCGGAAAACATCCATAGGGCGTGGTCGTGTGACCACTCATCTATTCCCGTCACGCTCGATGACGGAGTTGCGGCGCCGGTCCCGTCTTCACCCAGCGCGTGGCGACTGTACCAGGATGGCGCGGAAGTCGTTGACATTGGTGAGCGTGGGACCGGTGACGACCTGCGCGTCGATTGAACCGAAGAAGGAATGGGCGTCGTTCCGATCAAGGGCGAGCCGAGGATCGACCCTGCGCGCGGCCGCAATCTTCAAGGTGTCTGGTCCAATGACGGCACCGGCAACTTCGGCGGCGCCATCCACGCCGTCCGTATCACAGGCCAGGGCATGAATGCCCTGTGCGCCATCCAGCGCCAGCGCAAGCGCGAGGCAGAACTCGGCATTCGGTCCGCCAATACCATCGCCACGGCGGGTCACCGTCAGCTCTCCACCTGACAGAAGGAGGATCGGCGGATCGCCTGCCATCATGCCGGATTGCAGAGCCAGCGCCTCTTTCGCCTGCGCTTCGGCTGCCATTCGCGCCTCTCCTTCGAGCGCGTCGCCCAGGAGATGCACGTCGCAACCGGCTTCTCGGGCAAAGGTTGCGGCGGCCTCCAGCGATTGCCGTGGCGCGGCATAAATGACGTTTCGGGTACGCGCAAGGCGGGGATCGTCGGGCTTTACGACACCCGACCCATGCGACAGGGCGTCACGAATGGAAGCCGCGACATCGACGTTCCACCGACCGATCACCGCAAGGGCATCGTCCGGTGTGGAGGGATCACCAACAGTCGGTCCGGAGCCGATGAAAGCCGGATCATCTCCCGGCACGTCCGAGATGATCAGCGCGAGCAGATCAGCCGGCCAGGCGGCGGCCGCCAGTTGTCCGCCCTTGACCCGGCTCAGATGCTTGCGCACCGTGTTCATCCGGTCGATCGGCGCGCCAGAGGCCAGAAGCGCCTGGTTGACCGCCTGCTTCTCGGCAAGCGACACGCCGGGCACCGGCTGGACCAGCAAGGCTGAAGCGCCACCGGAAATCAGTGCGAGGACAAGATCCCCCTCCTTTGCGCTTTCAACCAGCGTGAGCATGCGTGCGGTCGCCTCGAGACCAGCCTGATCCGGCACCGGATGGGCTGCCTCGACAATCTCGATCCCCCGACAGGGACGGGCATAGCCGTAGCGCGTGATGACCAGGCCCTCGCAGGGACCCCAGGCAGCCTCGACGGCTTCGGCCATGCGCGCACTCGCCTTGCCGGCGCCGATTACGATCACGCGTCCCTTCGGTTTCTCGGGGAGGAAATCCCTGAGCGAGCGCATGGGATCTGCGACTTCGACGGCCCGATCGAACAGGTGCCGGAGAAAGAGGTGCGGTCGATCGATCATGGAACGTCCCCTAGGCCACTGGTGTCGCGGATGACGAGCTCCACCGCCGTAAAGGTTTCCGGTTCGGGGCGCTTCCCCTCTTCCAGCCAGCCCAGGATCGTGGCGGCAATGCCTTGGCCAAACTCCGCGATGCCGCAATGAACGGTCGAGAGGGTTGGAAACACCTGGCTGCATTCCTCGATATCGTCGAATCCGACCATGCGGAAATCCTGCCCGACCTTGCGGTTCAGCCTGGCAAAGCCCGAGAGCATGCCGAGTGCCACGAGATCATTGAAGCAGATCGCCGCATCGATTTCCGGATGCGTCCGCGCAAGCTCATCGGCTGCTTCGCTGCCGAAGGTGCGGCTCGCCCTGCCCGACAGGACAAACGGTTCCATTCCGGCTTCGGCCAGGGCTTCGACGTAACCGGTCATGCGTTCCCGCGTGACGGCGCGGTCCGCCAATCCACCGACAAAGGCGATGCGGCGCGGCGCAAAGGAGAGGAGATGCTGCGTTGCCAGAAGGCTGCCCAGCCGGTAGTCGGGCGCGGCAAACGGAAACTGCTCGACGCGGGGATCGACCTTGCGGAGTACCTGCATGGTCGGAATGCCGCCGCGCGCGATGGCATCGAAGACACCCCCGTCGTCACCATAGGCAGGAGACAGGACGAGCGCGGAAACGCCGTGCTCGATCATGGCGCCGACCACCTGGGCCTGCACGGCCGGGTCTTCATCGGTGTTTGCGACGACAGTGGCGTAGCCCCGAGCGGAGAGCGCCATCTGGAGCGAGGTGGCAAATTCAGTGAAGAACGGATTTCGCAAGTCGTTGATGACCAGGCCGATCAGCCCCACGTTCGACGAGCGCAGGTTGGCGGCGGCCCTGTTGTAGACATAGCCGACCTTGTCCATGGCCTCGCGCACGAGGCGGCGCGTCTCGTCCTTGACGAGCGGGCTGTTCTGCAGGACGAGGCTGACGGTGGATTTGGAAATCCCCGCCACGCGCGCCACATCGATGATCGTCGGCCGCCGTTCCATGCCTGTCAGTCTATCCCGTTCAGCTCCGCCAAGACCCGCATCCTTCTCACGGCAAGCTCTGGATCGGCAAGCAGATTTGCCTGATCGGCGAGCCGGAAGACCTGCGCATAGTGGACGATGTCACGGCTGGACTGAAAGCCCGCCGGCATGATGAAGTGGCGTTGATGGCCATTCAGCCAGGCGAGAAAGGCGATGCCGGCCTTGTAGAAGCGGGTCGGGGCGCGGAAGATTTCCCGGCTGAGCGGCACGGTCGGCGCGAGCAGGCGGTGATAGGTCTCAAGGTCACCCGCGGCCAGTGCGTCCAGCGCCTGCGAGGCTGCCGGGGCAATGGCTGCAAAAATGCCGAGCAGCGCATGGGAATAATGCTGGCCATCGCCGGCGATCAGATCGGCATAGTTGAAGTCGTCGCCCGTATAGAGACGCACGCCCTCCGGCAGGCGCGTGCGAAACGCCTCTTCATGCGCCTGGTCAAGCAGCGAGATCTTGATGCCGTCGACCTTGGCCGGGTTCTCGCTGATCAGGTCAAGGACGAAGTCACTCGCTTCGGCGACGTTTCCGCTGCCCCAATAGCCTTTCAGCGCCGGGTCGAACATGTCGCCCAGCCAGTGCAGGATGACAGGCTCACGCGCGCCGTCGATCAGCCGACGATAGACGGATCGGTAGACATCAGGCCCCGCGTCCATGGCGGGGAAGGCGCGGGATGCCATCAGGATCAACTGCCCGCCGGCCGCCTCGATGGCTTCGGCCTGGGTCTGATATGCAGCCGCGATCTTGTCCTCGGTGGTGAGGTCGGCGAGTGCCAGGTGGTCGGTGCCGGCACCGCAGGCGACACGTGGCTTCATGGGATGAACTTTGGCGGCCACCATTGTGCGCTGGATGAGTTCGAGTGCCGTCGGCCAATCGACACCCATGCCTCGCTGGGCGGTGTCCATGGCTTCGGCAAGCCCCAGCCCCTGATCCCAGAGCGAGGTTCGGAAGGAAAGCGTGCCCTCCCAGTCGACGGCGGGTCGCGTATCCCAGGGGCTGCGTTCGCGCAGCGGGTCGGAGACGACGTGGGCGGCCGCATAGGCGGTGCGGGTCAATGGACGGGAGGGGGCTCGCGCTACAAGCGGCGTTCCGGTGAGACGATAGGTTTCGATGCGGCCATCGGCGGTGGGCAAGGCAATCATGTTGGAGATCCCTGAGTTTGGGCGGGCAGGTCGATAATGATCAGCTCGATGTGGCGGATCATGATGTCACTCCGTGATCCGCCTTGATCATGTCGGCTGCCTTTTCGGCGATCATGATGGTGGGCGCGTTGGTATTGGATGAGACAACCGTCGGCATGATCGAGGCATCGATGACGCGCAGACCGTCGATGCCGTTGAACCGCAGACGCGGATCGACGACGGCCTCGGGATCCGAGCCCATGCGGCAGGTGCCGGCCGGATGATGATCGGTCTTGGAATGGCGACAGGCATAGTCGAAATAGTCCTGCTCGCTCTGCACCTCCGGTCCCGGCAGACGCTCGGACTTGACGTACGGCTTCAGGGCATCCTGGCGCAGGATGTCCCTTGCGATCTTCAGGCCACGGATCGACATCTCGCGGTCGTGGGGATCTTCCCAGTAGTTGGGATCGATGAGAGGAGCGGCGAGCGGGTCGGCCGAGCCGAGCCGGACGGTGCCCCGCGAGCGCGGCCTGAGATAGGCGGAATTAAGTGTCACGCCGCCATTGGCCATGGCGGCCACACCGGCCTCGATGCCGGAGCCAAGACCGAGGTGGAACTGGATATCCGGCGAACGGGCTTCCGGATCGGCATACCAAAAGCCTCCCGTCTCAAAGAGGCTTGAGGCGACGGGGCCGGTCCTCGTCAGGATGTATTGCAGGCCGGCGAGCACGGAAAGATGCGGCTTGGCATAGCGGTCATAGGTATGCGGCCCGGTGCATTCGGCGATGACGAAGAGATCGAGGTGGTCCTGCAGGTTGGAGCCGACGCCGGGCTGGTCGAAAGCGACGGGCAGGCCGACTGAGGCCAGATGGTCGGCAGGCCCGATGCCCGAGAGCATCAGGATGCGCGGGCTGCCGATCGCCCCCGATGAAAGCAGCACCTCCCGTTCGGCATGCACCACACCTTCACCGGCGAGATCGACGCCGACCGCGCGTCCGTTCTCGACCACGAGCTTCAGCACCTGAGCGTCCGTGCGAATTGTGAGGTTGGGACGACGGCGGACGGGATTGAGATAGGCAATCGACGCCGAGGAGCGGCGGACATTGCGCTGGGTCAGCTGATAGTATCCGACGCCGTCCTGTGTCTCGCCCGTCATGTCGCCGTTGAAGGGAATTCCAAGCTCGGCTGCGGCCTTGAAATAGGCCTCGCAGATCGGCAGCGGGGCCGAAGGCTTGCTGACACCCAGCGGACCGCCCTTGCCGTGATAGCGGTTGTCGAAGCTGTCATTGTCCTCGGCCTTGCGGAAATAGGGAAGGACATCCTCGTAGGACCAGCCTTCGCAGCCCATCTGACGCCAATCGTCATAATCGAGCGCGTTGCCACGGGTGTAGATCTGCGCATTGATGCTGGACCCACCGCCGATGACCTTTGCCTGGGTATAGCGGATCACCATGTTGTTCATGTGCCGCTGTGGCACCGTGCTCCATCCCCAACTGCCGATGCCCTTGGTCATCTTCGCGAAACCCGCCGGCAGATGGTAAAATGGATGCCAGTCGCGCCCACCGGCTTCCAGCAGAAGCACGTTGAAATCGGGATTTTCCGACAGACGCGCCGCGAGCACGGAGCCCGCCGAACCTCCGCCGACAATGATAAAATCAAAAGCTTGCCGCATCACGTTCTCCTAGAGGCGGGCGAGCGACAGCCCGCCGTCAACCGGGATGACTGCACCGTTGGCAAAAGCAAAGCGCCCTTCCGCAAGCGGCACGACCACGCTGCCGATATCGGCAGGCTGACCCCAGCGCTGCGCCGGAACGAGCCCGCCCTCGATCCGCGCCGTGTATTTGTCTTTGACCCCCGCCGTCATCTCGGTCTCGATGATGCCGGGTCTCAGTTCGAAAACGCCTATGCCATGCGGTGCAAGGCGAAGCGCAAAGAGCTCTGCCATCATCGCGGCACCGGCCTTGGAGATGCAGTATTCCGTCCGCTCGATCGACGCCATGCTGGCACTGACCGAGGTGACGAAGACAATCGAGCGATAGGCGTCAGACGACGTTGCCAGCATGCGCCGCGCAACCTCCTGGGCGAGGAAAAAGGCACCGCGCAGATTGACACCGAGGACGAAGTCGAAGCTCTCAGGTGTCAGGGCAAGCATGTCGCCGCGCAATTTGGCCGGGACACCGGCATTGGACACGAAGGTCGTGACCGGTCCCAGGCTTGCCTCGACCTTGTCGAGAACCGATACGACGTTGTCGACATCCTGCAGGTCATGGCGAACATAGATGGCTGCTTGACCCAGTTCCTCGAGCGCTGCCAGCACTTGCGGCTCATCTTCAGCGGATCGGGACGCCAGCGCGACCTTGAAGCCGGCGCTGACCAGGTCCCGGGCGATGCCGAGACCGATGCCCTGCTGGCCTCCCGTAATCAGTGCGACCTTGCTCACTGGCTGAACTCCGTTTCGATGATGTGACGACCCGATCGAAGTGCTAGCGCTGCAATCGTCAGGGCCGGATTGACCGCGGCCGAGGTTGGCAGAATCGACGCATCGACGATGAAAAGATTGCGGTGATCGTGGCAGCGGCCGAAGCTGTCGACCACGCTCGTCATCGGGTCCGCGCCCATGCGGGCGGTGCCGCATTGATGGGATGGCGTCCGGCGATCGAAGGGGCGCGCGAGCACAACCGGATAGCCCGCCTTGCGCAGCAGAGCCTTGAGTTTGGCGACCAGCGCCAGATGCGCCTCCCAGTTCGACCGCTTCCAGTCGAGCACGATGCGACCGTTCCTGACCTGCACGCGGCTTTCCGGGTTGGGCAGATCCTCCGACATCGCATAGAGATCGAGCGAGCGGTCCGCGATCCAGTGCGCGAGCGGTCGCGGCAATGGCGAGCTTGCGGCCAGGATCGGGCCGGTGATCTTGCCGAGCAACTGGATATTGCCGAGCGGTTCGCCGTTCGGTCCGCCCGTCAGGTAGAAGTCATTGACCAGCAGGGTCTTCTGGTAGACCGACGGATTGCGCCTGAATGGGTGGAGCGCCAACACCGCCGAGCAGTTATGGTTCATGAAGTTGCGGCCGACCTGGTCGGAACGGTTTGCCAGACCCTCGGGATGCCGCTCATCGACCGATGAGAGGAGGATGGCAGCGCTTTTGACAGCACCGGCCGAGAGAACCACGAGCGGTGCGCTCAGCAGCTTCGTCTCGCCTCGGTTCTGAACCTCAACACCGCTGATCTGACCGTCCTCACCCGGCAACAGACGGATGACCTCACACCCTGTTGCAAGCGTGACGTTGGGATGGCGGAGGGCTCGAGCGAGGCTGACCGTCTCCGCATCCTTCTTGCCACCGCATGTATCCGGATAGGCGTCCCAGGTCGTGCGCCCATGCTTGAGCCATTGGTCGATGTCGACACCGAGCGGCAGGGATGCCGGGTGAAGACCGACGGTGCTCAGGCGGCGGCGAAGATCGGCGATAACAGGCTCGTCCGGTACGGGCCGGTGATCGTAGGTTCCGGAATGTGGCGGTTCAGTCGGGTCCTCGCCCAGCACTCCCCTGACCTCGAACAGCTGTTCGGCCTCCTGATACCAGGGCTCTAGGCCCTCATAGGCGATCGGCCAGCCCGGTGTTGTTCCGCCCATGTGACGTTGGGACGAGAAGTCTTCGCGGCGATAGCGCAGCAGCACGGCACCGTAGAATTTCGAATTGCCGCCGACATTGTAGTAATTGCCCGGATTGAAGGGCCGCCCCTCCCCGTCCAGCCATTCCTCTTTCGGCCGAAAATGCGCCTTGCCGAAGATGGCTTCGGCATCCCTGTCTGCGGGTGACGGTTTCAGCCGTTCGCCCTTTTCCAGGATCAGGATGCGTCTGCCCGTCGGGGCGAGTTGCGCGGCAAGCGTCGCGCCACCCATGCCAGATCCGATGATGATGACGTCGGCGTCGCTCATTTCCGGATGCGCTCTTCCGTCTTCGGGTCGAAGGCCACAGCCTTCTCCATGTTGACAGCGAATTCGAAGTCGTCACCGCCGGCGATATCGACATCGGCCCGCATGCGCGCAATCACATCTCTAGCTCCGAGGCTCATGGTGACGAAGGTGTCGGAGCCTGCCGGCTCGGTCACGATCACCCGGTTCTTCAGACTGACAATGTTTTGCGACTTGCGGTCCGCTCCTTCGGGATCGGTGATTGCTTCGGGCCGGATGCCGAGCAATATCTCGCGGCCATCCCAAGCGGCGAGCCCGGGCTGGCTGAAGGCGAGCAAGCTCTTCGAGTCGTCCCCCAGCACGACTTCGGCATGCGGCACACCATTGGCGACGACGACGCGCGCCGGCACGACATTCATCGCAGGACTTCCCATGAAGGTGGCGACAAAGACATTGGCCGGGGTGTCGTAGATCTCCTTCGGCGTGCCGAGCTGCTGGATGTAACCCTTGTTCATCACGGCGATCCGGGTCGAGAGCGTCATCGCCTCGATCTGGTCATGGGTGACGTAGACGATGGTGCGCTTGAGCTTGGCATGCAGTTTCTTGATCTCGGTGCGCATATCGACGCGCAGCTTGGCATCAAGGTTGGAAAGCGGCTCGTCGAAGAGAAAGACGTCCGGATCGCGCACCAAGGCACGGCCCATGGCAACGCGCTGGCGCTGGCCACCGGAGAGCTGCCCGGGCTTTCGGTCGGTGAGATGATCGATCTGCAGGAGCTTGGCGACATCCAGCAGCGCTTTTTCGCGTTCCGGCTTCGGCACGCCATGCATCTCGAGGCCGAAGGTGATGTTCTGCCCCACGGTCATGTTCGGATAGAGCGCATAGGACTGGAAGACCATCGCGATGTTGCGCTTTGACGGGTGAACCCCATTGATGACGCGGTCCTTGATCGCGATCTCACCGGAGGAAATGGGCTCGAGGCCCGCGATCATGCCGAGAAGGGTCGACTTGCCGCAGCCGGAGGGGCCGACGAGCACGAGGAACTCCCCCTCCTCGACCGCGATGTCGACGCGATGCAAGACTTCGAGCTGCCCATAGGACTTGGTGACGTTCCGGATGTCGAGAAAGCCCATGATCTTATCCTTTGACTGAACCGGCCATCAGTCCGCGCACGAAATAGCGCCCGGCGACGACGTAGACGAGAAGAGTAGGAAGGGCGGCGATGATCGCGCCCGCGAAGTGGACGTTGTATTCCTTCACGCCCGTGGAAGACTGAACGAGGTTGTTCAGCGCCGCCGTCATTGGCTGGCTGGTGCCGCCGAAGGACACGCCGAACAGGAAGTCGTTCCAGATGTTGGTGAACTGCCAGATCACCGAGACGACCGTGATCGGGCCTGAGACCGGCAGCAGGATGCGCCAGAAGATGCGGAAGAAGCCGGCACCATCGATCTGTGCCGCCTTGACCAGCTCCGTCGGGAAGGTGGCGTAGTAGTTGCGGTAGTAGAGCGTGGTGAAGCCGATACCATAGACCACATGCACCAGGACGAGGCCTGGAACGGAGCCGGCGAGCCCGAGCTTACCGAGCACCAGCGCCATCGGGATCAGCACGATCTGGAACGGGATGAAGCAGGAGAACAGCATCAGACCGAAGATGATCGTGTCGCCGCGGAAGCGCCATTTTGTCAGCACGTAGCCATTGAGCGCGCCGAGGATCGTGGAGATGGCAACGGCCGGCACGACCATCAGCATGGAATTCAGAAAGTAGGGCTTGAGGCCGGTGGGCGAGACGCCGATCTGGGCGGTCGACCAGGCGGAGCGCCAGGCGTCCAGGGTCCAGGTGTCGGGCAGCGCCATCATGTTGCCACCGGTGATCTCCGGCAGCGGCTTCAGCGAATTGATGCCCATCACATAGAGAGGCAGCAGGTAGAAAAGCGCGAAAAGAAGAAGCACCAGATAGATGAAGGTGCGGGTAACGCGACCGGTCCTGACCGCGGTGTCCTGGCTGACGGCAGACATCAGTGCTTCTCCTTCAGTTCGGCATAGAGATAGGGAACCATGATGGCCGCGATGGTCATCAGCATTATTACGGCGGAGGCCGAACCGACGCCCATCTGATTGCGGGTGAATGTGTAGGAATACATGAAGGTCGCGGGCATCTCGGTGGCGCGCCCTGGCCCCCCACCGGTGAGCGCGATGACGAGATCGTAGGACTTGATCGCGAGGTGGCTGAGGATAACGAAAGCCGAGAGGAAGGCCGGGCGAAGCATGGGAATTACGATCCGGCGATAGAGCTGGAAGCTCGAGGCGCCATCGATCTGGGCCGCCTTCAGAATCTCGTTGTCGATGCCGCGCAGGCCGGCGAGGAACATGGCCATGACGAAGCCGCTGGTCTGCCAGACCGCCGCGATGACGATGGTGTAGATCGCCATGTCATTGTCCTTGATCCAGGCGAAGGAAAAGCTCTCCCAGCCCCAGAGACGTATGATCCGCTCGAGCCCGATGCCAGGATCGAGAAACCATTTCCAGGCCGTGCCGGTGACGATGAAGGACAATGCCATCGGGTAGAGATAGATCGGGCGCAACAGCCCCTCGCCCCGGATCTTCTGGTCGAGGAAAATCGCCAATGTCAGACCGAGCGCCGTGCAGATGACGATATAGAGACTGGCGAAGATTGCGATATTGCTGATCGCGATGTGCCAATTCTCCTGTGCCCAGAGCCGGCTGTAATTGGTGAAGCCGACAAAGTTGTAGATGGGCAGCATCTTCGAGCCGGTGAAGGACAAGAAGATCGTGAACAGGATGAACCCGTAGACGAACAGCAGAATGACGGCGAATGAGGGCGCAAGCACCAGCTTCGGCAGCCAATCCTGGACGCGGGTGCGCAAGTCAGCCCTGGTCGAGCCTGTCATGAGGGGTCTCCCTTTACGGTATGGAAAGACCGACGCCGTCGCTCACCTTGCAGACGGCGTCGGAGGGGTCTCGAGCGACGAGAAGGCCGCTCGAGACGGGGAGGTTACCTTGCGGCGGCTACGGCCTGGGCAAGCGCCGTGGCTGCCTCTGCGCCATCCTTGAAGCCGCCGTTGAAGGCCTTGGTCACGACGTCATAGACGGCGTTCTTCACGGCAGCCGGAGCGGCATGGCCATGCGCCATGGAGCCGAAGAGCGACCCTGCGGAGCTTGCTGCGGCCAGGTCCTTCATGCCCTTCTTGCCGCAATCGTCGAAATCGGTGTCCGGCACATCCGTGCGGGCCGGGACGGATCCCTTGACGACATTGAAGGCCGACTGGAATTTCGGGCTTTCGATCGCGGAGGCCATGGCCATCTGCGCCTTGACATTGTCGTCACCCGAAACGTTGAACATCGCGAACTGGTCGGAGTTGAACGTTACCGAGCCCTGCGTTCCGGGGAAACGGATGCAAACAAAGTCCTCGCCCGGCTTTTGGCCGGCCTTCAGAAATTCGCCCTTGGCCCAGTCACCCATCATCTGCATGCCGGCCTTGCCCTCGATGACCATGGCCGAAGCAAGGTTCCAGTCGCGGCCGGAGAAGTTGTCGTCGGCATAGCTGCGCAGCTTCATCAGGCGATCGAAAGCGTCCGCCATCTCGGCACCACCAAGCGTTTCTTCGTCGAGGTCGATGAAGGCCTTCTTGTAGAAGTCATTGCCTTTGGAAAGCACGACGCCGTCGAAAACGGTGGCGTCCTGCCATGGCTGACCACCATGGGCGAGCGGGGTGATGCCATTCGCCTTCATCTTGTCGAGGACAGCGACGAGTTCGTCCCAGCTCTCGGGCGCCTTGCCACCGGCCGCATCGAGTGCTGCCTTGTTGATCCACACCCAGTTGGTCGAGTGAACGTTGACCGGGGCAGCGATCCAGTGACCGTCATATTTCGAGAACTTCTGCAGCGCTTCCGGCACCACCTTGTCCCAGCCTTCAGCATTCGCAACTTCGTCGAGATTGCCGAGCGCACCCTGCTCCGCCCAGTCAAGGATGTCGAAGCCGAGCATCTGGACGGCTGTTGGCGAATCTCCGGCCGTGACGCGGGCACGCAATGCAGTCATTGCAGCCTCGCCGCCGCCGCCGGCGACCGGCATGTCGACCCAGCCGATACCCTTGCCGTTCAGATCCTCCTTCAGAACGTTGAGAGCTGCGGCTTCACCACCAGAGGTCCACCAATGGAGCACCTCCACATCGGTCGCCTTGGCGGCACCCGCCATCATTGTCAGTGCAATTGCAGTCGTTGTCAGGAACTTGCTCATTTCATCCTCCTCATTCACAAGTTATCGGGTCTCCCACCCGCCATCCCGATGCCAAGAACCTCCGTTCCCGAGCGCCGAGCTACAATTTAAAACGTTACAAATTTTGCAAAGTCAAGAACTGTCAGTCTCCGCATTCTCGGCGTTAACGGCACAAATACCGGGCCCATGGCACTACACCCCGCCTTTCCGAAACGCACACAACATTAAATCGTTTTAAAAAATCGATCGCATGTGCTTGCGACCAGTTTCACATGGCGTTAAGTTCATCCGTTGTCGAAATGGTAAAGATCCCCGAAAGTGCGCGAGACCACGACCAGAGCATCCGAAAAACGAAGCAAGCAGGGATCGCCATCCAGGCCGACGCTCAAGACCGTGGCCGAAGCCGCAGGGATCGCCGTCACCACCGTATCGAGAGCGCTTGCCGGTGACCCTTTGATCAGCATCACGACGCGCGAGCGTGTTCGTGAAATCGCGGGGGCTTTGGGCTATGTGCCGGATAGAGCAGCGCAGCGCCTGAAGACCGGGCGGACAAACGTCATCGGCGTGCTCCTCGATCCGCACGAGGAAATTCTCGGCTTCGGAACTTCGCTTCTCTACGGCGTGACCAAGGCGCTGAAAGGCACGCCGTACCACCTGATCGTCATGCCGAACTTCCTTGACGAATCGAACATTGAAGCCGTCGAGCACATCATCCGAAACAACCTCGCTGATGGCCTGATCTTCACACGTACCGAGACGCTCGACCCCCGCGTTCGCCTCCTGAGCGAAAAGGACTTTCCCTTCGTCAGCCATGGCAGGACCGAATTTGCGACGGAACACCCCTTCGTCGATTACGACAACTATGCCTTCGCCTATGAGGCCGCCCGCCGGCTGATTGCCAAGGGCCGCCGGAAATTGACGATCATCCTGCCTCCCAGGCGACTGACTTTCAGCCAACACATGCTGCATGGCTTCATGACGGCTGTCCGCGAAGCCGGAATACCGTTTGAACTCGCGGACGGGATCAACCATGACTCGAAAGCCGGCGTCGTGAGGGACTATTTCCGGCATCGCCTCGACCGTCCCGACCCGCCGGACGCCATAATATGCCCGGGCGAAGTCTCGGCCATGGCCGCGATTACCGGACTTGCAGATGGCGGCTGGTCGCTCGGATCGGAATACGACATCGTCGCCAAGCAGACCTCGCAACTTCTTACCGATATTCAGCCCGGCGTGGACACGATCTACGAGGATCTCACGGAGGCCGGCGAGCATCTGGCCAAGCTGCTGCTCCAAAGGATTTCCGGCGCGGACGTGAACATCCTGCAGAAAATACTGACATAAAGGCGCGCTCGCATCGCGGCGTTGTCGCAAGGGTGTGAAGCCTGCCTCAATCATGGTCCTGCTGGCCCCTGACCCAATTTGGCCTCGTCTGGCCAATGCGCATCACGACGGATTTGATCTCCAGGAATTCATCAAGGCCGTAGCGGCCATTCTCGCGGCCCTGCCCGCTCTGCTTGAAACCGCCGAAGGCAACCTCCGGAAAGCCGTCCATCCAGGTATTGGTCCAGACGGTGCCGGCCTCTGCGCGGCGCGCGAAGGCAAGGCAAGTGTGCACGTTCTCGCTCCAGACGCCGGCCGAGAGGCCATAGGACGCATCGTTGACCAGCGAGACCGCCTCTTCCATCGTCTTGAAGGTCAGGACGGCAAGTACCGGGCCGAAGACCTCCTCGCGGGCGATCGGCATGTCAGGTGTGACATTGGTGACCACGGTTGGTGCGTAGAACTCGCCAGGCAAGCCAGGGTGACTTACAGCCTTGCCTCCGAGGGCAAGACTGGCGCCTGCGGCTACCGCATCGCGCACATAGGCCGCGATCTTTTGCTGATGGGTCGTGGAGATAATCGCACCGACCTGGGTCTCGGGATTGAGCGGATCGCCGAATGCGACCTTGCGCGAAAGTGCCACAACCTTCCCGACCAGGGCGTCCGCAATGTCCTCGTGCACGATGATGCGGCTGCCGGAATTGCAGCATTCGCCCGCGTTGAAGTAGACGCCGAAGGTGATCGCATCGGCAGCAGCATCCAGGTCGGCATCCGGGAAGACGACCTGCGGGTTCTTGCCACCCAATTCGAGCGCGACCTTCTTCAGTGTCCTTGAGGCAACCGCACTGATCGCCTTGCCGACGGCGGTCGACCCGGTGAAGCTCACCATGTCGACATCAGCATGTTCCGCCATCAGCGCGCCGACCGGCTGGCCGAAACCGAGGACGATGTTGACGACGCCGGCAGGCAATCCCGCTTCGACCAGAAGCTCTCCCAGCATCACGGTCGTCGAGGGGGTCATTTCCGACGGCTTGATCACGCAGGTACAGCCTGCGGCGAGGGCAAATGGCAGCTTCTGACTGAGAATCCAGAAGGGGAAATTCCAGGGCGTGATGATCGAGACGACGCCGATCGGTTCTTTAAGCACGACGGCCAGCATCTCTTCGCCCAGTGAATTGTGACTGTCGCCATGCAGGGTACGGGCAAGGGCGGCCGCATAACGCCAGAGGTCGGCGGCACCTGCGACCTCACCGCGGGACTGGGAAATCGGCTTGCCGCTTTCGAGCGTTTCGAGCAGCGCCATGCGCTCGACATTGGCCTCGATCAAATCGGCGACCCTGAGCAGAAACATCGACCGCTCCTTGCCGGTCGCGCGGCTCCACTTGCCACCATTGAAGGCCCGCCGTGCCGCTGCAATCGCGGCTTCGGTTTCCTTGGCACCACCGCGGGCGGAACGGCTGACGACGACGCCGTGAGAGGGCGACACCCTGTCGAAGGTCGCGCTATCAGCACTCTCCTGCCAGATGCCGTCAATCAGGTGGCGGCCTTCGAAGGGTGCTTCTGGCAGCGGATGCGAGACGGTCGCGGTCATGGTCATGTCGTTCATGTCATTCTCCAGAGAATGCGGGTTTGCGTTTCGCGCAGAAGGCGGCGACACCTTCGTCGCGATCGGCACTGGCCGAAATTGCGGCACTGCCGAGTGCCTCGATCATTGCGTCGCGATCTTCGCCCCGGCCCGCATGGATCATGAATTTCGCCACTTCGACGGAACGCGGGGATAGACCGCGGACCGCCTGGGCCATGCTTCGGGCCGTCTCGGCAGGGTTTGCCGAGACCTCGGCCACGAACCCGAAGGCATGTGCCCGCTCGGCAGAGATCCGCCGACCGAAGAGGGCCATCTCCTTCAAGACCGGTTCGGGGAGCAGCCGGCCCAGGCGCTGCGTACCCGACCAGCCCGGGACGATGCCGACATGAGCTTCCGGAAGCGCAATCGTCGCGTTCGGGGTCATGACCCTGACATCGCAGGCGGCAGCAAGTTCCAGACCGCCGCCAAAGGCGTGACCCGCCATGGCCGCGATCACCGGCTTCGACAATCGTGCGAGGCGATCAAAGATGCGGTGCCCATCGCGCACCCAGTGCCGGGCGAATTCGGCGGGCGTCAGATCGCCCCAGGCGTTGATGTCGGCCCCTGCGCAGAAGGCCCGCTCGCCTTCAGCCGTGACGATGACGCAACGAACGTCCTGCGCCCTATCAAGTCGGTCGAGATGGTCGGCCAGCTGCGCCAGCATTTCGACGGTGAAGGCATTGAGCTTGGCAGGATTATCCAGCCGAATCTCCGCGGTCCCGTCTGTGATCTCCAGGTGAACCGCGCTCATGGTGCCCACCCCATCGGATCCATCGACAGGAGGGATGTCGACATGACGTGCGCATCCGGTGCGATTTTCACCCGGCCGTGCGAGGCAACGACGATGTCCCGCTCGGGTTCAATGCCCGGCATGATCTCGGTTGCGACGAGACCGCTCGCCGTCAGGCGCATCACGCAACGCTCGGTGACGTAGAGAACGTCCTGCCCCTGCTCACGGGCTCTGCGGCCGGAGAAGGTCACGTGTTCGACCTTCTCCACCATTTTCGTGAACTTGCCCGGACTGCGGACGTGGATACCGTCTTCGGTTAGGTCGACCGTCGCACCGGCCTCGAACCAGCCGGAGAAAACGATCTTCTTCGCATGCGCGGTGATGTCGACGAAGCCGCCGCAGCCTGCGGTCAGATAGGGCTTCTTGCCAAGCTTCGAGACATTGACATTGCCCTCCACGTCCACCTCCAGGAAGGACAGGAAAGACACGTCGAAACCGCCGCCCTGGAAATAGATGAACTGCTGTGGCGAGGGCATGAAACCGTCGGCATTCGAGGCGCAGCCGAAGGCAAAATCGGTGAGCGGCATGCCGCCGACGGCACCCTGTTCGATTGCCCAGGTGACCGCCTCGGGATGCCCTTCCTCAAGCAGGATGCGCGGCACCTGCGCGCTGATGCCGAAGCCGAGATTGGCAGTCATCCCCGCTTTCAGTTCGAGTGCGGCTCGGCGGGCGATGACCTTCTCGACGCCATGTTCGGCCAGCTTGAAGCTCGACCAGGGCCGCATGATCTGCCCCGATATGGCCGGGTCATATGGCGTCTCGCAGGTCTGTTTCTGGTCGGGATCCAGGACGACGAGGTCAACGAGATGGCCGGGGACGCGCACGTCATGGGGACGCAGACTGCCGGCTGCGGTGACGCGGCTCACCTGGGCGATGACGAGACCGCCATTGTTGCGCGTCGCGATCGCCTGTTCGAGACCGCCAAGATAGGCTCCCTCGTGTTCGTAGGTGAGATTGCCGCGCTCGTCGGCAGTGGTGGCCCTGAGAATGCAGACATCCGGATGGATGTTGGCAAAGTGCAGCCAGGTTTCGCCGGCGAATTCCACACGGCTGACGATGGGGCGGGCCGATGCTCTTTCATTCATCGCACAGCCCTCGCGGACGGGATCGACGAAAGTATCAAGGCCGATCCGCGTCAAAACGCCGGGACGCCGTGCAGCCGCCTCACGGTGCATGTCGAACATGATGCCCGAGGGGACATTGTAGGCCTCGACCCTGTTTTCGACGACCATCTTCCAGATCTCTGGCATGGGCAGGTTCGACGGACCGGATGGATAAGAGCCGGCAAGCACACGGCTGATCAGGCCGTCTTTCGCGATATGGTCGATGCCCTTGACACCATACATGTCTCCAGCGGCGATCGGATGCAGCATGGTGAGATTGCGCGGATAGCCCTCAACATCAAAGCGTTGCCCCAGGGCAGCGAGGACGAGATCCGGACAGCCGAGCGCCGAAGACGAGGACACCGTCACAACAGCTTCATCCGGGATCCGCGAGACAGCTTCGGAAGGGGTGACGAGCTTGCTCAAACCAGACCTCCATAGTTGACGTCAACCCGTACGCCCCGGATTGCGGCATCACGCACGGCGAGCGCTACGGCGAGTGACTTCACCCCATCGAGGCCGGTTGCCGCCGGTTCACCCTCACCAGCCACGGCAGCATGAAAGCGGCGCACGCCCTCCTCGTACAAATCGTGCTTCTCGAATTCGATTGCCTCCCGTCCGGAAGCGGTGACCAAATCGACCAAGCCAATCGGGTTTTGGGTCATGACATCCCGGGCGAAGATCGACCCATCCGTGCCGTGCACCTCGAGGCCAGAGCCCGCGAAGGGATGCGTAAAGCTCTCATGGCTCATCACCATGGCACCCGACGGCATGGTCCACACGGACATTGCCGAGTCCTCGACGCCCTCACCCAGGCCAGAGCTTGCCATCTGCGCCACGACCGCAACGGGATCTTCCCCGAGCAGGAAGCGGGCGACATCGGCATCGTGAACAGTGATGTCGGGAATGACCCCGCCGCCGGCATCCGGAGCGTTGATGCGCCACCCTTGAAGATGCGGCGGTAAATGGACGGCATGATGCAGGCGCAGGGAAAGCACCCGGCCGATCCTGCCGGACGCGATCAGCGCACGCACGGCACGATGACTTCCTGAGCAACGCAGGTGGTGGTTCGTCGCGAAGACAACCCCTGCTTCGTCAGCGGCGCGCACCATGGCAACCGCATCCTCCAGCGTGAGCGCCAGGGGCTTCTCGCACAGCACATGCTTGACGGCCTTCACGGCTGCGAAGGCCTGAGACAGATGCTTTTCGTTGGTGGTGGAAATGTAGACTGCGTCGATGTCTGGATCTGCAAGAATCTCCTCCAGATCACTTCCGAAGTTCGGGATGTGATGCGCAGCGGCAAAGGTTCCGGCCCTCTCCGCCGATGCGCTCAACACATGCGATATCTCGCCATGCCCAGCGCGAATGGCGCCGACCATGTACTGACGCGCAATTGTGCTGGCTCCGATCAACGCCCACCGCATTCGCATTTCCTTCCACATTCCAACACAACTTGGATCGTTCCAATTTTTATGGAACGATCCAAACTGTCTGTCAACCCTGTTTCTAGCCGGATCTGGATGCAGCGTTTCGCATGCAGCCGCGCGTGCGGATGACGGAGGCCCAAATCTGTTGAAGAATGGCGTGCCAGCCTCTCACGTCGACGCCGTCCGCGCGAACTGTGCGGCGCCTTACCACGGCGCTTCGCCCGGGTTTTGATGACCGCGTCTGCAGATCGGTCGGCCAGGTCGAGACAAAAAATTCCCCGATGCGCCGCTTTTCACTCCGTCAGAGACTATCAGGTGGTGGCGAACTCATCGGCGAAAGGCCTGATGCCTTCAACGGCGTGCGTTCATCCACTCTCGAACCTCCCGGACCGCCGCCGGATAACGGGGTTTTCGCGGGGAAACGAGATAGAAATCCGCGCCGACCCTCAACTCTTCCTTCAGCGGCTGGACAAGGCGACGCGACTCCAGGTCATGCCTCACGAAAAAGAGGCTGGCGAGAGCAAGGCCCTGTCCGGCCACTGCCGCCTCAATGGCCAAAGAGGTCTGGTTGAACCGGATGTTCTTGCCCGTTGCGACCGAACCAGTCGGAAAGGCGGCCTCCAGATATTGCGGCCAAAGATCATGGGAATCATGCAAGAGCGCATAGTGCCTGAGGTTGTCGAGATCATTGGGTGGTCCCAGCTTGTCGATCAGCAGCGGACTGGCTACCGCAACGAGCACCTGCTCGAACAGAAGGTCGGCAACGAGGCCTGGGCCGAAAGGCGGCCGGCCGTAGCGCACGGCCAGATCTACCGCATCCGTCTGGAAATTGGAGATCCGATCCGTCGCGAGGATTCGCAGGTCGATATCGGGGTGCGCTTCCGTGAAGTCCGGCAATCGCGGGATCAGCCAGCGCGATGCAAAGGTTGGTGTGACGCTGATGGTCAGGTGGCGGGGTTCAGGCTTCAGAGCGTCGGTCGCGTCAGAGATCAGCTCGAAAGCACGGCTGATATTGCTGACGTAGCTTCTCCCCGGTTCGGTAAGCGCGATTGTCCTTGCACGGCGGTCGAAGAGTTTCAGCCCCAGGACCGCTTCAAGACCGCGGACCTGCTGGGCCACCGCGCCTTGCGTCACCCCGAGTTCTTCAGCAGCTAGCCGAAAGTTCAGATGTCGCGATGCCGCTTCGAAGGCCCGGAGCGCATTGAGGGGAGGAAGCCGCCTTGTATCGTCAGCCATTGAATAGTTTTTCTACTGGATGATGCGCTTCGTTCTGGTTCGTTTGCGCTTTCGCATCATGCTATCACCGTGAACAGATAACGCAAATTCCAACGAAGGAGATCGACATGTCTGCAGGAAAAGTGGCGGTGGTGGTTGCTGGCGGCTCCGGTATGGGGGCGGCATCAGCCCGACGTCTGGCCGCTGATGGGTTCAAAGTGGCCATCCTGTCGTCGTCGGGCAAGGGCGAAGCGCTGGCGCAGGAACTCGGCGGCCTGGGAGTTACGGGTTCGAACCAGTCGAACGACGACCTCAAGCGGCTGATCGACGGCACCATGGACCGTTGGGGCCGCATCGATGTTCTGGTCAACAGTGCCGGCCACGGCCCGAGGAAGCCGATCCTCGAAATCACCGACGAGGACTGGCATGCCGGGATCGATGTCTACTTCCTGAACGCGGTGCGTCCGACCAGATTGGTGACGCCTATCATGCAGCGCCAGAAATCCGGCTCCATCATCAACATTTCCACCACCTGGGCGTTCGAGCCGAGCGCGATGTTTCCGACATCCGCCGTCGCCCGGGCGGGCCTTGCCTCCTTCTCCAAGGTGTTTGCCGACACCTATGCCGCAGAAGGCATCCGCATGAACAATGTCCTGCCGGGCTGGATCGACAGCCTTCCGGCCACCGAGGAACGGCGCGACAGCGTGCCGATGAAGCGCTACGGCACAAGCGAGGAGATTGCGGCGACCGTTTCGTTCCTCGCCTCGGATGGTGCGGCCTACATCACCGGCCAGAACATTCGTGTCGATGGCGGCGTGACGAGGTCCGTATAATTCGATGAGGAATTCTGCACTTGTCGCCTTCTGCTTTCTCGGGCTTGTGTGGGGGAGCAACTTCATCTTCGTCAAATGGGCGGCTCTCCATATCACGCCGGTGCAGATCACGCTGTTGCGCGTCATCTTCGGCTTCATTCCCGTCGTCGTCTACGCGCTCTGGCGGGGCGATCTGAGATGGAGCCAGCTTCGCCACGGCCACCACTTCGTCATCATGGCGCTGCTCGCAACTGCGCTCTACTACTATGCATTCGCCCGTGGAACGGTGCTTCTGCCCTCAGGTGTTGCGGGCATGCTCAGCGGGGCGATCCCTCTTTTCACGCTCGTCTGCGCCTTCCTGTTCCTGCGCGAGGAGCCGCTTGGCAGGGGAAAGATGGCAGGGTTGGTCCTCGGCTTTCTTGGCGTGCTTCTGGTCGCGCAACCGTGGTCCGCAACGGGACAGATCGACATTGACGGCATCGGCTGGATGATCGGCGGATCGCTCAGTGTCGGCTGTTCCTTCGTCTATGCACGCAAGTTCATCAGCCCGCTGAAGCTTCCGGCCGCAGCCCTGACGACATGGCAGATTGGTATCGGCATGGTGCTTCTGGCACTTGTGACACCGTTGCAGGGAATTGGCGCCGTGTTCGATGACCATCGCGCAGCCGCAGGGCTGATCCTCGGTCTTGGCCTTTGCGGCACGGGTCTGGCCTATGTCGCCTACTACCACATCGTCGAGACTCTCGGTGCGCTGGCTGCGTCCAGCGTCACTTACGTACCGCCGGTCGTGGCTCTCCTGATCGGCGTGGCGCTCGTGGGTGAGACGATCCCGCTTTCGGGATATATCGCACTTGTCTCGATTCTGGCCGGTGTCGGGCTGATCCAGTGGTCTTCAGTCCGGGGGTACAGAGCGCAACGCCTTTGAGCATGGGCGGAGCGGCGGGCGAGACGTTGCGGCAGGCGGAGCACGCCTCGCCGCAACGGTCAGCGGGACCGCATGGGTGTCACAGATTGCTCGTGTGAAGCTGCAGGAGTTCGTCATAACATGACGGGTTGGCGGCGAGCACCGGATGCCCGTTCAGGAACTCGGCGCCCGCGCCCGGGAAGTGAAGGTTCTTGCCGCCGGCTTCGCGCACCAGGCAGAAACCCGCCATACAGTCCCAGGCGCGCATGTGGGGCTCATAGTACCCAACCAGGCGACCAGCGGCGACATAGGCGAGCATCAGTGCACCCGACCCGTTGCGGATGAAGTTGCCGCCACGCTCCATCAGGCCGGCGATAATGGCGCCGACGCGTTCGGGTGTGACGTAGTTGTTGCAGCCGATCCCCGTCATCGCATTCTGCAAATTGCGGGTGGGATCGAGACGCAGGGGCTGGTCATTCAGCGTCGCACCGAAACCGAGGGCCGCGGCGTAAAGCTCATCCGAGCAGGGCACGTGGATCACGCCGACGACCGGTTCACCATCGCGAACGATGGCGACGGAGACACACCAGGTGGGCATGCCGTTGACGAAGGGGGCCGTGCCGTCGATTGGATCAACGACCCAAGTGAAACCGGAGGTGCCTTCGTCATGGCCGAACTCCTCTCCCAGGAACCCGTCATTCGCATAGATTTCAGCAACACGCGTCTTGAGGAATGTCTCCACGTTGCGGTCGGCGATGGACACCACGTCCTGAAGATCGCGCTTCGTTTCGATCACCAGCGTATCGCGCCGGTTGAAATAGTCGAGCGCCATAGCCCCCGCTTCGGCTGCCAGCGTCCTGGCCAGGGAGAAACGCGCTGCAAGCGCCGTATCATTTACCGTCATTCTCTTTATCCTTGAACTTTCTGAAATCGGTTTCAGCCGCTGATGACGGCAATGCCACGGTTCTTGAACGCCAGTGTGACGTCGCTCGTGGCGGCATGGGCATGATCGACATCGTGATCGATCACAAAAAGCGTTCCGACATCGGTTTCGACCTCGTATTCGACGTGGCCGCCGAGATAGGCAGAGTGAAGGATGCGTCCCTTCAGGCCGTCTGCGCCGGCAGAGCCGATCCGGATGGAATCGGGGCGGACTGCAAGTTTGGCTGGGCCCTGGCCCGCTTTGGACTGCAGCCGATGCTCGAGATTGCTGACACGCACCAGGACTTCGCTGCCATCGGACTGCACGACCTCGCAGGGCAGCACATTCGCCTCCCCCATGAAATCGGCGATGAAAGGCGAGGCCGGCGCTTCGTAGAGTTCACGCGGCGCACCCGACTGCGCGATCTCGCCGTCCTTCATCACGATGATCCGGTCCGAGACAGCGAGTGCCTCGTCCTGGTCATGGGTGACGTAGACGGCGGTAAAGCCGAGACGCTGCTGGAGATCGCGGATTTCGGTGCGGACACGACGCCTCAGACGTGCATCGAGATTGGAAAGCGGCTCGTCGAGCAGCAGCACCTGCGGCTCCAGAACCAGAGCACGGGCGACAGCGACACGCTGCTGCTGACCACCCGAAAGCTCTGCCGGAAGCCGGTGCCCCATAGCGGCGAGGCCCACAAGCTTGAGACCCTCTTCGGCCTTCTCACGCGCTTCCTTCTTGGCCAAGCCGGACGACTGCAGGCCATAGGCAACGTTTTCGAGCGAGGTCATGTGCGGAAAAAGCGCATAGGACTGGAAGACCATCGAGACGTCGCGTTCGTTGGCGGGCAGCATGGTGACATCCTTGCCACCGATCAGGATCTTTCCGGATGTCGGATGTTCCAGACCTGCCAGCATCCGCAATGTTGTCGTCTTGCCGCAACCGGAGGGCCCGAGCAGGGTCACCAAGGTCCCCGGCTCGATGGTGAGGGAAAGGTCGTGAATGGCGGTGAAGGCACCGAAGGTCTTGCGGACATTCTGGAACGTGACGGATCCGGCTTTGACGGTGATCATGCGGTTTTCTCCTGACCGAGAGGAACGGGATTGTTGTTGCCGAGACCGGCAACACGATTTTCGCGGCGAAGCTTGCGTTCGCCGACAAGGAGCTGGAAGCCGGCAATGACCGTGATCATCACGACGATCAGCATCGAGGAATAGGCGATTGCCACCCCGTATTCGCCGTTTTCGACGAGGCCGACGATGTAGGAGGTCGCCATGTTGTGTTCGGCGCTGACCAGGAAGATCACAGCGCTGATCGAGGTGATGGCCCGCACGAAGGAATAGACGAGTGCAGCGGTGATGGCCGGCCTCAAGAGCGGGAGGATGATCTTGCGCACCGTGCGGAAGCTGTCGGCCCGCAGCGTCAGCGAGGCTTCATCCAGGCTCTTGTCGAGCTGGCTCATCGCCGCGATCCCGCCGCGCACGCCGACCGGCATGTTGCGGAAAACGAAGCAGGCGATCAGGATCAGTGCCGAGCCCGTCATTTCAAGCGGCGGCAGGTTGAAGGCCATGATGTAGCTGACGCCGATGACCGTTCCGGGAATGGCAAAGCTCATCATCAGGGCGAACTCGAAGAGGTTCCGGCCGGCGAACTTCTGCCGGACGATGATGTAGGCGGTGAGCAAGCCGACGGCCGCCGTCAGCGGCGCGGAGATGAGGGCAATCTCCATGGTCGTCCAGAAAGAATTCCAGGCGACACCCGTCCAGGCGATCGAACCGTTCTGGATGCTCACGGAAAACGCGCGGGCGTAGTGTTCGAGGGTCAGCGTGTTGTCCAGGCCCCAGGTGGTGACGAAGCCCCCGACGAGGATCATGCCGTAGACGACGACGGTGAAGACCATCCACGGGATCACGATCGCATGCACGCCGATGGAGATGCTGCGCGGCAGGGCGATATGAGCGCCGCTGTCCCCCTTGCCGGTGACGGTGGCGAAATTCTTGCCGGACAGCCAGACGCGCTGGGCGAGAAAGGCCGACAGGGTGAAGAACAGGAGGACAAGCGCGAGGACAGCCGCGCGGGATGGATCGTTCTGCGAGCCGACCACGGCGAAGAAAATTTCGGTCGAGAGCACGCCATTGCTGCCGCCGAGCACCAGCGGATTGCCGAAGTCGGCCATGCTCTCGATGAAGCCGATCAGGAAGGCATTGGCGAGACCCGGCTTCATCAGGGGCAGCGAGACGCGCCAGAAGGTGCGCCAGCGGTCGGCACGCAGTGTCTGCGAGGCTTCCTCCATCGAGGGACTGACGCCCTCGACAACGCCGATCAGGACAAGGAACGAGATCGGGGTGAAGGACAGGACCTGGGCGATCCAGATGCCTGTCAGGCCATAGAGCCAGCGCCCCGGTTCGATGCCGAAGAGGCTCGACAGGGCTTCGGTGACAACGCCCGCCCGGCCAAAGAGCAGCACGAGCGCAAGACCGATGACGAAGGGTGGCGTGATGATCGGCAGAACGGTCAGAAGGCGCAGACCCTTCTTGAATGGGAAGCGGGTGCGGGTCGCGACGAGCGCGAAGGCCAAGCCCAGCAGAGTGGAGGCAGACGCCGTCATGATGGCAAGCGTGAAGGTGCGCCAGGCGACGCCACAGCGTCCGTCGCCAATCAGGCAGCTGAGGCTCCAGATACCCGGATCCTGCAGATTGCGGATGAAACCGTCCGGTTTGAAGGAACCGTCGAAATCCTGGACGGCAGCGACGAGCATGCTGCCAATCGGATAGAAAACGAACACAAAGACCAGAAACACGAGCAGCGAGATCGAACCGACGACGAAGGCGTCACCCTTCATGACCCCACGCTCGACAAGGCCGAAGGCGAACATGAGCACGAAGACGATCGCCATGGTGACGGCACCGGCGCCCATGGAGGCCTGACCGTCGGAGAGTGGTCCGAAAAGGGTTTCGCTAATCGCCCAGGTCCAGCCGGAGAAGCCAACCGCGAGTCCCTGCAGGCAGAGATAGACGAGACCCGCAGCGCCTGCGGCCGAGAAGAAGGCTCCACGGCGCATCGGGTCGGCGATGAACCGGGCGGCGAAGCCGAGCCCGAAGAAGAGGACAACACCAAGAAGCCAGAGGCGGCCGTGACCCAAAAGCTGAAGCACACCTGGCGCGCTTTGCTCCGACAACGGGTAATCGCCGAGCCAGCCAAGGCCGAAGAAGCCGCTATCCAGCCTATACCAGGGAAGCATCAAGAAGGACGCGGCGCCAAAGGCCAGCAACAGGTCCAGTCTGCGGTTGCCATGTCTCATGGTCGACCTCATCAGTAAATTCGCGAGAAGGAGATGGGCCGGCGGTCAAAAGACCGCCGGCGGATAGGGTCAAACGTCAGTTGGCGATGGCGCCAATCTCACGATCCCAGCGCTCGAGCAGAGCCTTGCGCTTTTCCGGATCGCCATAGGACTTGAAGTCGTAGTCGATCAGCTTGATGTCTTCGAACCGCGGCGCTTCCTTGGGGATCTCGGCTGTCTTGTTCGAGGGAAGCTGGAAGGACTTGGCGTCCTTCATGCGCGACTGCACTTCCGGCTTCAGAGACCAGTCGTACCAGGCCTTGGCGTTTTCCATGTTCCGGGCGCCCTTGACGATCGACATGGAGCCGATCTCGTAGCCGGTGCCCTCGCAAGGTGCGATGGACTTGACGGGGAAACCTTCGGCCGTCTGGGCTACGGCATCATGCATGAAGACGATGCCGAGGCCGGTTTCACCACGGGCAGCCGCCTTGACCGGCGCGGAGCCGGACTTGGTGTACTGCGAGATGTTGGCGTTGAGCGCCTTCAGGTATTCGAAGGCCTTGTCTTCACCCATGATCTGCACGAGCGAGGCGAGTGCCGTATAGGCCGTCCCGGACGAATTGGGATTGGCGATCTGGATCTCGCCCTTCAGTTCCGGCGCCAGGAGGTCGGCCCAGCAGACCGGTTCCTTGTAGCCCTTCTGTTTGAAGATATCGGTGTTGTAGCCCCAGCCGAGCGCCCCGGCATAAACGCCGACGGTCTTGAAGCCCGAGCTTTCGGCCTGATTCTTCGCCCAATCCTGCAACTCGTCGAGCATTGGCGACTTGTATTCTTCCGTCAGCCCCTCGGAGGCGGCCTGGAGATGAGGGTCGCCGGTGCCGGCCCACCAGAGGTCGGTCTTTGGGTTGCGGGCTTCTGCACGGATCTTGGCATAGGCCTCGCCCGAAGACATGCGAACCATGTTGACCTTGATGTCATGGGCCTTTTCGAAATCGCCCTGCATCTGTTCGCAGATGACGACGTCCGCGGCGCAGATGAGGTTGAGCTCACCGGCGGCCAAGGCCGAGCCGGCAGACAAGCTCGTGCCGGCGAAGAGTAGAGTGGAGAGTATAGTCAGTCGCATGGGTATCCTCCTGTTGCTTGCGTCTGATGGAAGTCGAAGACAAAGGACAAGCCTTCGGCGGCGGTGCCGAAAAGGCGCCGATCGAGGGACCGTCCAGTTGTTGAAGGTTCAGTTGGTCGGGTTGATCTCGCTGTCGAAGCGGCTCAGCAGCCGACTTCGCTGTCCGGGTGAACCGAAGGTGGCGAAATCATAGTCCACCATCTTGATCATCGAGATGTCGGGAGCGGCAGGCGGCAGCATGGCCCTGGCGTGGGATGGCACCTGGTTCTGGCCGGCGGTGGCGCCGGTTGCCTGTCCATCCGGGCTCAGGGCAAAATCGACGAAGCGGCGCGCCTCCTCCAGATTGCGACTGCCTTTGACGATGCTGACGGCTCCGATTTCATAGCCGGTACCCTCGCAGGGTGCGACGATCACGAGGGGAGCGCCCGCCTCCTTTTGAGTGACGGCATCATGCATGAAGGAGATGCCGATGGTGATCTCTGCCCTGCCCGCCGCCTTGACCGGCTCGGCACCGGCCTTGGTGTATTCGGTGATGTTGCGGCCGAGCTCGCGCATGTAGACAAATGCCTCGTCTTCGCCGAGGAGTTGCACCAGCGTGACGAGGGTCGTGAAGGCCGTGCCCGAGGAATGCGGATTGCCGGACAGGATATGCCCGCGATAGATGGGCTTGGCGAGATCCTTCCAGCAGTTGGGCGCCGGCAAACCGGCAGCCGAGAGAAGATCCGCGTTGTAGGCGAAGCCGAGCGCACCGGCATAGAGGCCGACGGCCGTGCCACCAGACAGGGAGAAGAAATTCCGCGCCCAGGGCAGAAGGTCAGCTTCCTGCTGCGGGCGGTAGGGTTCGAGCAGCCCCTCATAGGCCGCCTGCAGGTGTGTAACCCCGGTGCCACCCCACCAGACATCAACCGTGGGCTGATCTTTCTCATCGCGAACACGATCGAGTATTTCGCCGGTGCTCATCCGTGGCATGTTGACCGCAAGGCCGGTCTTTGCCTCGTAGGTCTTCTCCATGACGGCACACCAGACTTCGTCGACGCCACAAAGAACGTTCAGCGCGTCGGCTCCACGGGTCGCGGTGGTCATGGCGAGGGTTGCAAAAAACCCGGCGCCGATGGCGGTCAGTAACTTCACGTCGTCCTCCCTTGGAACCTCCCCGTTCCAATAGATGAAGCATGTCCATAACGGTCCGGGCTGGCAAGCCGGGATATGGTTACCGATCTTTCACCGCACCATCGTCACCCATTGCAGAGATTGCAAATGTTACAATTGTGACGTTTGCCGATAACCACCAAGTCTTTGGCGTTTTCGCCCGGCGCGGTTATGATGCTGATGGGAGGACTGCAACTTGTTGAACCAGAAGGTAAAAATTCTGATCGTCGAGGACGATCCGGATATGGCGGAGCTTATCTGCGATCTGGTGGAGGCAGAGGGCTGGATCCCGATCACGGCGCCCTCCGCCGAGATCGCGCAGGAGCGATTGCAGCACGAGACGGTTCAACTGGTTCTGGTCGATCACAATCTGCCCGGTCTGTCCGGTCGGGCCTTCGCGCAGCGTCTGAGAGCCCAGACCGATGTCGGCATCGTCATGGTGACGGCAGCGGGAAGTGCGACCGATCGGGTGCTCGGACTGGAGACCGCAGCCGACGACTATGTCGTCAAGCCGTTCGAACCGAACGAACTGACCGCACGGATCAAGGCCGTTCTCAGACGCACCCATCCGCAACTGCGCCACGACAGGGAAAGCGACCGCGAACAGACGCCGGCAGCGCTGCGGCTCGGCGAATGGGCCATCGATCTCGCTCAACGCCGGGCTGTTTGCCTGACCGATCCGACGAAGACACTGACCTCTGCCGAGTTCGCCCTGCTGGAAATACTCGCCGAGACGCCGAACTCGCCCGTCAGCCGCGCACAGATTCTCGACCGGATGGGGGCTGATTCCGATCGCTTCGTCGATCGAAACGTCGATGTCCTGGTGCTGCGGCTGCGGCGCAAGATCGAGCGCAACCCCGACCTGCCCAGCCATATCCAGACACGACGCGGCAAGGGCTATGTGCTGCACATCGACGACGCCGGATCATCGCCTTGATCAACCGCGCCTTCCTCTCCTCCATCGCCTTTCGATTGCCCTTTGCAATCGCCTTCATCTGCGTCTCGGTCCTCCTCCTGTCGACCGTCGCCATTTATGGCCTGCAAAGAGCGCGCAGCGAAATGTCGGCCTATAGCGTGCAGGCGTTTACAAGTCTCGCCAAGGCCTCACTTGTTTCCAGGCAAGTTTCCGACCTTGTTTCCAGCGCGCCATTCCTGATGAATGCCACGTCTCCCTACCGTGTTTCGAGCGAGAGCCGTGCCGTGGTCGCACAGGTCGAGACACTGCTTGAGACAATGGCACCGGATCAGCCAGGTGTGACCTTGCAAGGCGCCGGTGCGCGCCGGATCATCGAACTGCTCGAGGATATCGAAGCACAGACGCTGGCCCTTGCGGCAAATGCCGATGCCGCCCAAGAGCACAAGGCTGAAGCGGCTGTGGCGCTCGGAGAAATAGCGACCGCTCGCACGATCCAGGATCAGGATCTGCGGCAACGCCTGAATGGCATCGCACAATCCGCCTCGACATCAGACAGCCTGTTCCAGCTCGGGGAACTTCAACGTCGCTTCGTGGCCGAGACGACTGCCCGAATGCTGGTACCAAGCCCCGACCTGCGGGTCTCGCCTGAACAGCTCGAACCGTATCGGCGGATCTTCGAGGCCCAGACCCGTTACCTCCTCGAGATGTTCACCATCCGCGCCTCCGTCTCGCGCCTGCACACGGTTTCGCGTGACCTCTCCCATGCAACGGAAACCCAGAGCGCATTCGTTGCCAGCGCGCTGAACCAGAACCTCGAAGCCACCTCAAGCGCTTTGCGCCAGCTGCTCGTCATGATCGCGCTGGCATCCTTCGCGGTGGTCATCCTTGCCATTCTCTCCATCCGCTCGGTGATGCGGGTTTCGCATGGAATAGGGGATCTCTCGCGCGGCATGAATGCGCTGGCGCGCGGAGAGGAAAATGTGGGGCCGCCCGTTTATGCCGGAACTGAAACGGAACTGATCCGCTTGCTTGACGCCTTCCGCGCTTTCAAGGAGAGCGTGGATCGTGTGTCCCGCCTGAGACGAACCGCCGAAGCGGCTGCCCGCACAATCCGATCGACATTCCGGACGATGAACGAAGGCATTGCGCTCTTTGATCCCGCAGGCCGACCGATCACCATGAACCGTCGCATCATCGAGCTCATGCGACAGACGGGTTCGTCGCGGAAGATGTCGCTGCGGCGCTTCGTCGGAACGGTCCCGGAGATCAATCCTCTGCTCATGCCGACCGAAAACGAGAGGGGGTCGCTTGTCGAGCGACAAATGCTGCGGCACCGGTTTGCCGACGACCAGGTTGTGGAGATTTCAGCATCACGGCAACCCGACGGAGGGGTGGTGCTGCTTGCCCGTGACGTGACGGCCTTGGATCGCCAGGAGATGGAAGCGGCGCGTGCCCAGCGACTGGATGTTGTGATGCGCATGACACACCAGGTGAGCCACGAGGTCGGCAACATGATCGGCATCATCACCGGAAGCCTTGGCCTGCTTGAGCGAGAACCGGGTTTCACGGAGCGGCAGAAGCGCCACCTGGGACGCATACGCAAGGCTGCCGAGCGCGGGCGAGCGCTCGCCTCCAGCATGTTGTCCGTCGGCAGCCAGCAGCAGATACGTCCGACTTCGATCGAGGTCGGCACGATCCTTCAAGGGATGGCCGATGTCCTGGAAATGGCGATCGGCAGCCGCAATCGGCTGGAGCTGAAAGTTGCAGGCAATCTGCCAACTGTCAGCCTCGATCCCGCGCTGCTCGAGCAGTCCATCCTCAACCTGTGTCTCAACGCATCGGCCGCCATGCCGGACGGGGGAGCAATCCGCGTGGAAGCATTGGAAAATTCCCAAACCATCATCATCGCAGTCGTTGACGAAGGTGTCGGAATGTCTCCTGAAGTCCTGGATCAAGCGATGGAACCCTATTTCACGACACGCTCGAAAACCGGGGGATCGGGCCTCGGGCTCGCCATGGTCTATGGGTTCGTCCGCCAGTCCGGTGGTGAAGTCAGGATCGAATCCCGCCTCGGGGAAGGAACACGTGTCGAGCTTTGTTTTCCTGCCGTTAAAGTCGGATATGACGCCATGGCAGGCTGAACCAGAGTGAACCCAAGCTCGCCGTTGAAGGCCTGCTGCCTGTCCGGGATCCAAGCCCGTGAGACAGAGCGCGTTTCGTTGTGATCAGAGGATTTTCGGCTCACCCATGTCTTCGCACCGTCGCTGCACCTGGCTTGCCTTAATGCCAGCCATGCCACGGCGCCCGGGAGTTATATTGCCTCGCCACTGCATCGGCGGGCAATGTCATGGCCCTCAGCCTGACGCCAAGCAACCCGACCCCGCCGGAAGGACACCGGTGACCACGTCGCGGGACACGGTCTTCAATTTCCCGAGACCCGGCCTCCATGACCTTTACTTTCCTGTCTTCAACGACGTTTAGTAGCTCCGCAGCGTCGGGTAAGCGCGCAGTGATCGGAGTACATATGGGCTTCACATTCTTCGTCGCCGCAGTCGGCTTCGGCCTGCGCATACACGCAGACGGGCTGTTTCTCGATCAGCTTCGCAGCGGAGACCCCGAGGCGCTGCGTCTGCTCGTCGAGCGTCATCAGGCTGCCCTTGTCGGCCTGGCGCAGACCATCGTGAAGAACCGCGCAATGGCCGAAGACGTCGCTCAGGAAACCTGGCTTTCGGTCATTGCCAACATCTCCAGATTTGAAGGCAAGGCTGCCCTGTCGACCTGGATTATCGCCATTCTGCTGAACAAGGCGAAAACCCACGCCAAACGTGAAGGACGCTATGCGCCTCTCGCCGAGGACCGTGATCAGGGCGATGAGAAGCACACCGTGTCGCCATCGCGTTTCGATGCGACAGGGCACTGGGCCAACGCACCTCGCTCCTTCGACGGCTTGAACCCGGAGCGGATATTCGCCGGGCGACAGTTGTGGAACCATGTTCGCGAGATGATCGATCGACTTCCTCCCGCGCAGAAAGCGGTTCTCATCATGCGTGATGTTGAGGGTCATGATGCCGCGAAAACCTGCGAGCTTCTCGAACTCACCCCTGAGAACCAGCGTGTCATGCTGCACCGCGCCCGCACCCGTATCCGCAATGAGATCGAAATCTTGCTTGTCGGAAAGGATGCCGGGCATCACGCAAGCGTGAAAGGAATGCTGTAACGTTCCCGGTCAAGCCAAGTCTTACTGGCAGAACCCGACCGGGTTTAGACCAAGAGGCGAACGACATTGTTGCGTTGCAGAGACATTCCAGAGATTGCCAGCGATTACATCAATCGCGAGGGTTCGATGCGGACCCGGATGATGATGTCTCTTCATCTGGCGCAATGCAAAAACTGCAGAAGCTATGTCGGCGGGCTGAAGATCACCAGGACCCTGATCTCCGAGAGCGTTCGGGGACCCGTGGCCGACGAACTCCTGCAAACGCTTGGTCTCAAAAACCCGGATCGCGATGGTTCTTTCAAGGAGCCGAACGAATGAGACTAGATGCCTATAATTTATCGACGAGCACGGTAAGCTCAGACGCTGAAACGGCTTTCGAGGCGGCGGTCCATGGTCTCGCCGCCCATAGCCCAGACACCGGGGTCGCACTCCAGTCGACCCTCACGGCGGACCCCGATCACGTCGCAGCACTTGCGCTCAAGGGTTTTGCGAACCTCATTCTCGCGCGGTCTGAACTGGCAATGCCAGCGGCCGACGCACTGGCTGCGGCGCGAAAGGCCATGGCCTATCGTGATGGCGGAACACGGGACGAGCAGGTTCTGGTGCATGCGCTTGCGGCGGCCGTGGATGGCTCCTTCGCAACCGCCGCCCACCGGCTGGACGAGGGCTTTGCCGAGCGGCCGGCCACCTTTCTCCCGTTCAAGATTTCGCACGCCCTTCGCTTCATGCTGGGCGATGCCAGCGGAATGCTGTCGGCAAGCAACCGTGTGATGGAAGTCTGGAGCGACGACTTGCCGGCTGCCGGCTTCCTGCTCGGCTGTCATGCATTCGCACTCGAGGAGCATGGCTTCTATCAGGCCGCCGAAGCGGCCGGACAGCGCGCAGTTCGCCTGCAGCCGGATGATGCCTGGGGCCTGCATGCCGTGTCCCATGTCCACGAGATGAGGGGCGACACCGCAGCCGGCATAACCTGGCTCGAAGAGGGCCGCAGTTCGTGGTCACGCTGCAACAACTTCGCCTTCCACATGGCCTGGCATCTGGCGCTGCTGCATCTCGAGCGTGGCGATCACGAACAGGTCCTGAGGATTTATGACGAGGAAGTGCGTCCGCAACAGACGGACGATTTCCGCGACATGGCAAACGCCGTCTCGCTTCTGTGGCGGCTCAACCAGACAGGTGTGGATGTGGGATCCCGATGGGGGGACCTGGCAGAGATCGCGCTGAAGCGGCGACATGATACGACGCTGATATTTGCCTCTCTGCACACGCTGGCGGCTCTTGTCGCCCTTGGCGAATACACCGGCGTGCGCGACCTCATCAGCGGGCTGGAGGTGAAGGCCGCCGGCAACGGCGACCAGGCGCAGGTTGCCGCCAAGGTCGGATTGCCTCTGGCCCGCATCATCGCCGGAATGAGCACTGCGGCCGATCGGCAGAAGCTGGATCAGCTCGTCCTCGACATGCCGATGATCGGTGGCAGCAATGCCCAGCGCGACTTTTTCCTTCTCGCAGTCGCCAAGGCTGCGGGCACGAATGGTGACAGCGCGGGCTTCTCCCGGATCCGCGCCGTGCGCGGCCTGCTGCGCGCCGAAGATCGCCTGATCGGGTCGATCGACATGCACAGAACACTCTGATTTTCCAGGCTGGACCCTATTTTCGCTCAACAAGGGGGAACGACAATGACCATGATCGAGACCGACAAGGCGCCTGTTCTGCCACGGCTTTCAGGGAGACTGCTGACCACCATCGTCATTGCTGGACTGGTTGCAGACATGACCTGGGAAATCTGGGCAAGAGGGATCACGCCGCTGCTCGTCGGCGGCCCGCTCGAACCGGCCGGGCTCATCCAGAGCGTGTTCGGCTTCCAGAACCGCTTTGCCGCCGAAATCATCCACGCGATCGTCGGGATCATCCTCTACCCGATCGGCTATCTGTTCATCGCGCGGCCGCTCCAGCGGATGATTTTCCCGCGTCTGCCTCTTTTCCTGACCGGGCTCGGTTTCGGGACAGGCCTGTGGATCTTCGCCCTCTATGTGATGGCCCACCTGATCGCCGGCTTCCCACCGTTCCTCGGCTTCATTCCTCTGACCTGGGTATCCCTGGTGGGCCATTGGCTCTTCGGGCTGATCGTTGCCTATGTCGTCTGGTTTCGTGAGCGCTAAACCTCGTGCCCGGACAAGATCTTGAGACTGGACATTCCGCACACCGTTTCGGCGGCGTGCGGATTTGCGCCTCAGAAACCAATCTCCCGGAGAGCGACGTCAAGATGCTCCGGGCTGGCCTGATGCCCGCCATCATGAATGCACAGCGCGACTTCACCGCGGTTGCAGTCAGGCGTCACCTCGCAGGGAATACCGCCGATGACCTTCTGGATAGTGGTCTCGGGCTTGCAGATCTTCTGCTCGCGAATGATGGCCATGCTCTTGAATGTGTTCCCCTGTTGGAAGCCCGAGCCGATGGCGCGGCCGCTCAAGGGAAATGTCTTGTCCGCCGAGCCGTGAATCTGCACCAGCGGCGGCATGTCCGCGACACAGTCCGTCGGGGCCGGCAGCGGATCCCAGAACACTCCGGAAAAGGTCACCGCGCCCGCGGTGCGGTTTCCCTGCTGGCACAGCGTGTACCAGGCCATAGAGGCGCCCTGGGAGAAGCCGCCGACAAGCGTGTTGGTCTGATCGAAGCCAAATCGTACCCCCAAATCATCGAAGACGTGACCGACGAAGCGCTTCTCGTCGCGAAAACGTCCGGGAGCGTTGGGATGAGACCATGTCCCGTTCAGTCCATCGACCGCCGCAAAGGCGAGCCCGCGGGCATGGGCGACGTCCACCAAGGCCCGATGCTGCATCTGCTTCTCGGCCGAACTCTTATATCCATGGAAGTACACCAGGACGCCTTTGGGCGAACCGGACGACGGCATCTCGATCCTGTAGGAGCCGTCCTCCACGACGCAAGGGACGCTATCTCCGCACTCGTCGGCATAGGCCGCATGAGGCACGAGAAGCCCGGCCGCGATCAGCAGATACTGCGGAATAGTCACCTTGGTGCCTCCTGTCGAAACCCTTCATTTCCCGTACAGTCTTTGGTGGAGCGCTGCAATTTGGCGACGCTTCACGATAATGAGAGAGGCTTTTTGCCCAATGCCAGATGAAATCAGAATGACGCCGGCGCGCGTTGTCGAAGCGGTTGCAGCTACACTGCACGCATACGGAGTTCGCCACGCTTTCGGCATGCCGGGCGGCGAGGTCGTCACCTTGATCGACGGGCTGGAGAAGGCCGGGATCGCGTTTCATCTCGCTCGCCACGAGACGGCAGCAGCCTCGATGGCAGCGGGTGCAAGCCTCACCACCGGCACACCCGGCCTGCTCGTCACCACCGTCGGACCAGGCCTTGCCAATGCCGTGAACGGGATTGCGGACGCGGCGCAGGAGCATGTGCCGCTGGTCGTCATCTCCGGTATCGTCGATCGCGCGACACGCGCACGCTACACGCATCAGGTCATTGACCACGCCCAGCTTCTGCGGCCTTTGGTCAAGGCGAGTTTCGAGATCGAATGTGAAAGCGCCGGACCGACAGTTGCCCGCGCCCTCGCTCTTGCCCTGACAGAGCCGATGGGGCCGGTTCATCTCGATCTTTCCCCGGCTGTCGCGGCGATGATTGACCCCAATCCGAGGGTGATCACCCCAACCACCGTTCTGACACCTGCGGTTGGGGCAGCCGATCCGTCGATACTCACTCTGGCAGAGCATCTGGCAAAGGCCGAACGACCGCTGATCCTGGCGGGCTTCGAGGCGGCCAGAGCCGATGCGGGGCCGCACATCCTGCGCCTCGCCGAGGCGATCGGTGCGCCGGTGGTGACGACCTACAAGGGCAAGGGACTGATCCCGGAAAGCCATCCCCTGGCGCTTGGCGGTGCGGGCCTGTCGCCGCTGGCCGACGCCATCATGCTCGACCTCATGCGGCGCGCCGATCTGATCCTGATGATCGGCTACGATCCCATCGAAATGCGTCTCGGTTGGCTCGACCCCGTGATCGATTCCGACAGGATCGTGGAGATCACGAATGCCGCGCCCGATCACGCCATGCATCACGCGGCCAACCGGCTCCTTGCCAACACTGCCGCTGCGACAGCGGCGCTGGCGGCGGCCGTCGAACCCCGAAAATCCTGGCCTGACGGCGAGCACCTCAGCGCCAGGGATCGGGTGGCAGCGACCTTTGCGACGCGATCGGACTGGGGACCCCATGTCATCATCGACCTGCTCAACGAGGCCGCTGGCGCGGATGGGCTTGTGACGGTCGACAGTGGTGCGCACCGGATATTGCTGTCGCAGAAATGGATTGCCGAGCGCCCCTTGTCCCTGCTGCAGTCCGCCGGCTTCTGCACCATGGCGGCCGCGCTACCCTTGGCGATCGGCGCGAAGGTCGCCGATCCCGAACGCCGCGTCTTTGCCGTGATGGGCGATGGCGGGCTTGAGATGGGGATCGGGGAACTGGCTACATTGCGCGACAACGGCCATCCCGTCACTGTGGTCGTCTTCCAGGATCAAAGCCTGGCGCTCATCGCGTTGAAGCAGTCCTCTGCGGGGCTTGCTTCCGCTGGCGTCTCGCTGGGAGAAACGGACTTTGCCACCATTGCAACGGGATTTGGTGGACACGGCGTTCGCGTCGAAACCGCCGACGATCTCCGCCGCGAGCTCGCTGCCGCAGACGGCCGGGCGAATTTCACTCTGATTTCATGCAAGTTTGATGCCGATGCTTACAAAAACGCATTCTGAACCGGCCGCCAGCTCCGACCTCCCGCCACGCATCAAGCGCCCCCGCGACCCCCGTCTCGACGTGTTTCGCGGGATCGGAATGCTGATCATACTGCTCGCGCATGTGCCGAACGACCATTGGGCCCTGTGGATCCCGGCGCGTTTCGGATTTTCGGATGCCACCGAAATGTTCGTCTTCCTGTCGGGCATGGCATCGGCGATTGCGTTCGGTCGCCTTTTCGACCGGGAGGGGATCGTCATGCTGTCGGCACGGGTGGTGCAGCGCATCTGGCAGATCTACTGGTCGCATATCTGCGTTTTCATCGTGGTCGCAACGCTGATGGCCGCCGCCGGCAACAAGCCGGACGGTACCTCCTACATACAGAGCCTCAATCTCGTCCGGCTTTTCACCGACCCCGCCCCGCTTCTTCCGGGACTGATGACCCTCACCTATGTGCCGAACTATTTCGACATCCTCCCGATGTACATGGTGATCCTGGCCCTCATGCCGCTCATGCTCTTGGCTGAGCGAGCGAACCGGTATCTGCCGATACTGCTGATGGTCGTGCTTTGGCTGTCCGCTCAGTTTTCCCTGGTGCATTTTCCAGCGGAACCGTGGTCCGATCGCCGCTGGTTCTTCGACCCCTTCGGCTGGCAGCTCATCTTCTTCCTCGGCTTCTTTCTGATGCGCGGGACAATCGTTCCGCCGCCAGACAATCGATGGGTCATGGCTTTGGCCATCGTGGTCGTTCTCGTGACCATCCCCTTCGCCTGGTACATGGTCCTCGACGCATCCGCATTCTTCCGGGATGCCGCTCAGGCCATCCGGCCTTTGACCAACAAGACCACGTTCGGCCTGTTGCGGCTCGTCCACTTCGTGGCACTCGCCTATATCGCCTTCCATGCCGTCGGCGTCGGGGGGCAGAGGTTGATCCATCCGCGCGTCTATCCCGCCACGCGCGTGTTGATGAAGGTTGGGCAACAATCCCTGGCCGTCTTCACCACAGGCATGGTTGTCGCACAGATGATCGGCATCTGGCTCGATCATGTCGGACGCACGCCTGTGTGGATGACGGTTGCCAATCTCACCGGCTTCGCCCTGCTTATCGGTACCGCTTATCTGGTGGCCTGGTTCAAGGCCGCGCCCTGGAAGGCATGACACGACATGGCATCTGAGAAGTTTGACACAATGAGCAAACAAGACACACAAGTTGCACCTGGCAGCCTTGAAGGACTGCGCGTGCTGGACCTGTCCCGCATTCTGGCTGGCCCGACGGCAACCCAGCTCATGGCCGATCTCGGCGCCGAGGTGATCAAGGTCGAAAAGCCCGGGAGCGGAGACGATACCCGCAGCTGGGGGCCGCCCTTTCTGCCCGACGCCGATGGCAATGACAGCGACCTGAGCGCCTATTTCCTCTCTGCGAACCGGAACAAGAAATCGATCGCCATCGACATCACGAGCGAGGAAGGCGTTGCCTTGCTGCGCCGGCTGGTGGCCATTTCAGACGTCGTGGTCGAAAACTACAAGCCCGGAGACCTCGCGCGCCGCGGTATCGGCTATGAGGACCTGAGGCTCATCAAGCCCGACATCATCTGGTGCTCGATAACAGGATTTGGCCAGACGGGTCCGTATTCCGACCGCATCGGCTACGATTTCCTCATCCAGGCCATGGGCGGGATCATGAGCATCACCGGCGAACCGGAGACAGCCGGGGGCAAACCCGTCAAGGTGGGCGTCGGGATCGCCGACGTCATGTGCGGCATGTATGCAACCGTCGGCGTTCTGGCGGCGCTCAGGCACCGCGACCGCACGGGACAAGGGCAGCATATCGACCTTGCTCTTTATGACAGCCAGGTCGCCTGGCTCATCAACGCAGCCACAAATCATCTGGTTTCAGGCCGGGTGCCCAAGGCTCTCGGCAATGCACATCCCAATATCGCGCCTTACCAGACATTTGCGGCATCCGATGAGTATCTGGCCGTTGCTGTCGGCAATGACCAGCAATTCGCACGCTTTGCCGAGGCAATAGGACTTGCAGAACTCGCCCTCGACGACCGGTTCAGAAGAAACCGGGACAGGCTCGCCAATCTTGAAGATCTGCAGGCCCTGATCCAGGCGGAAATTTCCAGGGATACCGCTCTGTCCTGGGAGCAGCGCCTGCTCGGCGCCGGTGTGCCGGCCGGCCGCGTCGCGACCATCGATACCGTCCTCACCGATCCCCATACGCTGGCGCGCGGAATGGTGGTGGAACTGCCGGGGGATGAGGCCGAGGATCCGGTTCGCCTTCTTGGAAATCCGCTCAAGATGTCGGTGACGCCTGTTCACTACCACACTCGCCCCCCGCATCTCGATGCCGACCGCGAGGCAGTCCTGCGGCTTCTGGAACCAGACGCGGATTGAGCGGGAGCCCGCCTGCTTCAGCGTCTGTTCCAGACGCTGGCAATCCGCTCGGCCAGGGTCAAGGTTGCGAAAGCGGCGACGACATAGGCGATCACGGACAGATCCTGGAAGATCGTGCCGCGCAGGTAAGTCGGGCCATTAGTCCACAGGATCCACAGGAACCAGACGAGGCCCGCAACGAAGACAAGGCCCAAGAGATGGCGCAAACGCGATGGCCGCGTGTCCTCGCTCATGAGGCCACACCAGGTCTGGCGGGCGTTTCGACCTTGAAGATCATGATATCGTCGCGCTGCTCGATCTCACCCTCGAGCTCGATCAGCAAACCGGTGTGATCGAGCAGTGCGCGCGGCAAGGGTCCTCCATCAGCGCCTGCCATCAGCAGGAAGTTGTGGCCTTCCACCGGCGAAGTCGTCACGAAAACGGGCGGCACGCCGCCAGTGATGCAGAGATTGGCGCAGGCCTTGTGCGCAAGCCCGGTTCCCGGCCGCATGGCACCGGCGTAACACTTGCCGTCGCAGATTTCGCCCGTCAGACGCCAGCGGCCAAGGGCGACCGGGGCTTGAGGCTGGACGGCACCTGCCGGTGGCTCCACGCCTGCCAACCCGTTGCGGCCACCTACCAGCAGCATGTCAAGCTCGCCGCGCTTGACGAAGATGCCGGAGACTTCGGCCCACTGCCCAGCGAGAGGATCGGCGGCGTTGGCGACACCCGCCTTTCCCTGCCCGGACAGCATGATGGCGCGTGGGCCTTTGCCATCCTGTGCGGGTACGCGCAGGATGGGATAGGGCAGCGTTTCCAGGACGCCAGCCAGACGCCCGCCCTTCAATTCGTCGACATAACCACCGGAGCCGGGATCCTGGGCCGAGAGCGAGAAGGCCAGTGACGCCGAGACAAGGCCCAGGAGGAAGAACACACTGACGAGAAGCGCACACTGCGCGATTTCCGGTGGGACCTTCTTCGCATAGCCAATGAAAAATCCGGGATCTGGCGGCCGAGGCATCATGGCGAAGTCCTTCTCGACGGCAGTGGTGGAGAGGCAGGGGGCGGCGCACCGTCGATCACGACGGGCTCGATCCTCGTCCCGAGCGGCACGGCGACCGGATCGACCAGGACACGCGCACCGGAGATCTTCACACGATATTTGCGCACTCTCTCCCTGAAGGGCGGCGGGGCGCAACCGTCCTCCAGACGATATTGATAGCCGTGCCAGGGGCAGGTTGCAAAACCCATGACCACCTTGCCCTCCCCGATCGGACCATTCTGGTGCGAGCACAGGTTGGAAAGTGCCGACAACCGGTTCTTGAACCGGAACACGGCAACCCGCTCCCCTCGAGGAAGCACGCCGACGATCGCCCGCCCCTCCTGAATGGCATCCAGTGCGCCGACATCCACCCAGTCAGTCTTTGCGTCGATCCGAGACGCTGCGTCATCGATCGCCATCTCCCGGCGCCCGGCAAGCAGATGGAGGACCGACAGAGCGGCGAGGCTTGCACTCAGGAACAAGGCCGTCATCGGGTTCGTCCCATCGATTGCCGCCCCCAGGCCCACATGCAGCACGGCGGCTGCATAGGCCGCATAGATGCCCATATGCATGGCCTTCCAGACCGGAGGCGACAGGAAGGACAGCCAGAAGTCGTGGCTCGTTGCGGCCAGCACCAGCAGGATCACGAGAGCAAAGACGCCGAACAGTTCGAACGGAAAACCGGCAATGCTGCCGAAGCTCGTATTGCTGGTGAAAAGCGCCGTGAATTTTGGCGTGGCGCTGAAGGCGAAATACCAGTCCAGCACAAACATGGCATGGGTAAAGGCGACCGCCGCCGTCATGACACCAAGATGGCGCCGGTTGTAGAGCAATGGCAGAAAACGGGAGTCGAGCCTGGCGAGCGGACCGATGGCCAGCACCAAGGTCAGCAAGAGAAAGGCCAGCGAGCCGAAGGCGCGCATGCGCAAGATCGGTGTGTCAACCGCGCGGACGGAGGAAGAGAGAAGTGGCGCGAGCTTGAGGTAGAGGAGGATGTAGGCGACCACCCCGCACAAGAGGATGGCGTCATAGATGAGCTTGTTGCGGTTCCAGCCAACGGGCTTGTATGCCGTGCTCATGGCTGCTCCTGCCGGTCGCCGGCATCGAGCCGTATGGGTGGCGCGTCCATCGAAAGCTTCGGTTTCGATATGAAGGCAATCGCCAGGGCAAGAGGCAGGGCGATCGCGAGCACAGTCCATATCCACCCATGAGCCTTGCGATGCGCGCGTTGCATCGGCCTAGCCTCCCCTGCTTCGGGCGAGCACAACCCATCGCCACACCACCAGAGGCCATAGGAGAACAATGCCCGGGATCAACAAGGGACGAAACGCATAGGCCCCCACGGCGGCATGATCGATCCGGTCGATACCGACAGACAGGAAAGCCACCGCCACGAGGAGCCCCGGTGCGGCCCAGAGGAGAAGCAGAAAACGGACGGGGTCGGCGAACACATCCATGCCGATCACCTCACTCCAGTCCTGTTGCGGGAATGGCAGCGCCGGTCACCACGGCTGCTTCCGGTGAGATGAGGAAGGCAATCAGCCGGGCAATGGAATCGGGGGAGACCCAGTCTGCCACGTTGGCATTGGGCATGGCTGCGCGATTTTGCGGCGTATCAATCGTGCCGGGCAAGATGCAGTTGGCCGTGATGCGATTGCCGCGATGTTCGGCAGCAATGCTCTCCGTCAGCCTCAGCACCGCAGCCTTTGATGCAGCATAGGCAGCCTGATTGGCGCCCGCCTTCAAGCCCGGGCCCGCCGCGATATGCACGATGCGGCCATACCGGGCCGCCTGCATGACGGGGAGTACAGCGACACTGGTGACAAGGGCAACCCGAGCGTTCAGGTTCATCATCTGATCAAACTGGGCAAGAGTATCGCCACCGACCGGCCCGGTCGCGAAACCGCCGACCGTGTTGACGAGGCCGTCGATCCCGCCGAAAGAATCGACTGCCGCCTCCGTCATTGCCTGGGCGATCGAGGGATTGCTGAGGTCGGCGCCCACAAATGTCAGAACTTTCGCCTTTGACGGCAGTGACTCAACCAAGGCAGCCAGTACATCTGGCGTTCGATCCACGCAGACCAGGTTTACGCCCTGTCCGGCAAGTCTTGTCGCTGTTGCGCGGCCCAGGTTTCCCCCGGCGCCGGTCACAATCACGCATGTGGGTTCTCGCATGACCTGAACTCCCCAAAGAGTGGCAGATAGACCGATGATGGTCGCGACGGCCTTATCTGTCCGTTAGACGCTCTTCGCCTGAAAGCGTTACAGGCAAGCAGGACAGAAAGTTTCCGTCAGCCCACCGACGCGCGCGCGCGCGCTCGCATCGCCGGGTGACCCGCTGCTCGCCGGAACCCTCGGCCTTGGGCATTGGGCTCCACCAGCATCCTTGCGCAAAGCCGTCCCGTTGACAACTTTAGGCCACTGCAACCTCAATGCCGGTCTCGCTCACAAATCCGGATGGCGATTGACGTCCTTGTAGAGCAGGTAACGGAAGCGTCCCGGGCCACCGGCATAGCAGGCCTGGGGGCAGAAGGCGCGGAGCCACATGTAGTCGCCGGCCTCGACTTCCACCCAATCCTCGTTCAGGCGATAGACCGCCTTGCCCTCCAGCACATAAAGCCCGTGCTCCATGATATGCGTTTCCATGAAGGGAATGACGGCGCCCGGCTCGAAGGTCACGATATTGAGGTGCATGTCGTAACGTATGTCGGACGGATCGATGAAGCGCGTGGTCGCCCAGCGGCCCTCGGTCTCCGGCATGGCGTGCATCACGCAGTCGTCTTCATGGGTGAAGATGGCCGGCGGCGCTTCCAGGCCATCCACGACCTTGAAGGCCTTGCGGACCCAATGAAATCGGATTGGTGCCGCGCTGTCATTGCGGAAGGTCCATTTTTCGCCGGCGGGCAGATAGGCAAACGAGCCGGCGCGCAGTGGGTGATCGTGGCCGTCATAGGTGATTGCCCCCTCGCCTTCGACAACGAAGATCGCGGCCGAGGCCCGTGCATCCGGCTCGGGCCTGAGGCTGCCGCCACCGGGCTTCACTTCCATGATGTACTGGGCGAAGGTCTCGGCAAATCCGCTCAACGGCCGCGCGATGATCCAGGCCCTGGTTTCGTCCCAATGCGGCAGAATGCTGGTGACGATGTCGCTCATCACCGTCTTCGGGATGACCGCATAGGCTGTCTTGAACACGGCCTTGCTGGACAAGGTTTGGGTCTGCGGCGGAAGTCCGCCAAGCTGCGAATAATACTGGTTGCTGCTCATTGTGCGAATAACGTCTCGATTGCCTTGCGATTCTCCCATTCCTGCGGTGTCAGCGTCTTGATGTCAAACTGATCTCGCGCCCGCTTCGCGGTGGGCACCTGCAATTCGGGAAACGTCGAAGACCCCAGCTGAGACGCGTCGCCGTCCGCTTTGCCAAGCCTGCAGGAAATCCTGGCAGCCCGGCCCGATGGAACAAAAACGCCGCGTGGGTGTTGCGCCCCGAGTGGGGGTTCCACAAAAGGGGAAATCGTGTTCGGGGCAATCGGTTTTATCAATCCAGAATTGGAATGCTGCTGATGGATCTCGATATCTATTGCGGCCCCGCGCCGACACCTGACATTCTCTGGAGCGCGTGGAACTTCGATCCGCCCCTGCTGGCAGGTGTCGCTGCCATATTCCTCTTCCTGGTGATCTCGGCCAAGAGCCGGCGGCAAAGACTGGCGGCCTGGACGTCGCTCGTGTTGATGCTGCTGGCATTTGTATCGCCACTCTGTGCGCTCGCTTCCGCGCTCTTTTCCGCCCGTGTCGCCCACCACGTGGTGCTCGTGACACTGCTTGCGCCGGCCATCATCCTTGCGATGCCAGCCGAGACACTGCGCAGACCGCAGCTGCCGGCGCAGCTGTCGTTCATCACGCATACGGTCCTGATGTGGGTCTGGCATGCGCCGGGTCCGTATCTCTTCGCGCTCGGCTCTCCCGCTGCCTACTGGCTGATGGAGCTCAGCCTGATCGGCTCCGCGCTCTGGCTGTGGATGGACATTCTTTCCCCGCAGCGCTCGGCGGGGGCTGCCATTGGCCTCCTGCTGGGCACGACGATCCAGATGGGCATGCTGGGCGCGCTCCTGACATTCTCGCGCGAACCGCTTTTTGCCTCCCATATGGACAGCACCCATGCCTTCGGGCTTTCCCCGCTGGCGGATCAGCAGCTGGCCGGTCTGCTCATGTGGGTTCCTGCCGCGCTTCCCTATCTCGCTGCTGCCCTGCTCAGGCTGCGCAGCGTCTTCTCCGGACGAAGCTTCGACAGCAAGGCACCTCGCTGATGATTGTCCTGCTCAAATTCGTCCATATCACCGCGATTGCCATCTGGACGGCAGGGCTCATCAGCCTGCCGAGCCTCTATGTGCAGCGGGCCCATGTCGAAGACGACGATGCGCTTTACCGCATGCAGCGCATGACCCGTTTCGCCTTCGTCGCCCTCATCTCGCCAGCCGCCTTCATCGCGGTCTCAAGCGGCATTGCGCTCAGCTTTCTCCGTGACGTGTTTTCAGCCTGGTTCTCCTGGAAGCTCGGTTTCGTCGGCCTGCTGGCCATGTTCCATGTATTTTCCGGCCTCGTGGTCATCCGGCTCTTCCGTGAAGGCGAGGTCTATCCTCCATGGCGCTTCGTGCTGGCCACGGCCAGCTGTTGCGCGGTTGTGGTCGCCATCCTCATCCTGGTTCTGGCCAAGCAGGCGCCCGCTCTCTCTCTTCCACCCATCATGTCGGAGCCAGGCGGCCTGCAGCGTCTGCTCGATCCGTTCAATCCTTGGGCGACACCATGAGGCCGATTCCGTGATCGAAGATCAGCTTGCCCCCGTGCCAGCCGGCGACGCCGGTCAATACGGCTGCCAGACCAGACAGCAGCAGACCATGCGGCAGAACCGCATCCGGTTCGAGCAGCCTCAGCCCCCAGTTGGCGCCGGCCACCGAGATCAGGGTGACGGCCGCAATGGCATGGGCCCAGCTTGCGACGCGGGCACGAATGCCGGGCACGGCCAGAAGTTCGACGGTACCGACGATGCCGGCTGCTACGCCCGCGACAAAGGCAGTTCCCGCTGTCCAGAGACCGACCCTGAGCCAAAATGGATCGGCGCTCCACCAGTAGAAGACGTCGACGGCGAGCGTGCCGAAGACGAGAGCAATGGGAAAATGCACGCTCATGGCATGCAACGGGTGCCCCGCCACGGCGATCGCCGAGGTCTTGTCCTTTTCCTCCAACTGCTCGATGACAGGGTTGGGCGTGCTGCTCTGCGACGTCTCGGCCATGAAAACTCTCCGTTTTCGATGAAAAGGCGCGGGATGTGGAGAATGTTCCACCGCCCCATCCTCGCATCTGTCGCTCCACTCATTCTCGCCTCCTGTTCCGGCGACCTGTCGGCGCTCGATCCGGCCGGGCCCTATGCCGGCGCGATCGCCGATCTCTGGTGGATCATGCTGGCGGGCGCCATGGCGATCCTCACCCTTGTGATCGTGCTCTTCGGCCTCGTTCTCTTCCGCCCTGATTTCGGGCGCAGCCTTTCGGCCAAAGGCTGGATGATCGCCGGCGGCCTGTTCCTGCCGGTTCCCGTGCTTATCGCACTGATGACCTATGGCATGGCACAAGGCGAGTACCTGATCGGTGCCTGGCAGAATGAACCGGTGATGGCGCGCGTCGAGGCGCGCGGCGCCATGTGGCGCTGGGACTTCCGCTATCCGGATATCGGGGCGGACATGTCGACCACCGAGACGCTGCACATTCCCGCCGGGGGTGTCGTCGAAGTTCGCGTCACAAGCGCCGATGTCGTGCACAGCTTCTGGATCCCGCGTCTCGCCGGCAAGATCGACGCCGTCCCCGGCCACGAGACCGTGCTGCGGATCAAGGCCGATGTGCCGGGGCGATATGCCGGAATCTGCGCGGAATATTGCGGCGCCGGCCATGCGGGCATGCGCTTCACGGTGGAGGCCCACGCGCCGGAGACCTACCGGCAAAAATTGAATGCGTTGACGGCGGAGGTGCCTGCATCATGATGGACAATAGGCCCGAAACCGGCTTCGAGACCGCAGGATCGCCGATCCGGCTGCACCGTCAGCTGAACGCCATCTGGGGATCGGGGCAAGGCTTGCAGCGGCTGTCTGCGGTCAACCACACGATCGTCGGCATCCGTTTCATGGTCACCGCGCTCGTCTTCTTTGCCATCGGCGGCATTCTCGCCATGCTGATCCGCACGCAGCTTGCCTCGACGAACAGCACCTTTCTGGATGCCGCCCAATATGCGCAGGTCTTCACGATGCATGGCGTCATCATGATGTTCCTCTTCGCCATTCCCTTCTTCGAGGGACTAGCGATCTATCTCCTGCCAAAGATGCTCGGCGCGCGCGATCTCGCATTCCCGCGCATGTCAGCCTATGGCTACTGGTGCTACCTCTTCGGCGGCTCCTTCCTCGTCGCAGCGCTCCTTTTCGGTATCGCGCCGGACGGCGGCTGGTTCATGTATACGCCGCTCTCATCTCGCCCCTATTCGCCCGGCATCAATGCCGATGTCTGGCTGCTCGGCATCACCTTCGTGGAAATCTCGGCGCTGTCTGCCGCCATCGAGATCACAGTGACCATCCTGAAGCTTCGGTCACCCGGCATGTCGCTCACGCGTATGCCGATCTTCGCCTGGTACATGCTTGTGGTGGCGGCGATGATGCTGATCGGCTTCCCGCCGCTGATCCTCGGCTCCATACTGCTCGAGGTCGAGCGGGCCTTCGACCTGCCCTTCTTCGACCCCACACGCGGTGGCGACCCGCTCTTGTGGCAGCACCTCTTCTGGCTGTTCGGGCATCCGGAAGTCTATATCATCTTCCTGCCTGCGGCCGGCGCGCTCTCGACCATCATCCCGGTGCTGTCGCGCACACGGCTCGAAGGCTACGGACTGATCGTGGCGGCGATCGTCGCCATGGCCTTCCTCTCCTTCGGCCTGTGGGTGCACCACATGTATACGGTGGGCATTCCGCATGTGGCGCTTTCCTTCTTCTCTGCCGCCAGCGCGCTGGTCGCCATTCCTACAGGCATCCAGATCTTCGCCTGGCTCGCGACCATGGCGCATGGGCGACCGCAGTTCTCGATCCCGATGCTGCATGTCTTCGGCTTCTTCTTCGTCTTCGTGCTCGGCGGCCTCACCGGAGTGATGCTCGCCATGGTGCCCTTCGATTGGCAGGCCCATGACACGCATTTCGTGGTCGCTCACCTGCATTACGTCCTGGTCGGCGGCTTTGTCTTTCCGATGATGGCTGCCGCCTATTACTGGCTGCCGCACATCACCGGCCGGCAACCGGTGCAGCACCTGTCCAAACCGGCCTTCTGGCTGGTCTTCATCGGCTTCAACGTGACCTTCTTCGCCATGCATCTGACCGGGCTGCGCGGCATGCCCCGAAGGGTGTTCGAATACCCGCAGGAAGCCGGGTGGGAGGTCCTCAACTTCGTCTCCTCGGTCGGCGGCTTCGTCATGACGATCGGCTTTGCCCTGGTCGCCGTAGACCTGATCATGCTGGTGCGCTACGGCCGGCGCTTCCGCCGGGATCCCTGGAAGGCCGGAACGCTGGAATGGGCCACGCCGACGCCGGCAACGTCCTACAACTTCGGTTCGCTTCCGCATATCGACAACCGCGCCGACGCCCTTGAACCAAGCGTGCTGGGTCCGGATCTGGCGGCGGGGCGGGGTTATCTCGGCTTCACGCGCAATGGCTGGATGGAAACACTGACCGTCGATATGGTGACGGGACGCCTCGACCATGTCGTCGTCCTGCCCCGGCCCACCTACCTGCCCCTGTGGACAGCGATTGCGACGGCTGCCTTCTTCGCCAGCCTGCTCGCCAAACTCTATTGGGCGACACCGATCGCACTTCTCGCCGTCATTGCTCTCTTCCTCCTCTGGACGCCGTCGACAGGATTGAAGCAGAACATCGGCCCCCTGGAGGTCGGACATGGCGAAAGAGCTTTGCATCACCAGGAGGTCGCCCAACCGCCCTCCTGGTGGGCGGTTGTCTTTGCGCTCGCTGCGGATGCCACGCTCTACACCTCGCTCATCTTCGGCGGCTTCTTCCTGTGGCTGTCCGCACCGAACTGGCCGCCACCGGATCTCGACTTCACCTTTGCCGGCCCGTCGATCATTGCAGGCATCGCCCTGCTGGGCGCGGCACTCTCGACCAGGCTCGCCGACGGCCGATCCGGCAAGACAGTCTTTGGCCTCGCAATTACGCTCGTGGCGCATCTGGTCACGGTCGGCGCCCTGTCCGTGGTCATGCTGTCGCTCCCGGCGCCGACCAGCCATGCAGCCCTGGCTTCGGCCCTGGCCGTCGCCGCCTATGTCACACTGCATGCAGGCATTGGCGCAGTGCTTGCTGGCTATGGATTGTGGCGTTGGCATGCGGGCTATATCTCGGTGCAGCGCAAGCTGGATCTTCGGATCGGCAGCCTCTGGCATGATTACACGGCTATCGCCGGTCTCGTCGGCCTGGCCTTTCCTTTCGTCCTGCAGAGCCTGACCGGTGCGGGAGGGCGGTGAGATGCGTGTGTCCCCCTTCATCCAGATCCTGACCGGCTTCATCATCTGGTCGGCGGCCTTTCTGTTGCTCTACGCAACCCAGGCAACCGGGTGCCATCTGGGATGGCACGAGCTCGATATCGGCCCCGTCTCAGTCCTCCGATTGTTGCTGACCACAATCTTCGTCCTCGTCCTTGCGCTGCTTGGCGGACTTTTCTGGTCCGCGAGGCAGGTCAAGGACCGCTCAGCAGACACATCTGAAACGCTGACACAGATCGCGACGACGGTTCACATCGCGGCCATCGTCTCGACCCTGATCACCTTTTCCGGATTGTTCTGGCTGACCCTCTGCTGAGGAAGCCGCGCGGGCCTTGCCAGCATTTTTCTTTGAAAACCGGCGCATAGGACAATCTTAACCAAGTAAATTCAGGTAAATCTTAAGGACCAAATGCTCAGATACTCCCCCAAGGGAGAACCCATCATGCGCATCATCGTTTCTGCTTTCTTATGCCTTTTCATGACCTGCGTTGCCGCACCGGTTTGGGCGGCCAACCCGGAATGGAGGGCAGCACGGGCTACGGAGCAGGTGCGCTACACGCTCGACAAGACCACCTGGATCCCTCTGCGCAAGGGCATGTCCGTGCCGAATGACGCGTGGATCTCGACCGGGCCACGCGGACGCCTTCAACTCGTGCGGGGAACGGAGAGCATCGCCTTCCAGCCGAATACACTGGCCGCGATCTTCACCCGGGGTGACAATCAGAACCGAAAGACCGAGGTCGTCCAGCAGGTCGGCGAGATCAGCCTCGAGATCGAAAAGCGGTTGCAGCCACATACCACCATCCAGACTCCCTTTCTCGCTGCCGTCGTGAAGGGCACGCGCTTTACCGTGAAGGTCGGAAAGATCGATGCGGCCATCGCGGTCGATCGCGGGCTGGTGCAGGTGACCAGCTTCCGGAGCGGCGAACGCAGCAATCTCGGCGCGGGTCAGGGTGCGCGCGTGGATGCGTCCGGCATGACGGTTGCGGGGCTGTCGCAAAAACCAGCCATCACGCGCGTTGCTCCCTCCGCTCCCGCGCTCAGGGCATTCGGTGCGACCGCCACCACCACAGACAATCAGTCTGACACCGCCTCAACGAAGGGTATCAACGCGTCCGACGGGAAGGCGGGTGGGAACAGCAACAGCGGCGGCAACGGAAATGGAAACGGGAACGGCAACGGCAACGGAAACGGAAACGGAAACGGAAACGGAAACGGGAACGGCAACGGCAACGGCAACGGAAACGGCAACGGCAACGGCAACGGCAACGGCAACGGCAACGGCAACGGGAACGGCAACGGCAACGGCAACGGCAACGGCAACGGCAATGGGAAGGACAAAGGCGATGACGATGACTGATGCCGGGTGTCCACATCCCCTTCCACTTTCGGACGGCTCATGACGTCTGATCGCATCCCATTGCGCAGCAGCCTGTCTTCTCTGATCTCCCTGCGCATCGCCATGATCGCTCTGATCATAGGGCTTCCGTTCGCGCTCCCGTCGCTTTCCTTCGTTCGGCATCTCGACAACCAGTTGCTGGACTTCAGGGCCACTACGGCGCCGAGAAGTGCGACGGGCAACTTCGCCTTCGTTGCGATCGACACCAAGAGCCTGACACAGGTCGGGACCTGGCCTTGGCCCCGCGAGGTGCATGCAGAGCTGGTCGACAAACTGGTCAGTGCCGGTGCCCGCGACATCTTCCTCGATATCGATTTCAGCACGCCGTCGAGGCCGGAAGGCGACGCGCGGCTCGCTCAGGCGCTCTCGGATGCCGGCGGCGGCGTGATCCTGCCGATGTTCCGCCAGCCGTTCGGTGCGCGCTCCGGCGATCCGCTGGCGCTGACGGCACCACTCCCGCTCCTTGCCGAGCACGCATGGCCGGCGCTTGTCGATGTGTCGCTCGATCCGGACGGGCTGATGCGTTCTTTCCCCGGCATGGAGATCATTGACGGCATTCCCACTCAATCCGCACCCGCCGTGCTTGCCGGCTACAGCAATGCCCGCACCGGCCGGCTGAAAATCGACTTTTCCATCCGGCCCGAAACGGTGCCGACCTATTCGGTTGCCGACGTACTGTCCGGTGCCGTGACAGGCGAGAGCCTCAGGGACAGGTCGATTGTCGTCGGCGCCTATGCCACGGAGCTCAAAGACCAATTCGCTGTACCTGTCTATGGTATTCTAAGCGGCCCCATGCTGCATGTGCTGGCTGCGGAAACCCTGGTGCAGGACCGCCTGCTGACGCCCGTGCCCATCGAGCCGATCGCGCTTCTGCTGGCCGCGCTGATCATCGCCTATGCGCTCACCCTGCGTCGCCTCCCGCTTGCCGTGCCGATCGCCGCGTCATTCGCCCTTCTGGCGATCGCGGAGGCGGCGGTCTTCCTCCTGTACAAACACGAAGCGCTGGTGATTTACACGGCGACCTTGTGGATCATGCTCGCCTGCGGCCTGATCATGTTGATGGCCGAGAAGATCGACCTGAGCGGCTGGCTCGCCGAAATCGCGATCACCGAGAACCGCGATATCCGGCGCGTTCTCAAACGGGTGATCAATGACAGCGTCGATCCGGTGATCGTGCTCGACCAGAAACTTACCCTCCTCGACGCCAGCCAGACGACATCACGGATGCTGGAGCTGGACGAGCCGATCGCGCACGGCACGCATCTCGCGGAATTCGTTCCCGACGCCATTCTCGACGGCGTATTGCGGCTGGAAGCGAAGCACCTGGCGGAGCCTCATCGGGTGCATAGCGACCAGTTCGAAGTCGACCTGTCCGCACCGACGCGGAACCGGCACCTCGATGTGGTGATCACCATATCGCCCTTCGAGAGCCTCGGGGGTCAGGGTCTCTCGGCGGTCGGAACGCATGTGGTCTGCGTGACCCTGAGGGACGTCACGGCGCGCCGGCTCTACGCGGCCAAACTTGAGGAAATGAGCCGGATCGACGATCTGACCGGACTGCTCAACCGGCGGGGCCTCACCGACGCCATGGTCGAGACCGGGGGCGATTTCACAATCTTTGCCATTGACCTTCATCGGTTCAGCCATCTCAACGAGACACTCGGACGCGAGAAGGGCGACAGCGTCCTGCAGGCCGTTGCAGCCCGACTTCGCCGCAATCTGGGAATGAATGGGCTGGCCGCACGCATCGCCGGCGATGTCCTGTGTTTCGCGGCGCCGGGGTCCAGGACGCGCGAAGGGCTGGAGGAAACTGCTGAACAGTTGCTCGCCCTCTTCGACACACCCTTCGGCGTGGACGGGATCAAAATCCAGATCAACGTGCGGGTGGGCGCCTGCAGTGGCTCCTCCGATCTGGGCGATCCCGGCAAGTGGATTGAAGCGGCGGAATTCGCCTTGAGCGACGCCAAGCGCGTCGGCGGCAGTGGCTTTCGAGCCTATGAACCGGCATCGGCCTTGCGCCGGACCCGCTCGCGGCTGCTGGAAGCGGAAATGCGCGGCGCCCTCGATCAGGGACAATTCTTCCTGCTCTATCAGCCGCAGGTCGCGCTGGCCTCCGGGCGCCTGATCGGAGCAGAAGCGCTCTTGCGCTGGCAGCATCCGACGCTCGGCATGATCTCGCCGGGCGAGTTCATCGGCATCGCAGAAGCGAACGGCTTCATCTGCGATCTCGGCCAGCACATGTTCAAGGAAGCCTGCCGCGCGGCCATGTCCTGGCCCGCGCATGTCAGCGTCGCCGTCAACATCTCACCGGTGCAGTTCCTGCGCGGCGACGTGCTTTCCGACATTCGACAAGCCCTGACCCTGAGCGGGCTGGCACCGCATCGTCTGCATGTCGAGATCACCGAGTCGATCTTCCTCGAACGGTCCGACGACCTCTTGCTGAAACTGGGTGCCCTGCACGCGCTCGGCGTGACGATTGCGCTCGACGACTTCGGCACCGGCTATTCCTCGCTCAGCTACATCTCGAATCTGCCGCTCGACAAACTGAAGATAGACCAGTCCTTTGTTCGCGACATGGTGAGCGATCCATCTGCGCAGGCCATTGTGCAGGCGGTCAGCACGCTTGCCCATGGCCTGGGGCTGAAGGTCGTATGTGAGGGGATCGAGAACGCCTTGCAGAGCGAAATGCTCGCCGCGATGGGCTGCGAGGAAGGACAGGGCTACCTTTTCGGGCGACCGCAGTCGGCGCGGCAGATCCTCGAAGTGGCGGCAGCCCACTCGCTGTTGCCCGATCCCAAGCTTTCCGGCATCACCGACCTGGCGCGGGCCGTGTAAGTACGAAGACTGCACAGACAAGGAGGATCACGCCGATCAACAGCTTGAGCCAAAGCTGCGGCGGTCCGAAAAACAGCACGATCCCGTAGCTCAGCGTCATCAGCGAGACCGAGGCGAGCTTTGCCCTTTGCGCGATCGCACCTTCCCTGCGCCAGTCGAGGAGAGGCTGACCATAGCGCGGATGGTCGATCAGCCATTGCTCGAAACGCGGCGAGGACCGCGCGAAGAGAGCGGCGGCAAGGATCATGAACGGGGTGGTCGGGAGCACCGGCAGGAAGACACCGATGACGCCGATCGCCACCATCAGCCAGGCACAGCCAAGAATGAGCAGGCGCATCGGGTTCCCTTCGCTGGCGGACATTGCATCCACCTGAGATATGGCATGATTCGGATCTGCCAAGGATTTTGAGGATTGCGGCAAATGCGGCGATTTTTCGTTTGCGCCGCAACAGGCTGAAATGCATCCTTGTCCCGTAATCACACCGTCAGGAAATACAACTCCCATGCCCAAGGTCACCATCGTGCTCGGCGCCGGTATCATCGGCGTTTCCACTGCCATCCATCTCGCCCGTCGCGGGCGGTCGGTGGTGCTGGTGGATCGCCGCAGTGCCGGCGAGGAGACCTCGTTCGGCAATGCCGGCCTGATCCAGCGCGAGGGCGTCGTGCCCTACGGCTTTCCGCAGCAACTCGGCATGCTGATCCGCTACGGCTTCAACAACCGCATCGACGCGCATTATCATGCAAGCGCGATGATGAAGCTCGTGCCCTTCCTCTCGCGCTACTGGTGGCATTCGAACAAGAGCCGCCATCAGGCGATCGCCAAGGCCTATGCACCGCTGATCGAAAACTCGATCAGCGAGCACCAGGACCTGATCCAGGCGGCCAAAGCCGAAAACCTGATCCGCAAGGACGGCTGGATGGAGATTTTCCGCACCACCGGCAAGCGCGACGCGGAACTGGCCGAAGCCGAGCGACTGGCGCGCGAATACGGCGTGAGCTACCGGGCCTTGAGCCGCGAGGATCTGGCGAAGGAAGAGCCGCATATTCGCGGCGATTTCGTCGGCGGGTTGAAGTGGAATGATCCGTGGTCGGTGACCGACCCGCAGGGCCTGACCAAGGCCTATCTCACCTATTTCCAGTCCCTCGGCGGGCGCTTCGTCAAGGGCGATGCAACGACCCTGGAAACCGGAGCCTCCGGTCAGGGCTGGAAGGTGAAGACCGATGACGGCACGGTCGAAGGCGACGATGTGGTGCTCGCGCTCGGTCCCTGGTCGGAAGAGGTCACCCGCAAGTTCGGCTACCGCTTCCTGCTCGGCGTCAAGCGCGGCTATCACATGCATTATGCGCCAGAAGGCGATGCCGTTCTCAACAACTGGACGATGGATGCCGAGCGCGGCTATTTCCTCGCGCCGATGGCAAAGGGCATTCGCCTGACGACCGGCGCGGAGTTCGCAAATCGCGATGCGCCGAAGTCACCGGTCCAGCTGGCGCGGGCGGAGAAGGTGGCACGCGAGATCTTCCCGCTCGCCGAACGTCTCGACGCCGAGCCCTGGATGGGCGCGCGTCCCTGCACGCCCGACATGATGCCGGTCATCGGCAAGGCGCCGCGTCATGAGGGCATGTGGTTCGCCTTCGGCCATGCCCATCACGGCCTGACGCTCGGTCCGGTCACGGGTCGTCTGATCGCGGAAATGATGGATGGGGAGAAGACATTCATCGATACAAGTGCCTGGGGTCCTCAGCGTTTCCGGGCATGACCGTCGAATTCTCGCCAGCCCCCTTCGCAGGGGGCTGGCCTTTTTGACGCCGGGGTGGTAGTCAGAGCTCTTAATTTGATCAAATTGTTTCCCAACGGAAACAGGTCGGACACCAAGACGCATCGCCAGCATGCGGCCGGCCGGAGGGATCAGGAAGAAGCGGGCAGTGGCATGCGCCGGTGTTTGATCCATAACGCGAAAAGTGTCTACCGTTAGCGGACAGGCATCTGCTCGCGCTTTACAGCGTGCTTCGAACCCGAACGACATCAGCACACGGTGACCCATGGACATGGCCGAACAGGCCCGCGAATTCTTCGCGGCAAATCCCGATATTGAAGTACTTGAAGCCTTCGTCATTGACGTGAACGGCGTGCCCCGTGGCAAATGGATCCCGCGCGAGCGCGCCATCGACGTCTTGACCAAGGGCATGGCGATGCCGCGCTCGGTTTATGCGCTCGACGTCTGGGGCCGCGACGTCAACGCCGCAGGGCTTGCCGAAGGCACCGGCGATCCCGACGGCATCTGCTTTCCCGTCCCCGGCACTTTGTCCCGCGTCACCTGGCTTTCGCGCCCCACCGCGCAGGTCCTCCTCCAGATGCACACCCAGGAAGGCGAGAGCTTCTATGCCGACCCGCGCCAGGTGCTCGGCCATGTGCTCGATCGCTTCAAGGCGGCCAAGCTGACGCCCGTCGTCGCGACCGAACTCGAATTTTACCTGATCGACCCGGTGCGGTCGGCACTCGACCCGGTGCGCCCGCCGAACACCCGTGACGGCCGCTGGCATACAGGCCAGACGCAGGTGCTGTCGATCTCCGAACTGCAGGACTTTGAAGAGGTCTTCCACGGCATTTCGACCGCCGCACGCGCGCAGAATGTGCCCGCGGATACAACGCTGCGCGAAAACGGCCCTGGCCAGTACGAAATCAACCTCAACCATGTGCCGGATGCGCTGGCGGCCGCCGACTATGCGGTATTGCTCAAGCGCATCGTCAAGGGCGTCGCTCGCGCCAACGACCTCGATGCGACTTTCATGGCCAAGCCCTATGGCATGCAGGCCGGCAGCGGCATGCATGTGCACTTCTCGATCCTGAACGACAAGGGCGAGAACATCTACGTCGGCAAGGATGGACCGTCAGATGCGCTGTTCCACTCGGTCGGCGGGCTTCTGGAAAACATGGGCGAGAGCATGGCGATCTTTGCGCCGCACCAGAATTCCTATCGCCGCCTGCGGCCGTCCGAGCATGCTCCGACCTATGCGTCCTGGGGCATAGACAACCGCTCGGCGGCTGTGCGTGTCATCACCGCTTCCAGGCCGGCCACCCGCATCGAGCATCGCGTCGCTGGCTCCGACACAAATCCCTATCTCGTCCTGGCGATGATCCTCTCTGCGGCACTTGCCGGCATGAAGGAAAAGCTTTCGCCGGGTGGTGCCATCACCGGTGACGAACACGCGGTGAATCACGAACCCCTGCCGACGAACTGGGACTATGCGCTGCAGCGCTTCACCAAGTCGAGCTTCGCCTATGCGGCGCTTGGACCTAAATACAGAAGCCTCTATTCCGCCTGCAAATATCAGGAACTCTCTGAGTTTTCATTGCGTGTGACCGACGTCGAATACGACGCCTATATCCGGACCGTATGAGGTGATCCCCATGAACAAGTCGATCGGACCCAATCCCGGCCATGCGGCCTCCTATTATGCGGCCTCTGCCCGTGACAAGCGCGTGCGCCCGTCGCTGGACGGCGAACACACGGCCGATGTCTGCGTCATCGGCGCCGGCTTTACCGGCATCTCGGCAGCGCTCGAGCTTTCGGAAAAGGGCTATGCCGTCATCGTGCTCGAAGCCGATCGCATCGGTTTCGGTGCATCGGGCCGCAATGGCGGGCAGATCGTAAACGGCTATAGCCGCGATCTCGAAACAATCGCCAAACGCTATGGTCAGGACCGGGCGGATCGGCTGGGCGAGATGTCGCTCGAAGGTGGCCGGATCATTCGCGAGCGCGTCGCCAAATACGGGATCGAATGCGATCTCGTCGAGGGCGGCTTCTTCGCGGCTTTCACCGACAAGCAGGTGAAGGAGATGGCGGAGGTCCGGGCGCACTGGATGAAGCATGGCCATGACGGTCTGGAAATGGTGTCCAAGCCGGAGGTGGCGAAATATGCCAGGACCGACCGTTATGTCGGCGGCATGATCGACCGTCACGGCGGCCATATGCATCCGCTCGATCTCGTGCTCGGCGAGGCGGCTGCAGCCGAAAGCCTGGGCGCGAAGATCTTCGAGAACTCGAAGGTCGTGCATCTCGACACCGGCCCGCAGCCTTTCGTCTGCACTGAAGGCGGGATCGTCAAGGCCAAGCACATCCTGGTCTGCGGCAATGCCTATATGGCCGGCATTGCGCCGAAGGTGACCGAGAAAATGATGCCGGTCTCCAGCCAGGTCATGGCGACCGAACCGCTGGATGCAAAGATGATCGAGGAGCTGTTGCCGGCGAATTACTGTGTCGAGGATGCCAATTACGTCCTCGATTATTACCGTCGAACGGCCGACAACCGCCTGCTCTATGGCGGCGGCATCGGCTATGGCGGCCAGGACCCGAAAAACCTGACCGGCGTGATCCGGCCGAACATGCTGAAAACCTTCCCGCAGCTGAAGGACGTCAAGATCGATTTTGCCTGGAGCGGCAATTTCGCACTGACGCTGACGCGCATCCCGCATATGGGCAAGCTTTCCGACACGGTCTACTTCTCGCATGGCGACAGCGGCCATGGGGTGACGACCACGCATCTGCTCGGCAAGATCCTGGGCGAGGCCGTGCATGGCCAGATGAGCCGCTTCGACGTCTGGTCGTCGCTGCAGGCCTATCCCTTCCCGGGCGGCCGCATGTTCCGCGTGCCGTTCACGGCGCTCGGTGCCTGGTACTACGGTTTGCGCGACAAGCTCGGCGTTTGAGGAGAGAAGAGATGGCCCGCACAGTCACCGTCGCTGCGACCCAGATGGCCTGCAGCTGGGATCTTCCCGGCAACATCGCTCGGGCCGAGAAGCTCGTGCGCGAGGCAGCCGCCCAAGGCGCGCAGATCGTGCTGATCCAGGAGCTGTTCGAAACGCCCTATTTCTGCCAGGACCAGATTGCGGAATTCTTCGATCTGGCCAAGCCTGCGCATGACAATGCGCTGATCGAGCACTTCGCAGCACTTGCCGAAGAACTTGATGTGGTGATCCCCGTCAGCTTCTTTGAAAAGGCGGGGCAGACCTTCTTCAACAGTGTCGCCATCGTGGATGCCACCGGCGAGGTGCTCGGCATCTATCGCAAGAGCCACATTCCTGACGGTCCCGGCTATACCGAGAAGTTCTACTTCTCGCCCGGCGACACCGGTTTCGAGGTCTGGGAAACGCGGCATGCGGCGATCGGCGTCGGCATCTGCTGGGACCAGTGGTTCCCGGAAGCGGCGCGCGCCATGGCGCTGCAGGGGGCGGAGCTGCTTTTCTATCCGACCGCAATCGGCTCGGAGCCGCAGGATGCGAGCCTCGACAGCAGTGGGCACTGGCAGCGTGTGATGCAGGGCCATGCGGCCGCGAACATCATGCCGGTCATCGCGTCGAACCGCATCGGCAAGGAAGATGGCCGCAAGGGGACCTCGCTCACCTTTTACGGCTCGTCCTTCATCTGCGACCAGACCGGCGCAATCGTGGCGACGGCAGACCGGGAGACCGAGACCGTGCTGACGGCGACTTTCGATCTGGACGGCATCGCCCGGCAGCGCGCCAGCTGGGGCCTGTTTCGCGATCGTCGCCCCGAACTATACAGTCCGCTGATGGGCCATGAGGGTTAGTCAGCGCTTACGGCTTGCGTGCATCATAGGCCTGCTGCGCGGCTAGCACCGTATCCATGTGCTTTTCGGCCCAGTGGGCCAGCAGGTTGACCGTTTCCCCCAGCGTGCGCCCGAGCGGCGTCAGCGCATATTCCACCGTGACCGGCACAGTTGGAAACACTGTGCGTGATATCAGGCCGTCCCGTTCCAGCTTCTTCAGGGTCTGGGACAGGACCTTCTGCGAAATGCCGGTAATGTCCCGCCGCAGGTGATTGAAACGCACCGGCTCGCCTTCCAGCCGGTCGAGGATCAGCAGCGCCCATTTGTCGCCGAGCCGGTCCAGCACATGCCGTGTCGGGCAATTCTCCTGATAGACGTCATAGCCAAACTGCATATCCGTTGCTCCTGCGGCACTCATGGGGTCCCCCCAAGGGGACATGCGGTTTCCGAAGGGAAACCATGTGACCTGAAAGTGCCTTCTTTCCCGATTTCTCTGAGTGCGTATATATCAATTCGTAAGCTGGTTTCCAAATGAAACCTGCACTCAGCGAATTGAGGGACAGCAAGATGTCGAAGAAAATTCTCGTATTGGGCGCCACTGGCAATGTAGGCAACCATCTCGTCAAGACACTCATCGCCAAGGGCGAGACGGTCAAGGCGGCCAGCCGCTCGGGCAAGGCGGTCAATGGCGCTGAAGGCGTCGCTTTCGATCTTGCCGACCCTTCCAGTTTTGCGCATGCTTTTGACGGCATCGATCGCGCCTATATCATGCTGCCGGGCGGTAGCGTGGCGGTGAAAGACCTGCTTCTACCGGTCGTCGAGGCCGCGATTGCCCGCAAGGTGAAGATCGTCTTCCAGAGCGTCCTGGGCGTCGATGCCGATGACAGCATCCCCTATCGCCAGATCGAGATCCTCATCGAGAAGTCCGGCGTGCCCTATGTCATCCTGCGTCCGAACTGGTTCTCGGACAATTTCCACACTTTCTGGAAAGCCGGCATCGGCCACGGCCAGATCGCGCTTCCGGCCGTCAACGGCAAATCGAGCTTCATCGATGCCCGTGACATTGCCGATAGTGCGGCGGCTGCCCTGACCTCAAGCCAGTTCGACGGCCGGGCCTTCAACCTCACCGGCCCGGAAGCCCTCGGCTATGCAGATGCTGCCACGATCCTCTCCGGCGCTATCGGCAGGCCCGTAACCTACAGCGCCATCAGCGACGACGCCTTTATCGGCATATTGACGGGTGCTGGTGTGCCCGCCGACTATGCCGGCTTCCTTGCCTCGATCTTCCATCCCGTGCGCGAAGGCTGGACGGCTTCAGTGACGCAGGATGTCGAAACGCTGACGGGCAAAGCCGCTCGTTCGCTTGCCACCTATGCCAGCGATTATGCTGCAGCCTTGAAAGCGTGAGTTTTCGGGAAGGCGCCGGAGCGGGTCGTCTCAGCCCTGATCCGGCGCCACCTGTTGTGCCAGACCATCAAGGGCCTCGGAGACGATAGCGCCGAGCGCCTGATCGATGGAGACCGTCAGCACGCCCGCTTCCCCCGTCGGCACTTCAAGTGTGGCCAGCTGGCTCTCGAGCAGGCCAAGCGGCATGAAATGACCTGTCCTGGCTCCCATGCGCTGATTGAGGAGATCGCGCGATCCCTCGAGATAGACAAAGGCGAGGCGTCCGCCTGTCGCGGCGCGCAGGTGGTCGCGGTAGATCTTCTTCAGCGCCGAACAGGAGACGACGATCCCCTCGCCGCGCGACAAGGCGTCTGCCATGCGCTTGCCGATCACACTCAGCCAGGGCCAGCGATCCTCATCGGTCAGCGGCGTTCCCTCGGCCATCTTCTCGACATTGCTCGCAGGATGCAGTGCATCGCCCTCGATGAAGGGCAATCCAAGCCGCGACGCCAGCGCCGCGCCCACCGAGGACTTGCCGCAGCCGCTGACGCCCATGACGATGATGGCCTGCAGAGCGGCTGGCCCATTTTCTTGCGGCATTCTCTTCCTCTTCAAGCACCCTCACCCAAGGGCCGTGACAATAGGAAGGTTCAGGCGAAATGCAATCCGCTCTCGCTGGACGTCGCGTCTCTGGCCGCCGTCCGATTCCTGGCCGGCAGTCTTTCTGCCCGAATGGCTGCCGCGATCTTCTCCGCCATCATGATGACCGGGGCATTGGTATTGCCGCCGATCAGGCGCGGCATGACGGAAGCGTCGACAATGCGCAGCCCCTCGATGCCCATCACCTTCAGGGTCGGATCGACGACCGCACGATCATCGGAGCCCATGCGGCAGGTGCCGACGGGGTGGTAGATCGTGTCGGCCCGGGCACGGATGGCGGCGTCGAGTTCCATGTCGGACTCGCCGGCGGGATAGAGTTCCTCTCCACGATACTTGTTAAGTGCCGGGGCGTCCATGATGTCCGACATCATGCGCGCGCCCTTGCGCAGGGACACGAGGTCGCGCGGGTCAGACAGAAAGGCGGGGTCGATGAGCGGGGCCGCATAGGGATCGGCACTCGCCAGCCGCACGGTGCCGCGGGAATGAGGGCGCAGCACGCAGACATGGCAGGAATAACCATGCCCCCAATGCATCTTGCGCGCGTGGTCGTCGACCATGGCGACGACGAAATGCAGCTGGATGTCCGGCCGGTCGAGAGCCGAATCGGTTTTCAGGAAGGCGCCTGATTCCGCGCAGGTCGACCGCAAATGTCCCATGCGCTCGGTGCGCCATTCGTTCGCGGCCCGGATCAGGTCGCCCGTCGCCATGATGCCCATGCCGAACATATCGGTGTCCGGCGAGCGGAAGATCATCGTATAATCGAGATGATCCTGCAGGTTGGCTCCCACGTCCGGGCAATCGAGCACGACAGAAATGCCGTGCGATTTGAGATGTTCTGCCGGGCCGATGCCCGAGAGCATCAGGATCTGCGGTGATTGCAGGGCGCCCGCCGACAGCAAGACTTCCCGGCTCGCCCGGACGACACGATCTTCCTTGCCCAGACGATAGGCGACGCCGACCGCCCTGCCCCGCTCGACAATGATGCGCGAGACATGCGCCTCGGTAACCACTGTCAGATTGCGCCGCATCATCACGTCATGCAGATAGGCTGCGGCTGCCGAGCATCGCTCGCCGCGCTTCGGTCCGTTCCAGAATTGCGTCGCCTGGTAGACGCCGGCCCCGTCCTGTTGCGGACCGTTGAAATCCTCGTTCTGCCGATGGCCGTTCTGTTCGCAGGCCTTGAGGAAGGCCTGGTTGATCGGGCGCGTCCAGTTCTGATCGCAGACCTGCAGCGGACCACCGCGCCCATGCAGATCGTCTGCACCGCGAATATTGTCCTCCGACTTTCGAAACCAGGGCAGCACATCATCCCAGGACCAGCCGTCGCAGCCGAGTGCGGCCCAGTCGTCGTAGTCGCGACTGTTGCCGCGCACATAGAGCATGGCATTGACGAGGCTCGAGCCGCCAAGACCCCGCCCCCGCGGCTGGTAGCCCCTGCGACCATTGAGGCCCGGCTGCGGGACAGTCGAGAAGCGCCAGTTGCCGCTTTTGACATAGCCCGGAATGACGGCTGCAGCTGCCATCGGCACGCGGGCGAAGATGCCGTCTCCGCGTCCTCCGGCTTCCAGCAGGCAGACAGTGACGGACGGATCCTCACTCAGGCGCGCCGCCAGCACCGAACCTGCCGAGCCGCCGCCGATGATCACGTAGTCGTACATGCTCTCTCCCCAGAGACCCCGGCAGCACGGCAATTCAGCCGTGACGCCATTAAGCAGACTTATATTGCCGTGGACGTAAGCGTAGCATAGCGGCGGAGGGACGCAAGGCGGGGGCAAACGCTTGTCTCGCAACGAAAAAACCCGCCTTGCGGCGGGTTGATCCAGGTTTCGACTGTTGCTTTGTCAGGCGGCCGGGGCGCGCCTCACATTGCGCGGCTCCAGATCGTCTATGCCCAGCAGGAAATTGATCTGCGGGCGCGCCTTGACCAGATCGTCGATCGTGTATTGCGAGAGCACGTCGAAGAATGCATTCAGCGCCTTGCGCAGAGCGGAGTTCAGCCCGCAGCTGTCGATCAGCGGACAATCGACGTCACCGTCGTCCTCGAAACATTCTGCCATGGCGAAGCTGTCCTCGGTGACCTTGACCACATCGAACAGCGTGATCTTCTCGGCGGGGCGCCCGAGGCGCACGCCACCGTTTCGGCCACGCACCGTCTCGACCAGACCGGCCTTGTTGAGGGGCTGCAGGATCTTGAAGAGGAAGAGCTCGGATACCCCATAAGCGCGCGCAATCTCCGGGATGCGGCTCAACTGTTCGGAATTGGCGGCGCAGTACATCAGCATGCGCACGGCGTAATTTGTCTGCTTTGTCAAACGCATGCACGATTCCTCTGTTTTGTTGGCCTTATATAGCCGCTTTTGCAGTTTTGAACAATTCCAAAATACTCAAGTTCTGACCTCACGTGTTTGTGATTAAAGTCGAGTGCAATTGACAGCTTATCTCAATTCATGAATATGCGCCTCAACAATCATGACCAGGAGGCCCTACATGACCCATGCTCGCGCACTCGCACTCGGCGCCGTTTCGGCGCTCGCCCTTTCGGCCGGTGCCGCCTTCGCCGAAGGTGAAGTCAACATCTATTCCTACCGCCAGCCGGAGCTGATCCAGCCGCTCATGGATGCCTTCACCAAGGAAACGGGCATCAAGACGAACGTGCTCTTCCTCGACAAGGGCCTCGTCGAGCGCATCACGGCCGAAGGCGCCAACTCCCCTGCCGACGTCATCCTGACGGTCGATATTGCGCGGCTCACGGAAGCCAAGGACGGCGGCGTGACACAGCCGCTGAACGACGACGACATCAACAGCCAGATTCCGGCCCAGTATCGCGATACCGATGGCAACTGGTTCGGCCTGACGACCCGTGGTCGTGTTCTCTACGCCTCCAAGGACCGCGTCTCCGAAGATGCGATCACCTATGAAGAGCTCGCCGATCCGAAGTGGAAGGGCCGCATCTGCATGCGTGACGGCCAGCACTCCTACAATATCGGCCTTTTCGCTTCGATGGTCGCCCATCACGGTGCTGACTACACCGAGAAGTGGCTGGCGGGCCTGAAGCAGAACCTCGTCAAGAAGCCTGATGGCAACGACCGCGCCCAGGCCAAGGCGATCCATGCCGGCGAGTGCGATCTCGGCCTCGCCAACACCTATTATCTCGGCCTGATGCAGACCAACGAAAAGGAGCCGGAAGAGAAGGAATGGGCCAAGTCCGTCAAGGTTCTCTTCCCGAATGCCGCTGATCGCGGTACCCATGTCAACATTTCCGGCATGGCGCTGACCAAGAATGCTCCGAACAAGGACAATGCCGTCAAGCTGATGGAATTCCTGGCCTCGGACGAAGCACAGACCATCTATGCCGAACAGGTCTTCGAATATCCGGTCGGCCCGAAGGCCAAGGCCTCCGACATTGTCACCGGTTTCGGCGCGATCAAGGCCGATACGCTGCCGCTCGTCGACATCGCGGCAAACCGCAAGACGGCTTCGGAACTGGTGGACAAGGTCGGCCTGAACGAAGGCCCGACGCAGTAAGCGTCCGGCAAGAGAAAAAACAGCAGAAGGGGGCGGTCTCGACCGCCCTTCTCGCATTTCAGGACACCATATCGTCGTCTCGGTTTATCCGATGCTGGCGACTAGGACCCGCCTGATCCGACAGACCGGGCGTGATCGTCGATTGCCTTGCGCCGCTCGGCCGTGCCCGGATGGGTGGACAGAAATGACGAATCCCCGCCGGTACCGAGCTTTTCCTCCAGTTGCGCAAAGAACTTGCCAATAGCCCGCGGGTCGCGTCCCGCCTTCGCCATAAGCTCGACCGAAATACGGTCCGCCTCGCTTTCCGCGTCGCGCGAGTGCGAGAGCGTCATCAGGGCTGCACCATTGGTCAGGATATCCTCGCCGGCGGCGCCAACATCGCCCGCGATCAGCATGATCAACCCGGCCATACCGGCGGCACGATAGAGCTGGCGCAGCGAATGATCCCGCTCGACATGGCCGATCTCATGCGCCAGCACCCCGATGATCATATCCAGATCGCCATCCACCAGTTCGATGAGTTCATCGGTGATGACGAGCGTGCCATCCGGCAATGCGAAGGCATTGGGGCCGATGACACCGCCATGGCGGAAATTCAGATTGTAGCCCGCGCGCCCGCGCGACGCGTGATCGGCCATGCCGTTGAAGGCCGCGCGGATTTCGGCCTGCCGGGCATCCGGCAGCGTGCTGTCGTCAAAAACCGCCTGATCAAGCGAGAGCAAGGTGCCGCTTGCCATCCAATGGGTCACCGCCGGCGGTGTGACCAGCACGGCAAGTTCGACCAGCGCCGGTACCGCATAACGGTAGATCAGACCTGCGAACAGGAAGACGGCGAGCACGAATGCAAGCAAACGCGGGTGAAAGCGTTCGAGTTCGTGGACAAAGCCGCTTTTCCCCTGTCGTTTCAGCCAGAGATCCACGGCGTCGTTGTCTTCGGTCTCGAACAAGGAACCATCGACAAAGCTGATCCTGCGGGGGATGCGACCGACCCTTGCGGATATCTCCATGCGGGCCATGTCTCCGACAGAGACCGGATCGCCCCCTGCCGCCAGCCGGACATAAAGCGTCTTGCCCTCCCCCAGCAAGATTGCCGGCTCCGCGCGGCTCGAGCCCGGCGGATGCCAGCGGCCGGAGGCGATAGGCTTGGTGTCAGAAGCCAAAGTCGAACCCTTCGAGATCGAGATATTCGGCCGTCACGGCCGAGCCGGAATTCTGCATGGAGGCTACCACTTCGCCAAGCTCGCCATCGACCACGATGCCGGAATGCTCGATCACATAGCGGTGCTCGCGTACGGCTGCCCAGGGGCGCATGAGGCTGAGGGTGAGGACCGTGACAACGAGATTCGAAATGACGATCCAGAAGTAGCGCAGCCGGCCGAGATCGGAGAACAGGGTATGGCGGGCGTCGAAGCGGGTGGCGTTCATCACCACGTTGCGGACCCCGATGCGGTAGAAAATCGCGGCCACGCCCCACAAAACGAGCGCGGGGACCAGTGCTCCGTAGATACCGAGAAGAAGATGCATTTCCGGATCCGTGCTCGCATCGGCGCCTTCCACCACGCTGTAATAGGCCATCACGCCGAGAAGGCCGGCGACGGCTGCACCCACTACCATCAGCAGGAAGGCCGGCAGCCAGACGCGATAGAGCGCGCCGATTTTCGGGTCGGTCTCAAAGGCGCGGCCCCCGTAGCGCAGGTTGTTGAAGATGTAGCGATAGAGCCAGCGGCTGGCGAAAGGCGCAAGGATGCCGAGCGAGAAGAAGGCGATCAAGCCACCGAAGATGATCGCGACAAATGCAGCCCAGGTCTTGCCGACAAAGTCGAAGCGGATGTTGCGGTAGCTCGTGACCCGCGCGTTGAAACGCAGACTGCGCATGACGATCCAGGGCAGGAGGAAGAACATCAGCAGGGTCAGGATGCCGCCGGCGATCGGGCTGATCGTCAGAAGCACATTGTAGGCGATGATATAGCCGAAGACGATTGCGCGGCCGATGAAGATCTGCAGGCCGCGGGCGTGGTAGTCGAAGGAATGGCCATCGACGAAGGAGTTGCCGTAGAAATAGCGGTTTCGACGCACTTTTGCCCAGGCCGAATAAATGCCCAGCGTGATGATGGTGAGCAGGATATTGACGATCCAGATGCCGAAATACTCACCGGCGCTGCCGCGAAACTCGCCGCGACGCAAAGCATTCGCTCGCCCGAAAACTGCCTGTTGCATGAAATGTCCTTCGTGAAATCAAATCGAGCACGCCGCTATCCCCGGCGACACGCGCCTGAACATTGATCACGAGACATCCGCGCACTCAAGTGCGTTGCGACACTCTCGAAGTCGATCTGGCCATGGGTGCAGGAGGCGTGGTGAGGTTCCCCGCACAAACAAAATCGCCACCCGGTCTTTCGACCGGGTGGCGCAATTCAGAGCCAGCGCTGTTGCTGCTTATTTCATGGTCGGCATGACGAATTCGGCGCCGTCCTTGATGCCCGACGGCCAACGGCTGGTGACCGTCTTGGTGCGGGTCCAGAACTTGATCGAGTCCGTGCCATGCTGGTTGAGGTCACCGAAGGACGAGGACTTCCAGCCGCCGAATGAGTGGTAGGCGAGCGGAACCGGGATCGGCACGTTGATGCCGACCATGCCGATGTTGATGCGCGAAGCGAAATCGCGGGCGGCGTCACCGTCGCGGGTGTAGATCGCGACGCCGTTGCCGTATTCGTGCTTCATCGGCAGGTCGAGGGCTTCCTCATAGGTCTTGGCGCGGACAACCGAGAGGACAGGGCCGAAGATTTCGGTCTTGTAGATGTCCATATCGGGCGTGACGTTGTCGAACAGGCAGCCGCCGACGAAGTAACCGTTCTCGTAACCCTGCAGCTTGAAATCGCGGCCATCGACGACGAGCTTGGCGCCGGCTTCGACGCCACTGTCGATCAGACCACGGATGCGCGCCTGGGCTTCCTTGGTGATGACGGGGCCAAGATCGGCCTTGTCATCGGTGTAGGGGCCGATGCGCAGGGATTCGACCATCGGGGTCAGCTTTTCGATCAGGCGATTGGCGGTTTCCTCGCCGACCGGAACAGCCACGGAGATTGCCATGCAGCGTTCGCCGGCCGAGCCGTAACCTGCGCCCATCAGAGCCTGGGCGGCCTGGTCGAGATCGGCGTCCGGCATGATGATCATGTGGTTCTTGGCGCCGCCGAAGCACTGGGCGCGCTTGCCGTTCATTGCAGCCGTGCCATAGACGTAGCGGGCAATCGGAGTCGAGCCGACGAAGGAGACGGCTGAGACGTCCGGGTGGGTGAGAATGCCATCGACGGCCGACTTGTCGCCATTGACGACGTTGAGAATGCCGGCGGGAAGGCCTGCCTCGATCATCAGTTCGGCGAGGCGGATCGGAACGGACGGATCGCGCTCCGACGGCTTCAGGATGAAGGCATTGCCGCAGGCGATGGCCGGGGCAAACATCCACATCGGGATCATCGCCGGGAAGTTGAACGGCGTGATGCCGGCGCCGATGCCAACCGCTTGCCGAATTGAATACATGTCGATGTTCGGGCCGGCCCCCTCGGTGAACTCGCTCTTCGACAGATGCGGAATACCGATGACGAATTCGCAGACTTCCAGGCCGCGGATGATGTCGCCCTTGGCGTCTTCAATGGTCTTGCCGTGTTCGCGCGACAGGATTTCCGCCAGCGCATCCATGTTGTCGTTCAAAAGGGCGACGAACTTCATGAAGACGCGGGCCCGGCGCTGCGGGTTGGTGGCGGCCCACTTTGCCTGAGCGGCCTTGGCGTTCTCAACGGCGGCGTTCAGCTCGTCGGCGCTGGCGAGCGAGACTTCGCCCTGCACTTCGCCGGTTGCCGGATTGTAGATGGGCTGCTTGCGGCCCGAGGTGCCAGCAACGTGCTTGCCGCCGATAAAATGACCTACCTGGTACATGGGTTTCCTCCTGAATTGTTGTGGAGGTAGTATGCGCTTTGATTTTCACAAATCAACGCGATGATTTCCGCATCCGTTGTGCGCAGATTAAAGCAATCGGTCGATTTCACGCCCACAGGGACGCCTCCATCAATGCGCGATGGGCGGAAACCCCAGCCATGACGCCGGACGCGCTGGCGAGCGTGGCATTGTGCATGGGAGTTGCCGCGTCGCCGGCGGCGAAAACGCCCGCCATGCTGGTGCAGCCCATCTCGACCTTGATATGAAAGCCTTGGGGCCCCTCCTCCAGTTCCAGGTCGAGTTGGGATGCCAGCGGCGAGGCGATGGACACTTTCGATTGGGCGAAGAGGGCATGCACTTCCACGATCCGGCCGTCCGCCAGCCGTACGGCTTCCAGCCCCTGTCCCTCGCCGACCAGTTCAACCACGCGTTCCGTCTCCATCGTGACGCCACGGGCGACCAGCATGGCCTGCTGCTCTTCGTCGAACGTGACGCCGGGCTCAACGAACATGGTGGTCGGGCCCCAATCCGGCAGAAGCCCGCCCTGATGGGCCGCGAGCGGTGACGAGGCAAGGATGCCGATCGCGCGCCCGCCGATTTCGTAGCCATGGCAATAGGGGCAATGGAGGACCGTGCGGCCCCAGCGCTCGGCAAGTCCCGGGATCGACGGCAGGGTATCGGTGACGCCAAGGGCGAGCACGAGGACCTGCGCCTCGGCGACACGGCCGTCAGCCATTTCGACCCTGAACCCGCCGAGGGAGCGCTCGGCACGCTGCGCCTCCCCTTCCAAAAGGGCAAAGTTCGGATAGCGGGCAAGCTGCTCCAGAGCCCGGCGGCGGATTTCTGATGGCGCCACTCCGTCCTGTCCGAGGAAGCCATGCGAGGCTTGCGCAAAGCGATTGCGCGGGAGCGCCGCATCGATCAGCAGAACCTTGCGGCGGGCGCGGGTGAGCTGCATGACAGCCGAGAGACCGGCGAAACTTCCACCCACGACGACAGCATCGTACTTCATGCGAGACCTCATGTAACTTTTAATGTTATGTATCTTGTTAAGTTACGTGAAGCGCGGCGTCAAGTCATGCCACTCGACTTGTTGCATGACGCGTGCTGCGCTACGGATCATGTCCCAATGGAGGAATGCCGATGCGCGGGGATAGCCGCCTTTCCCGTATGCTGCATGTGCTGATCCATCTCGGGCGCCGGAAGGAAGCGGCGACCTCCGAGGTGATCGCCCGGATGCTCAACACCAATCCCGTCGTCGTGCGTCGGACGATGGCGGGCTTGCGCGAGCGCGGCTATGTGCAATCCGAGAAGGGGCATGGCGGCGGATGGAAACTCACCAGGAGCCTGGATCAGATCAGCCTGCTTGATGTCTACGAGGCGCTTGAGCGGCCGGAACTCTTCTGTCTCGTCAGCGCATCCGACCATGCGGGCTGCCTCGTCGAGATCTCGGTCAACGAGGCACTGGAAGATGCGCGACGGGAGGCGGAGGCCGTGCTGCTCTCGCGTTTCGCGACACTGAAGCTCTCGGATATCGCCGGCGACTTCGACAAGCGATTGGAGATGCTCGGTCTGGGCAGTGGCATGCAGGATTTCGACATCTGATGCCCGGCCCCTTGCAATTGAGGATGCCTTGCCATGAACTGGGATGACGTTCGCATCTTTCTGGCCGTCGCGCGAACCGGCCAGATCCTGGCCGCCTCGCGCCGTCTGGGGCTCAATCATGCCACGCTCTCGCGCCGCCTGACGGCGCTGGAAACAGCCTTGAAGACACGGCTCTTCATCCGCCGCACCAATGGCTGCGAGCTGACCGCCGAGGGCGAGGCTTTTCTTTCTTCCGCCGAGCGCATGGAAACGGAAATGCTGGAGGTGCAGGCCCGGCTGGGGCGAACCGATACGCAAGTGGCGGGCACTGTGCGCATCGGCGCACCCGATGGTTTCGGTGTCTTTTTTCTTGCCTCGCGCCTTGGGGCGTTGATCGAGCGGCATCCGGAACTCAAGATCCAGCTCGTGCCGGTGCCGCGTTCCTTTTCGCTGTCGCAGCGAGAGGCCGATATCGCGGTGACACTGGAACGTCCGGAGCAGGGACGGCTCGTCTCGTCGAAACTCGTCGATTACACGCTCGGGCTCTATGCCTCGAAATCCTATGCCGAAACGAACGGGCTTCCAGCAAGCCCGGAGGCGCTGAAGGCACACCGCCGGATCGGTTATGTCGAGGACCTGATCTTTACCCCGTCGCTCAACTTCACCGGCGAGGTGATGCGCGACTGGAATGCAGGCTTCGAGATTTCCTCGGCGATCGGCCAGACCGAAGCGGTGCTGGCCGGGGCCGGCATCGGCATCCTTCACAGCTATATCGCGCGCCAGCACGATAGCCTCGTGCGGGTGATGCCAGACATCACAATCCGGCGCGCCTACTGGACGACATTCCACGAAAGCGCCCGCGAACTTGTGCGGGTTCGAGCGGTCGTGCAATTTCTGCAGGATGCTGTGGAACAGGATCGGGCGATCTTTGGCTGATGCACATCAGGGGACCATCCTCCGGGCTGCGGCGCTTTTCTGCCGCGATCGGCGCGGATAGACTGCACAATCGCATCACCATTGGATATTCCCATGCGCCATCCCCTCGCCCGTCTCGGACTTCCTGCATTTCTGCTCGCGCTTTTCTCCGCCATGCCGGCCAGTGCCCATGTCATGGACGGGCCGCTTGGAGGTTTCGGTGCGGGTTTCGGGCATCCGCTCGCCGGTTTCGACCATCTGCTTGCCATGCTGGCGGTCGGCCTTTGGGGTGCGCAAATGGGCGGGCGCTCGGTCTGGACGCTGCCAGCAACCTTCCCGATGATCATGTGCGCCGGCGGGATCATCGGAATGACCGGCGTTCTGCCAGACCAGCCGATTGAATACGGGATTGCCGTTTCCGTCATCGTTCTCGGCGGCGCGATCGCTGCGGCCTGGCGGGCGCCCGAATGGGCCGCACTGGTGTTGATTTCAGCCTTCGCCCTTTTACATGGCTATCCGCATGGCGTCCTTGCCCCCCGGGCCAGCGACCCCGCCGCGTTCACCGTCGGTTTCGTCGTCTCCACCGGCGTCATCCACATCATCGGCATAACGATCGGTGCCACGCTCAAGCCGATGGGCGGTGGGCGGCTGGTCCAGGCGCTTGGTGCCGCCATTTCACTCGCCGGCCTTTGGTTCCTGTTCGGGCTCATCACGGGCTGAACAGCCTGCCGGCCTTGAGGCTCAAGCGTTTTGCTGCATCGCAGAAGCACGGTTTCTGTTGACAATTCCCGATCAAACCGCACAAACGACGAGAGCGCCGCGGCCGTCCATCCGAGCGCGGCCAGCGAAACCGTGAACAGCTCAGGCACAGGCTCTCCATGACCACGAATACCGCACTCCTCGACTTCCAGATCGTCCCGAATGCCTCGCCCATGCCGGAGGCCGAGCGGCTGTCGGCTTTCGAAAACCTGGGCTTCGGAACGCTGTTCACCGACCATATGGCGGTGGTGCATTGGCATGTCGACAAGGGCTGGCACAGCCCGGAGGTCTCAGCCCGCAAGCCTTTCCAGATCGATCCGGCCGCAAGCGTACTGCATTACGCCCAGGAAATCTTCGAAGGCATGAAGGCCTACAAGGGAGCGGACGGGCGCATCACGCTTTTCCGCCCCGAAGAAAACGCCCGTCGCTTCAACAGGTCGGCCGAGCGCATGGCGATGCCCGACGTGCCGGAGGAGCTTTTCCTCAAGGCGGTCGAGGAACTGGTGAAAATCGATGCCAAATGGGTTCCGGAAGGCGAAGGCAGCCTTTACCTGCGTCCCTTCATGTTTGCGAGCGAAGCCTTTCTCGGCGTTCGCCCCTCGCGCGAATACATTTTCTGCGTCATCGCCTCGCCGGTCGGACCTTACTTCAAGGGTGGCAGCAAGCCGGTCACTCTCTGGGTCAGCGAACACTATACGCGTGCGGCGCCGGGCGGCACGGGAGCGGCCAAATGCGGCGGCAATTATGCAGCCAGCCTGCTTGCCCAGAAGGAAGCGGCGAGCCGCGGATGCGACCAGGTCGTTTTCCTCGACGCCGCCGAACACAAGTGGATCGAGGAACTCGGCGGCATGAACGTCTTTTTCGTCATGGATGACGGCACGGTCGTGACACCGCCCCTGTCTGGCACGATCCTGCCGGGCATCACGCGCAATTCGATCATCACGCTTGCAAGCGACAATGGCCTTGATGTCATCGAACGCCCGTATTCCTTCGACGAATGGACGGCCGATGCCAAGAGCGGCAAGCTGCGCGAGGCCTTTGCCTGCGGCACGGCAGCTGTTGTGGCCGCAATCGGCACCGTACGGCATCCCGGCGGTGAATTCGTCATCGGCAATGCCGGCACCGGCATGGAAACCGAAAAGCTGCGCACCCAGCTGACCGGCATCCAGCGCGGCTCTGTTGCCGACACGCATGGCTGGGTAAAGGAAGTGGCCCGCGCCTGAGCGGCCAGCGGAGATCCAAGGCTTCGGGACCCCGTCACGGCAGCGTGGCGGGGTTTTTCGCTTCAGCGGGAGAAGACCGCCGACCGGCCGCCTCGTCATCCGCTTGCGTTCTGTGAGAGACGCGTGGACCGAGGAGATTGCGCGCTGCCGCCGTTCGCCAATTGTGGATGCGGGCGCCGACAAGGTCGTCCCTGCGCCAGACGACTTCGGCGTGCAGGACATCGAAACGGTCGCTGTACATGATGAAATGTTCGGCTGCATCGAGCCTGAGGTCGTCAGCGAGAAGCAGCCTTATGCCCCTTGGACTCCAGTCGCAGATCCAGCCGCAGAAATAGCAGCCGAACAGGAGGATCAGCGAGTTCGACCCGCAGGACTGACGCACATAATCTCGACGCTCCATCAGACCTCCGTTGGGCAGGCGGCAGTCAGAGCATCGATTCGGGAAGAGGCAAAGCCTGGATTGCGGAAGTTGTCGCCGTCGGGTTAACGGCTTTGGTCGCATTCTACCGAAGGTGGCGCAAACAGAGACGCCGGAAAGACCTGACGTCGACCTAAACCTCGCCACCCATGTCCCGGGTACGAGATGTTACGCCTGTCTTCGGTATGGACAATGGAAAAATGGTACGGTTGGGGGGAATTGAACCTCCGACCTCAGGTGCCACAAACCTAAAGCCTAGCGTTATCGCAAGATTCCGATCGATATTGAGGTCTTTTATTTTCTCGCTAATTTGTTGACATACATATATATTTTTCGTTATCTGCCGTCAATTCAAGACATCGACCACCCCGCCGCTCGCCTATTAAAAGAGCTCAAATCGCAGGGGAAGATGTTCCAGACGTGTTCCAGAAACGAGCTAACGACTTCAATGGCCACCATTTCCGACAAAGCCGATCTTCGCCCCTCTCACCTCGCCGACTTCCTCAAGAAGGCAAGCCCAGGGCATAAGGGGAGCCATTACATCACGGACCTGAAGTGCACCGGCCTCTCCCTCCGCCTCAAGAATGAGAAGGTCGCCTTCTTTCTGCGATATAAGGGGATCAACAAAACTCTCGGCTGGGCGCACGAAGGGGAAGCTTGGTACATCCCGTCGATCAAGGCGGCGCGAGAACTTGCCGAGAAGGTGAAGCGCCAGATAGATTTCGGCGGAGACGCCCACGCTGACGAATTCCTTCGGCAGCATCACCACGCCGTCGAAAACAACCTTGGCCTCTCTCACGATGACATCATTCGAGAAATGCGCCCCAAGGCCGGTACGTGGACCTTACGTCGTTGTATCGAGAAGACCATCGAGGACAAGACGGCGGAAAACGCATCGAAGCCGTGGAGAGCGACGACCATCTCCACATTGAATTCGACATTCGCGAAACCCGAATTCAAAGACCTCCTCGACATGCCGGCCGTCAATATCAAGCGCGCCGATATCGAGAGCATTCGCGACGCCATGCTGAAGAAGCATGCATCTCCCTCCCCCGCAGGAAAAGCGGTTTCGAACGTCAGTACCATTCTCAGCCACTGCCAGTCCGTCCACGGCGGACTGTCGGGGTTGGATCGGGTTGAGCCTTGGTGGAAACTTTTAACGGTTGGGCGGACGGTGAAACCCCGGACCAGAAATCCGGGGCTAGAAGGGCTGGCGAAAACGCTAGTCCTCGTTGACACCTACACGACGAGACGCCTGCCTGGGCGCATGGACGCCAAGCATGACCACAAGTACGGAATTCGAGACGGTGTTGCCGCCGCCTTCCACTGGGTATGCCTGACGGCTCAGAGGCAGGGAGCCGCCTTGGCAATTCGCAAAGCCTACTACGTTCCAGACCCGGAAAATGAAGGCTGGTATCTGGCGGCATGGGGAGAAGGGATCATGAAGGCCGGCGTCGCCCACATCCTCCCCATTCCCCCAAGACTTGCCCAGCACATGGCCGCAAAGTTCGCGCTCGTGGACAGGCCAGACAGCCAATGGCTTTTCCCCTCTGAGCGAGGCGAGGAAGACATCCATATCCACCGATCGTCTACACTTGCCGTCTGCCAGCGGCTGGCCGCAAGAGACACGCTCACGAAGAAGCGCAAGACGGCGGTAGACCTGTTCGCGGCGAACGGCATAAAATGGTGGACACCACACGATCTGCGGACAACCATCACCAAGACACTGGATCAGGCCGGTATTCCGGGGGGCGCATCGGTGGTCCTTGCTCACGAGATGAGACGCACCGACAAGCTAGACGTCGAAGACGACGATTCACGGGAGCAGCGGATCGCGCGGATTACGAGGCTCGCCTACGGCGGCGCGCAACACCTGCATTTAAAGCGCAAGGCGATGCTGGTTTGGACGGACGCAGTACTGGATACGTATTCAAGGCTTCGGTCAGAAAAATCTTCCAATACTGAAAGCGATTGAATCGCTAAACTACTTTGCAAACAGATATGCCACCAAACCCGCAAAAAACAAAAACAACACAATCATATAGCTCATAACGGTTGCTCGCGCACCGGAAGCAGGGCCAATTTTCTGAGTTACATCGTCAACAAGCTTTACGGTGCTGAGATAGCCTACAGAAAAACAGAACATCACCCAAATCTGAGAATCCTGATCCGCTCTTGCCTCGAATAGACTTATAAATCCAAGAATAATACCGCCAAGCGTCGCTGAGTTAGAAATCCAGCTGATGTATTTCTCAGGTATGTTAATTTTATTCCAATTGGTGGCCACGTGCGACTCCATGATGCATAACTTCCATCGCATACCGCCCGATTACTACAATTTTGTTGACGAGTCTGGCTAACGCCCACTTAAATTCTGCGTCAAGTCACTGGCTACGGACCGCTTGATTCCTGCGCACCCTTCTCTCAGCATTGATTAGTTGAGTCATTTAGTAACCGGGCGACAGAGTTGAGCGACAACCAGGAAGAATTCGACGCGCTGCGCAAAGCGGTCTACCCCTTCGTCAACGAACACGGCAAGGACGCAGAGCGGCTCCGCAGCTTCTGCGAAGACTTCATGCGCAATTGGCGCGCGAAACGAGGATCGCGCGGTAGCGATGATCGTAGCCTGATCAATGACGTCGTGCGTTGGACGATAAACCGGTATAATCGACCCCGCTACCAGCCCAAGCGCAGTCGTGAAGAGCGTGCGTCCACTTTTCTCCTGACTCCGGCAGCGTACCAGATGTCAGAGGAAGACTTCGGTCGGGCGTCAGTTCGAAACGCGGCCCGGATAACCGGTCAATCGAAGAGCACGGTTGGCCGGCACCTTGTGCGCCACGGCATCGCTCCGCGCCGCGATGCCAAAATCAAGAAGTTGACCAAGACTACGCAACAGCTCGTGCGCATCCTCGACGCGACGTTTGATCGGCAGGCCGCGGGTATTCTTCAGCTTGAAAGGCTGGGAACGGCTTTGTGGGACGCAGGCGAAACACGCCGCGTTCCACCGACAACGCAGGCCTCACGCCAGAAGAAGCTCACTACGCTGCTGACCGAGATTTCCGGTGCAGGCGTCGGCTACAGCATCGTTACGATCGGGGATGTTTGCGGCGTCTTCCGCGGACGTCGTTTCCACTCACTGGGGGAGGCGAGCACTTGGATAGCGGAAGCACAGCGCCTGGGACGCTATCCCGCCATCCGTCAACCTGAACCTATCACCGTACCGGCCGCACGGGATTACTTCTGGGTCGACCCCTTTGTCGTGGACGTCATGACTATCATCGAGATGGGCGTAACCGGTCATTTCTACCCGGTCGAAAAACTGGACCCCATCTACCGGTTCGAGCGCCTGCTGATCGACACGACGCCGGTTCTGCCATGGCTGGAGCGCGCCTATCATTCCTTTGCTGGCGATGACATGGCGGATAACCTCTCAACGCTGGCGGACAAGATCAACGATCCGTCCGTACGCAAGGCGACCCGACGTCTTGCCACAATCATGCGAGACCTCAAAAACTTCATGGGGCCGTGGCCGACATGCTTCGACGCTTTCCAAAATGTCGACATGGTCCTCGGCGTCATGGACAAGACAGCCGAAGCGTCGCCTGAGAGCTTTGCCAAACTTGCATACATCCGAGAATGGTTCGCGACGACCGGCGAGGATTACCTTGAAGCCAGAGGCCGCCTTTCGCGGATGCTGGAGCTGGAAAAGTCAGGCGAATGGCAAGCGCCCGACAGCGAGACTCTGTCTCAGTATCTCCCAGAGGTAGTGCGGGAGGTTGAAGTGGGCGACGAAAACGACATTCCATACTGATTATGTCATTTATATCAGTGCCTTGGATTTTATTGTCCCGTTTTCTTTATATAGTAAGAGATTATTCTTAGTGGAGGCCGGCTTGGGCAGACAGGCGAGCCAAACGCGTCCTACCACGGTCATTCGGCGAAAAGGCGATCGGCGTCAGTATTTTTACCCAAACTAAGTCGGGCAAAAATTAAGACCTTATGAACCATCTTGCCTTCGCGGCAATTTCGCCGGCGGCACATGAAGAGCCATGACCCAATCGTATTCGACGGCTCTATTTCATGACAAGCATCATCACGAACAACGCCGCGATTGCCGCACTGGGCATCCTACGTAACATCGGGTCTGAACTAGATGCCGAGCAAAGCCGGGTCTCGACCGGTTTACGTGTCTCAAGAGCAGCCGACAATGCGGCCTACTGGTCGATATCGACTACGATGCACTCCGAGACCAAGGCGATGTCTGCGGTCACGGACTCGATAGGTCTTGCATCCGCGATCGTGGATACGGCCTATGCCGCAATGGAGACGGTCCACAAGAGCTTCGTCGAAATCAGGAACCTTGTGATCATCGCGAGCGATATGCCACAGCCAGAATTCAAGGACCTGATCATCGGAGGATACCGTCTCGACGAATACTACGGAAAATCGCAGGTCGCAGAGGTCGAGCAACAGATGCAACAACTAGTGGACCAGGCGCGCGATGCGATGGTTTCGGCATCGTTCTCTGGTGTGAACCTGCTCTACAATTCCAAGGGCCAGCCAGACAAGGCCAGCGAGCGTACATATTCCTTCGTGGTTGGGTACGGAGAGGCTAGTGTTCAGACGATCGACGTGAAGGCTATGGACCTTCTTCTGCTGAACGACGACTCCGGCTATCCGATGACCCACTGGCTTGATCCCAATCCAGAGATGGCGCTTTTCGACCTTTTCTCTGTTGTCTATACAACAGGTTCATACACCCCCACTTCCGTAACCTGGTACAATATTCTGCTGAGTAATCCGTCTACGGGGATGCCAGAAGCCTACGATGTAAATCCGTCGTTCAACTTGATGCGCCTGGAAAACACCCTTGCGAGGTTCGGTGGGGACAGGCAGGAGATGTATTCCAACTTCGTGAATAACATCGAGACGAAACTCCAGGCACTGGCCGACAGGATGACCTACCTCGGGTCGATCCAGAACTCGTTGGAAAGGCATGAGGAACTCAACAAGCGGCGCATGGATGCGGTTACGAGCGGTGTTGGGCGATTAGTGGATGCCGACATGAACGAGGCCTCGACAAGGCTTCGCGCTCTTGAAAGCCAGCAACAACTGGCTGTGCAGGCGCTATCCATTGCGAACGCGTCCCCTGACAGCCTCCTGCAACTATTCAGGTGATACTGGCACCGTTCTCCCGATTGACATGGCCGCCGAGTAACATGACGACCAGATGCACAAGGTTGCGCGCGCCGAACCGCACTTTGAGCCGGTCAAGGCGATGCTCGACAGTTCGGTGTGATAGCCCCAGTTGGGCTGCGATTTCCTTGGCTGTACACCCTTCCAGCAGGAGCTGGACGACGGCCTCGTCGTCTACGTCAAACTTCCCCGGGACCTTCGGTGCATCCAGCAGAAAACGGGCGTGTGATGACGAAATTACCCACCGTGGGCGGCCAAGCGTCCGCTGCGGTATCAGAATCCGGTCGTAGCCGAGATTGATGCCGAAGAGCTTGGTCTTGACCAGCTCCATCGACGGCTGTTGGTTTTCGATGACCTGGCGAAGGCGGGGGATCACGGCGGACGCCATGTAGTCCTGGTCCTTGAAGTCGCCAATTCGCTGATCTTCAAAAATCTTGTTCACGTTGAACAAGCTCGACGTGAAGCCAGAATGGCGCACGGGCGTCATCTGCCACGCCAGCGGATCATCACCTTCGATGCGGAATACGGTCAACCGCATCTTGATCGAGAGCAGCTCTATAACACCGGCATAAACGCGCTGCGGCTCTGCAGGATCGGCGGGGTCAGTCTCGATCCATGCATCCAGCATCTTCTGAGTGAGGGCGGCAAAGGGTTTGTCTTTCAACATGCGTCTCTTCTTCAAATTGCCGCTACTGAAAAATGAAGGACCTCAAAAGGACAACCAGGCATGGAGACGCGAGCAACGTTATCCCGTCCTTTTTCCGCCAACGATTTGCAATCATGGGGACAGATAAGTCAGAGCTTTCAATAAGGCTCGAACCGGAATGCTCGGCGGGGGTGGTCGGTCCCGGTTCCCGCAGATGGGGGCGCGATGCTGAACCTCCTGCGGCGACCCAATTAACCGCTCTCCGCATGCGCGAATTCCCGCGTCATCCCCGTTGACGGGGTCGCTATGCTTGCCGCTCCGATATGCTCAAATTTCATTGCCTGATGCGGTTCCCGCATTCGACTGGCCCATGAGCCATTCGGAGAGACTTCGGTGCTGTACGGTGAAGAATACAGCCCGATACAGCACTAATATACGCTGGAATGGGCCAACTAGCTCCCATGATGTTTCCGCACCCTCAGCGCCAAGCCTGCCGCCATGCTCCCTCTGTCAACGGCGATGCCGTCCTCCGCGTTGCTTCGATCCTCCGGATGACTGCCGTTGCGCGTGCCGGTCAATTGAGGGCATCGGGACGGGAACATCTAAGGCCGCCCTGCGGGCGGGTTCGAAGCTTGGCCTGCGGCCCGCATCGAACTGGAACATGCCTCTCATCTTCATTTCATTAAAACCCCACCAATTCCATTAACTCTCCCTCCGGCACGACGCAACCATGCCGCGTTTATGCCTGGGCACCTTTCTCACGGAATGATATTGATTAAGGCATAGAAATCAGCGGAAAGGGCCAAGAGATGCAGGTGAAAGTCACAACCATTCCGGGCCTAACCTTCTCGGTGCAGATCGAGGAAGTTAACGACCGTGACGCCGTCGGCGGCCTCATCTGCTACCTGGCATCGCTATACCGGCTCGATCCGCAAACCTCTGCTCGACACCTCATCCGACGTTCCCGCATTCCGGGGTCCGCTGCCGAAATGCGCAACGAATTTCACCGTGACGGCATTCAGGCTTTCCGACGTCTAGATCAGGCAACCGCCTAAAAGAAAGACTTCACCATGGTCGCGCTGCGTATCCTCTCCCTCCCGATCGGTCTGATGGTTTTCACCGCTCTCTACGTCATCGCCAACAAGGCACCCGCAACCGTCGAAACGACCAACATTGTCGTCTGGATTTTGTTGCCGGTCGCCCTCGCATGGAAATTCTCACGGCGTCGTCGTTAAGTTTGACCGGAAATTCAAGACACCGCATCGGAGTCTTTAATTCAAGATTTTCAGTTGCTTAGCTGAAAAAGAATCGTTGCGATCGGAAGCGACTCACATCACCCTTGGTCGTCATCGCAACAGTGAGCAACGACTAAACAAGCGAGACATCAACAAGAACTGAAACGGGCTTCGGCGCGAACGGCGAAGCCATGCCAACAGAAGGACTACGCATGAATATAGAGGTTCTTGTAAGCACCGGCTCGATCGGCGCATCGAACGACATCGGCTTTCTCAGGCGCTTGCCGCAAGCGCACGCACTACAGCGGGATGGTGATCCTCGGGGCAAGCGGATGGCGGAACGGCAAATGGGTGCATTCGTCTCTGAACACCGCGTCGGCGGAACGGAAATCCATGTCCGGGAAGAGTACGGCCTCGGTGGACGCCATCGCATCTACGTGATGACGGCGTCCGAGCGGGTGCGCGACCAGGCGGAATTCATGGATTTCGACGGTCTGAACTTCAAGTGAACAACCCTCACAACGGAGAACTCAAAGAATGACGACGTACCGCTGGAATGAATTTAGACAAGACGGCTACGAGATTTGCAGAAAGCGTCACCGCCGATCTAACTACCTCCTCTACATCTGCCATCTGCCTGGTCGTGGCCGGGACTGCATGTGGGCGATCCAAGCTGGCGGGCGCGAGATCGCCTCCGGCATCTGCCAGGACATTGCAGCTGCCGCAGCGCGAGCAGAACACTATTACGAGCGTTGGATTTCACGAGATCGTCCCGACTCGTGGCTCGTCTACGGCTAACTGCAAGAAATCAACAGACCCACGAAGCGTCAGAGCAAGCCTGCACTGATCTAAGCTGGGAAACGATCACAATAACCGGAAAGGAACTATCCAATGACAACTGCAAATATTCCAGTACCCGAGAAATTCGTAAAGATGTGCGAGAGGCATCAGGTCACCCCAGAACACGTACTCCAGCAGTTCATCCACGACTTATGTCACCTTGAAGGTAGTTCAGGCTCTGACGAGCGCCTGTATGCCCAGCTCTACTATGAGCGATGCGGATACGCATTTTCAGCTCAGGTGGACGAGGATATCGTTCCCAAGCGCCTGGACGAACCGGCAAACACGCTGGCGGCGATGGCAGGGCTCGCACGCCCCTATAAACACAGACCATAATTCATGACCGACACCCGGGACTATAGAGCCCGTCAGGCGGCATATGCAGCCAAAAATCGGCGGAAAGCGAAAGCTCTCCGCCGCCCTGACGCCCGCGCCGTCGCTGACGCCTATTTGGCTGCCGTAGAAGATGGCGGTCTTGAGCGAATGATGAAGGTCTACATCGGCAAACTCGCGCCAGATGCCGATGTCAATGCCCGTAGCCAGGACGTCATCAAGATCGTCCGGAGCCTCGTAAGTATGGTTCTCTTCGAGAAAGGATTCGACGGCGACCAGATCAAGGACAAGATGGCATCCATGATCGACGAAAAATGAAAAGGGCGGCATCTCTGCCACCCTTTCCTATCCGCCAGACGGCGGTCAACGAGAAACACGTATATTTCAGAGCCACCTCAATGGCGGTCGAAACTATCCCTCATGCGGGAACGATACCCAGATATTTCGGCCCGAAGACCTGATCTATCCTAATCCCTTACAGGGAGCGAATACCGGCTTTCTGTTGTTTCAATCCACGAAGTTCCTTGCGTCCCTTCGATGAATTGATAATGCACCGGACCTATGCTCCCGTCAACAGATATTCGAAATTATTGAGCAATAATAAGAAGTTACAAAATACAAATTGTGATTTCTTCGTATTTTTCGATGCCCTTGGACAACATCGAACGCCAGAACCGGACCGGCTTTTGGCATGTGCCGACATTCTCATAACCACCACACCGATAGACCGACGCGAACCGAGCGGAACGCCAAAATCCCCTCGGTGGTCGAGAGCGCCAAGGATTTCGGGGGGCTTCGATATACTATGCAGTCGATCCTACCTTGGAATGAAAGTCATAACATTATCCAACGTTGGAATGTGCTTGCCATCCCGGTACATCTGGATCGTGAACGTTCCTGGCTGAGGCGATCCTACCAGGTCTCTTCCAGCGCTGGTTTTAACCTCTCGTAGCCAGGACGGCAGGCCACGAAACTCCAATCCGTGAAATCCCCAGAAGCCGTGTATTTTTCTGTCGGGCAAGCCCGTGGTGTAGGTAACCCGATCTGCCCAACCAAAGAATTGGTACTGCCTTCCGTTTGGCCTAGTAATCGTGCGCGCTGGCTGGGGCACGATTTCAATATGGATATCAGGGGCCATGTATCGGAGATCAACTGAGGCCGCTTCCGCTACCCCTGCAATTGACGCCGACAGAATCAGGGAGGCAATCAAGATGGACTTCATCTATCGCGCTCCTCTCCAAGACGCGTAACTGCGCCAGGGGGATGCAACCAACTGATTACACGGCCCGGCAACGACCCGATGAAGCCGAAACACCAAGCCGAAAAATGGAACAATATCGCAGGCGTCGCGCAGAAGACGGTGAGCGTGACGATCGATGCTGACAGGTGTGCCAGCCCCATCAGCCCGCAGATGACCGCCAGACCAAAGCCGCCAATTGCCCAGAGGACTACCTTTTTCATGGCGTCAGACCCTTCCGTAGAATCGACGCACGAGCGCCCAACACATCTGTGTCCGCAGAAAGTCAGACACCCGAGGGTACGCCCAGTACAAAAAAATCGGGATTGCGACCGTTAGTGAGAAGCCTACGCCCTGTTCCAACACGCTCAGAGAGCCATGCATCCAGTCGCGGTCGAATGCCGCCATCAACGGCCACGCAAATAGGACTAGAAGCCACAGAGCGCCAAACAGGGATAGTTCGATGAGGATCGTCCCGAAGGTAACAGCCAGGCTCAATTTCGTTCGCACCTTCATTTCGACTTTCCTCCTTTGGCCAACATCACCATTCCAGTCTTGGGCAGAAGCCCGCGTCCGGCAAGGGAAAGCATTCCGCCGATCGCCCCAGATGCTATGCCCGCCTCGCCAGCCGTGCCGGGAAGACCCAGCCAGCCGAGAATGCGATCCGGCAACGCCCAGGACTGACCAAACAGTTTCAGCGATATGTACCAAGTGAGGAACAGTTGGATAATGGACATGGTAAGGAAGCCGATCAGGCCGACGACTGCGCCACCGGTCTGGGCTAGGAACGTCGTTGCCCACATCGAATCCATGGTCCTCAGCACGACGTCGAAGACCGGGTAGGAACCACAGTAGGCCAGTATCGCAAGGGAAGGACGAAGGAAAATATTGACGGTCAGCAACATTCCCATGCGCGTACCTTCGCTGGCGAAGTCTTCGCCGCCTTCCATCTTCATCCATTTCACGCACCACAACGGCAGTGCGATCATGGCCTCCAGCAAGGCGGCAATCAAAGCGATACCAGCGGCCAGAACAAACAGGAATGGAAGGATTGGGATCACATACGCGCGCAGCGCACCAATGAACATGATGCCTCCGATCGCCCAGTTCCCCCAACCCAACAGAAAATCTGCCGCACCGCCCGCGCCGACGGCCGATGAGAACCAGTTCGATGACGCCACCATCAGGGCAGCTCCTGCGGCGATAGATGTCCAGGCAATGGACAACATCGCGTGACCCGATGAGATTTGGTTCGACATCGCGTCACCCGATTCCGACGCTGACGATGCACCCCATTCGGCAAGGCCACGCGTTATCGGCGCGAGCAGCTTCACCAGGAAGTTCGATCCATCATCACCCGCAGCCGCGAAATCATTGGCTGAAAGGCTGGCTCTGTCCGCCTCCCCGGATACCTGCAGCCTCAAGATCGAGAACGCCCGATCCAATGCCCCACCGAAATCGCCGTCCGTTCGTGGCGCGACGTCTTCGGGCAATTCATTCGTCATCGCCGTCGTGAGTTCGCTGATCTGACCCAGTGCCCGGAAGTACGAACCGGCCGAAAGGAATCCGTCCTGCTTCGCATTCTCAACCAGTTTGTCCCGTGATTCCGCCTGCACTTTCGCCGCCTCTAACTTCGCGGCGGCGGAGACATTGGCATCGAACGCCGCACCACGCGCACGGACATCTTGAACGATCGTGGAGGAGAGCACCTTTCCGGAGATTGCCTTGGTCACGGCTTCGGCGGATGAAAGACCTGACGTATGCGCCGCTAGCTTCGCGTAACGCTGCGCCTCAATCCGATATGCGGAAACAATTTCCGCCACTGCCTCACGCCGTGTGTTAGCGAACGGAAGCCGGTCATCCGGAATTGTGTACGTGAAATGACCACATGTCGGGCCGTAGCTCCACGTTACCTTCTGCGCATAGCCGGGGATTCCGAGCCCCCCTACATTTCCGCCCGGCTGAGGCAAGCGTGCATCCCAGCCCCAAGTCGAACCGGCATGATTGTAGACGGCAGCGCAAATCTCATGCTGGAGGATGGTCATAGCAACCATCGACCCCGAAGACGATGTTGGCAGGATTGTCGCCTCGCCAGAGGCAACTGTTTTGACAAAGACGTTCCAGGAAGCGTCAGCCAAATTGATGCCGCCGCGCGCAACGACGTCTCTCAACAGGTAGTGGACCGGTGAAAATCCGGTTGATGGCATCGGTATCAAGAGACCTACACCGACGATGATCCGCAAGGGCGTCCATATTTGATGCCAGCGGTCTCCGAGTGTCCTGCCAGTATAGGCGCTCTGCACGATGCCTGAAATCGTGTTGTAGGCGATCAGGACTGCACAGAATGCAAACAGTGTCGCAGTGAACACCTGCAGCGTCTGCCCCCAAGCCGATGACGCGTCAGACGGCAGGACAGCGGTGATCAGACGCCAGGCCAAGTTAGAGGCAGATGGTTCGACAAACAGGTCCATCATTTGAGACCTCCATCAGGTCGCGGCCCCGTCACACCGTTTTGCGTCTCGGGACCAACGGGAGACGAGATGTCGTCGTCCGATTTCTGGTCTTCGAGATCGAGCGCCTTTTCCTCGGCAGGTGTTGGCGTCACGGTTACAGTCGGAAATGCAAGACGTGGCGACGGTCGAGGTCTATGCGACGTCGCTGAACCTGCTTTTCCGGCGCTGCCTTTCTCTCCATCGCCACTTGTTTCCGTCGTGACGTCGAAAAAGACAGGTTCAGCATATGGTGCGTGTCCTTCTTTCTTGGCAACGCGGTCGATGATGAGCTGTCCGAGGGCCGCGAGCTCCGGGAGCGCGTGCCATATGGCTGCCACCCGCGGGCGAGCGCATGGATGCATACCGCTTTCCTGGAGGACTTCAGCATGAAGCCTGACACGGGCGTGCAGCGTCCTCCAGGCCGCGATTTCTCCAGATTCAGCCAAGGTCTCCAAATACGCCAGTAGCGCTGGAGCCTCGGCTTCCAGAAAGGCCTGCTGGTGGTGAGTGGGCCTGTCCCTGACGTTCATGGATCGGCGCACGATGTTGACCGCCGCTCCGTGCGCCCAATCGAGATGGGGCATGCCAATGTCGCGCAGGATCGCCCGAGCATTCTGCAAGAAAATCTCTTCGCCCACCGTCATAGCGTCATCCCTCCCGATATTGGTCGTGGCTCGTCCACCGCAGCGGCAAGGGCGCGCGACAAATTCCGAATTTCCTGTTGAGCCGAGGCGAGACGCTGTGCCTGGAGCCGCAGCGCGTGGCGTTGTTCGGCAGCCTTCTTTTCGATCTCACGTCGTGCAATCCGTTCGCGGTCAGCTTCGGACCTCGCCTTGTCGAGGGCAGCCTTCGTGGCGGTGACGGCAGCGGCGTATTTCTGTCGCACACTGTCTCGTAGGGCGGATTCGCGTGCGCCATCGACGACGGCGCGGACAGCGCCACCGACGCCCTTGAACCGGTCCGCCGAGGCCTTTGCCCTCGCAGCGTCCGACTTGATCGCCGCAGCCTTCTTCTTCGTGCGATCGATGTAGGCGCGTCCCTTGGCCTCGACGACTCTCGCCCGCTCCAGAGCCTCCTTGAGCGCCGCCGCCTGGGCTTTTTCCTGGTGCCACTGCGCTCGCGTCAGGCGGCGCTTGCCAGCACCGAGGCGCGTAAGGCCGGCTGGGATCGCCACTTTCGCGTGATAATCGTCCAGCCATGCCCGCATGCCCGCCACGTAGGCACGGTCAGCGCGCTTCCCCATTGCCTTCTTGTCTTCCCCTGGTTGCGGTCCAGCGGCGAGGACTGCGTTCTTCGCGGGGTATCCGGGGTGCAGAAGACCGGCGCGCATCTCGGTGTCATCGGGAAGCAGATAAGCGTGAAGATGGGGATGGCTCTCGTCGGTGTGGCGAACGACAGACACCAGCCTGTCGCCGTGTTGCTCTCGAAGCCAGGCGATAGAACGCTGCTCCCACTCAGCAACGTCACGCCGCACATCTATGCTGGCGCGATACTCGTCCATGCTCACGGGGTGAGAAAAGATCAGGCCGGCCAGAGTGTTTTGGTCTTTGCGGATCGCCTTCAGCGTTGTCTTGCCAGACTTATCCGTCCTCGAAGTCTTTGCAGCCGCTGCGCGTTCGTCGTGCAGCACCCGCAGCGCGTCGGGGTGAAGACCGTAAACTACTTCTGGTGGCTTCGGAGACGGCACATGGACAGAGGCAGACGGGACTCGTGTGACTTCGTCGAAGATATAGTCGGTCGTCCGTCCCGCCTTGCCGGAGCGGCTGTAGAGCTCAATGCGCGCGAACTGGTATGCCAAGGAAAGCCCTCGGGAGAATACCCAAAGTCTGCCTGCCGGCGGTCAGGAGAACAAAAAAAAGTGAGTTGTATGGACCGAATACAGCTTATCCGCCTGCGGCTACTAAGCATCGGCTCTCCGAAAATATTGCCATTACGCAAGCGTGGCAAAATTAATTCCTACTAAATTAGCCTTGCGAAACATCAAATTTATTCGGCCAAGCCATTTACCCTTTATTACAATCGCGTGTGTTTGCATAACACCACTTCTGGATGGCCTAGTCGGGCGACTATTTGAATTTTTCGGAGGCCATTTACCTTGCTTTCCTTACGCCAAATTAGGACGATAGCGGCTTTCTTCGATGGATTTGACAAACATCTGGTCAGTCAGATGACCGATGCTATTCCACCCGATGAAATTGAGATTACTCGAACATTCTGGAAAATGCTGGAGGGCTCAGAGCTCTGGCACATTGAAAATATTCCCGAAGCACCGGTTGCTTGGCTCCGGAAATCTCTTTCCGCCGACGGACTTGACATCAACTTCAACGTAAAGATGCGACATCATGCTGGGCTGGAGCATCAAATCACATATGCCGACTTTGGGTTGGTCATTGTTTACGAGGATAAAGCAACTCGTATTAAGTTCTCAGCCCCTTACGTCGTACAGGCGAAAAGGCTTTACAAGACCTACAAGTCGGCAAAAACATTTGGGGCAAACGACAAATTTGGCGCTTCTGACGACGACCAGCGTCTCGGCTTGTTCAACATTTCTCAGCTTATTGGGAAAAATTTTGCGAAATACATGGCGTTCTCACCGCGGTTGGACAAATTTGACGTAAATTCTCAAGCTGCCATCCGAGCCCTTCATGAGGCTAATACTGGCTACATATACACTGGGACTCAATTTGGTCTCGCTCTTGCAGCCGAACTGGCCACTCATCGGCGTGTTCAGTCATCGGGAAATTGGATGACGCCAATATCGCCTCGTATACACACGGCTGCGGCTCTTCATCGAAATGCGTTTGACGCAAACCTTCCTTTTGGCTGGTTCGTTATCGCAAATATCTGCGCCCTATTAAGTCAAACAAGCGAGAGGATCGCTCCATTCCACAGCGCCCCAGGGCAACTATTGGAGCAGCCTATCGGCCTCAACATCACATCTGATCCAGAGGACCTCGGTCTTCGATTAGCACTTTGCGAGGACACCGCAGTCGAAAAAGTGGCGTCAGCGTTGTCCGTTATTGTGAAGGATTTCTATTACCCTCCGGTAGCAACTCTGGTCGTGGAGGTGAAACGTTCACGTCAAATGGAGCTCGACCTGTTCCCGTCAGAAGATATGGGGCCAGGTCCAGATGATCCAATATCCAGGTTCCAAGTCTAGGTTTATTAGCTCTTACAAATGAGCCCTCGGTAACGAATCGCTTTTTTACCCGGCGCTGCTTGGCAAGTGGCCCAAATTCCACACCGAAGCTCCAGCATCAAAATGAACGCGCACTTAAATCACGGTCGAAGATGTTCCAAAGGTGTTCTGCAACGCTGCGTCAGTGCGAATTGCTGTAGCAGATAAGCGAAGAGAAAACCTTCTCATCACTATAACCCATTGTGAAATATGGGCCTATTGAAAGAAAAAATGGTACGGTTGGGGGGAATTGAACCTCCGACCTCAGGTGCCACAAACCTGCGCTCTAACCAACTGAGCTACAACCGCACATGACTGCGTCGCTGACGCCGTCGAGGGGTCACATACGAGCAGATGGATTTTTTTTCAAGCCCTTTCTGCGCATCGCGTAAAAAGGCTCGGGATAGGGAAAAGGCCGGGCTCGACGCCCGGCCCAAGATCCTTGGGAGGATTTTTCTGGTCGCGTCGGGCGATCAGGCGACCTTGAGCGAGGACATGGCCTTTTCAGCGGCTTCCTTGCCCGGCTTCGTCACAGTCTCGGTCACCTTCTTGGCGGTTTCCTGAATGGACTTGGCCTGTTCGATCGTCACTTCCGCCTGCTTGCGGATGAACGCGGTCTGCAACTCGACGAGTTCGGCAACCGACTTCACGCCGAGGAGCGCTTCCATGTGGGCGAGCGAAAGTTCGGTGTTGGTGCGCATGGCGTCGATGGCCTTGAGGCCGAGTTCAACCGTGCCGGCCTGGGCCGTCTGGACAGTGGCTTCCACGGTCTTCGTGGCTTCTTCCGTCGCGGTCTTCATCTTGGCATAGGCTTCCTTCGACTGGGCTGCGCCCTTTTCGGCGAAGTCACGGAAGCTTTCCTGCATCTTCGAGGGGTCAAAGGTCGAGAAAGAGAACATATCCTTGGTGTTCATAGCGTATTTCCTCTTGTCGCGGGATCTTGGAGACCCCTGTGTTTCATTCCTGAACCCCATATAGCATCGATTATTGTGCATTGCAATATCGTTGTGCACTGCACAATTAGATTTTTTGCATGTTAATAATCCTGTCGGATTAACCTTATCGACCGAAAGGCGCCCCATTTTCTGGACCCGAGGGCACTGCCTAGCTATTAAAAATCTGTTAATTTACTCGCAGGCCATGAAGTGCAGGTCCCCAATATGCCCGCTCAATATCCGTTCATCGACGTCGCTGTGCACGACCTCATCCGTCCGCGCCTTGCGCGTGGCGAAGCGCTCGTGCTGTTTGCGCCGGGACTGGAGCGCGTGCTCTGGTGCAATGGCGCAGGGGCGCGCTTTTTCGGGGCCACCTCGATCTACGACTTCCTGGAGGAAGGGCCTCAGCGCAGCGACATCACCTTCCGCCAGATCGAGACCGCGGCGCGGCAGCTGGCCAATGTCGGAGACAGTCGCAATCTGATGCTGCGCATCACGGCCGGCTTCCAGAAAGTGCCTGTCACAGCGACGACGGAGTGTCTCGAGGTTCGCAGCGGCGAGGCGGTGATCCTGCTTGCCGTGCCCCCGATCAAGCCATCCAGCGGGACCGTGCAGCAACTCAGCCTGGACCTGATGAGCGGTTTCGACGATCCGGATACCCACATGGCCGTGCTCGACGGCGAAGGCCGCGTCGTTGCCAATTCCGAGGGTTTCCCCGGTCTCGGTATATCGCCGCAGACTGCCCGCACGCTGGTCAATTTCGTCGATGCGGATGCCGGTCGGCTGGTCAAGCGGCCGATCCCGACCGCTCTCGGCCAATTGCCGGCGGCGATCGGCAAGATTTCGGATGAGCCGGCGCTGCACCTGCTCTTCGCAGTCGAGACGATCCTCGGCCAGATGGATCCGAGCACCGAGCTTGTCGATGAAGACGATGCCGATCTGCCTGCAGCTGAGCCCATGCCCGTTCGCGCCGACGACACGGTCGAGGATACGCCCGAGACAGAGACAGAGACAGACACCGAGGCTGAGGCTGAGGCTGAGGCTGAGGCTGAGGCTGAGGCGTTCGAACCCGAACCGGCAGTGGCGGACGAGGCAATGCCCTCGCCTGCCGCACCGTTCGAAAGCGTGATCGCGGCGATCGGTGACATCGAGGAAATCGAGCCGGAAACAGTCGATCTCAGCGAGAACGACGATATCAAGGAGACGCTGACCGCTCAGGGCGCCGAAGCGGATGATCATGCCGCCGCGCCTGATCCCGCACCGACTGTGGACAAGGACGGGCCCATCTCTGAAACGACCCTGACAGAGACCGAGGAGCCCCCTGCCGAACAAGCCCCGGTCGTTAAGGAGGCGCCTGCCGTTGCAGGACCGGCTCTTCCCCAGACGCCAGCCAGCGCGCCTATCGCTGATCGCTTCATCTTCAGCCAGGATCGCCGCGCGACCCGATTCGTCTGGAAGATCGACGCCGAAGGCCGGTTCAGCGAAGTATCCTCCGAATTTGCCCAGGCCGTCGGTCCGCGGGCCGCCGACATCAATGGCGTTGCCTTTTCCGATCTGGCAGCCCTCTTCAACCTCGACCCCGAAGGCAAGATCGGCGAATTGCTGAAGAAGCGGGATACCTGGTCCGGCAAGACGATCTACTGGCCCGTCGAAGGCACACGGCTGGTGGTCCCGGTCGATCTCGCGGCGCTTCCGACCTATACCCGCAACCGCGACTTCGATGGTTTCCGCGGATTCGGCATCGTGCGTGTAGCCGATGCCCAGGACGATCCGGATGCAATCGGCATGACCTTCCTGCGCGAAGAGCCGGTTATGGACGACCTGATCGAGCCCGCGGATGAGGTTGCCAGCAATCCCGACGAGGATCTGGTCGAATTTCTCACCGAACTCGCCGAAGGCGAGCGCCACCCGCCGGAAGACTTCGAGGAGGAGCAGATCGCCGAAGCCGGCGAGGATGTGCTCGACGCACTGCTGCATTCCGCTGAGGACGAGGATGAGACGCCTGAACCGGACACCGACGCCGACGATTTTGCGCCCGTTGCCGATGAGGAGGCGCCGGTGCCGCAGCCAGGCGGCTTCGAACCACCCGTCCTGCGGATCATGGAACCGCGCAAGCCGAGCCTGCCCGACAAGGTCGTGCAGTTGCAGGATCGTCGCACTCGCCAGCGCGACGCCCTGACACCGGGTGAACAGGCGGCCTTCCAGGAGATTGCGCGCAAGCTCGATCCGCTCGGGCTGCGTGCCAAGGTCGAACAATCGCTCACGCCGTCCGAACCGCCCGCTCTGCGCACCGAAAGCCTCCCCCCTGCCCCCGAGGCCCCCAAACCGGTGGATACCGCGCCCCCGGTTGAAGCTGTTGAGCCGCCGGCATCCGAGCCGGATGTCGAGGCCACACAGCCGGAACCGGCGAGCGATCGCCCGGCGCCCACGCGGGGACGCAGCCTGACCGCCGAGATCATCGACCTGATGCCGGTTGCCCTCCTCGTGCATGTCGGTGACCGGCTGATCCATGCCAATCCCGAATTCTTCAGCCTGACGGGCTACAAGACGCTGGCCGAGCTCGATGAAGCCGGTGGCCTCGACGCACTCATCCAGCGGCAGGATCTCGAAACGCCCGGCGACGAAGCGGGCCAGGTCGTTGCGCTCTGCGCCGACGACCGGCTGCTGCCGGTGACCGCACGCCTGCAATCGGTGCGCTTCGAGGAGACGAGTGCGCTGATGCTGGCACTGATCGCCCAGCCGGAAGACCGTACGCGCGCCGACACCCCCGCCGAGTCTCCGGCTGCCATGCCGGCGCTGGTCACCGCGTCGGGCGCATCAGGCGGCGCGACACCGGCCCAGGCGGCAGAACTCGCCCGCGTCAAGGTGGAGGTCGAGGAAATGCGCTCGATCCTGGAAACGGCGACCGACGGGGTCGTGATCCTCGATTCCGACGGCGATATCCGGTCGATGAACCGGGCGGCGAGTGCATTGTTCAACTTCGACGACATGGAAACGCGCGGCAAGCCCTTCGTCATGCTGTTTGCCCATGAAAGCCAGAAGTCGATCCTTGACTATCTCAACGGGCTTTCGGGCCATGGCGTCGCCAGCGTTCTCAACGACGGGCGCGAAGTGATCGGACGCGAAGCCTCCGGCGGCTTCCTGCCCATGTTCATGACGATCGGGAAGCTGAATTCCTCGAACGGCTATTGTGCAGTGATCCGCGACATCACCCAGTGGAAGCGAACCGAAGAGGAACTGCGCAACGCCAAGCGCGCGGCCGAGACGGCGAACGCCCACAAGACCGATTTCCTTGCCCGCGTCAGCCACGAAATCCGGACACCGCTCAACGCGATCATCGGCTTTGCCGACATGATGGCGAACGAGCATTTCGGTCCCGTCGGCCATCCGCGCTACGGCGAATATGCGCATGACATCGTGCGGTCCGGACGGCATGTGCTCGACATCGTCAACGACCTGCTCGACATATCCAAGATCGAAGCCGGCGAGATGGAGCTGGACTTTTCCTCCGTCGGATTGAACGAGATGGTGCAGGCAGCGGTCTCGATCGTGCAGCCGCAGGCGAACGGCCAGCGGGTCATCATCCGCACCGCGCTGTCGCAGGCCGTGCCGAATGTCGTGGCCGACGGTCGCTCGATCAAGCAGATTGTGCTGAACATCCTCGCCAATGCGATCCGCTTCACGCCCTCCGGTGGCCAGATCATCGTCTCCACGGCCTATGAGCCAAACGGCAGCGTGGTTCTCCGGATCCGGGACACCGGCGTCGGCATGTCGCGCAGCGAGTTGGAGCAGGCGATGAAGCCTTTCCGCCAGGTCTCGACCGGCACTCCGCGCAGCCGCGGCGACGGCACCGGTCTCGGCCTGCCGCTGACAAAGGCCATGGTGGATGCCAACAGGGCGCAGTTCGCCATCTCGTCGACGCCCAACGAGGGCACGCTGGTCGAGGTAATGTTCCCCTCGCCGCGCGTGCTCGCGGATTGAAACTGAGGCGCCGGAAGGTAGAGACAACACCGACATGGCCACCTTCAGCATGTCCGTCGGCATCATGGTTGCGATTGCGATCGGCGCGATGAGCCCCGGGCCGAGCTTCGTGCTCGTCTCGCGGATCTCGGTCAGCAATTCGCGCCTGCACGGGCTCGCAGCCGCCATCGGGATGGCCTTCGGCGGCGCCTTCTTCGCCATTCTCGCACTCGCGGGTCTCGTTGCGCTGCTGCAGCAGGTGGACTGGCTCTATCTCGTGCTGAAATGTGCAGGCGGGCTCTATCTCGCCTATCTCGGCATAGCGATCTGGCGCGGCGCGCGCGAACCGATTTCTGTCACTCCAGCGGACGGACGCAGCAGGTTTGCCGTATCGCGTGCATTTTTCCTCGGCATCGTCACACAGGTCAGCAATCCCAAGACAGCCGTCGTCTATGCCAGCATCTTCGCCGCCGTGATGCCGCAGGACCCGCCGCTGGCGCTGATCCTTGCTCTACCTCCGCTGATCTTCCTCATCGAGGCCGGCTGGTATGCCATTGTGGCCCTGGTCTTTTCGACCCCTCGCTCGCAGCGAGCCTATCTCGGCGGCAAAGTCTGGGTGGACCGGCTGGCTGGCGCCGTGATCGGTGCGCTCGGCCTGCGGCTGATCGGGGAAAGCCTCGCCGTTCTTCGCAGATGACCGGAGGCGCGACGACAGCAGCGGTTTTCATCGCGTCGGCTTTCGGATAGAGGAAAGCCTTTGCCGCACCTCGCAAGGGCCGACCGCTTGTCCACTCGTCCTTACCCGGGCACAGCCCATTCCGTTTCGACCATCGGCACGCCGCTCAGCAAACGGCCCGGCTATGCGACCGTGGCCGCGCTGATCACGGCTGCAATCGTCTTCATGCCGATCGCGGCAATCTTCGTCATCGGCTTCTCGGCGGATCCGGACAACTGGCAGCACATGATGACCAATGTCATCCCGCGGGCAGGGATGCGCACCTTCTGGCTGCTGCTCTTCACAGGCCTGGTCACAGCCACGGTCGGAATCGGCTCCGCGTGGCTGGTCGCGTCCTGCGAATTCCCGTTGCGGCGTCTTCTCTCCCCGGCACTCGTCCTGCCGCTGGCCATCCCTTCCTATCTGGCGGCCTATGCGTTCGGCGAATTTCTCGACTTCACCGGCCCCGTGCAAACCGGATACCGGGCGCTGTTCGGCTTCACCTCCTCGCGCGACTACAGCTTCTTCGACGTGAAATCGCTTCCCGGTGCCGTGCTGGTCATGTCGGCCGTGCTTTACCCTTACGTCTATCTCGCTTGCCGCTCGATGTTCTTGATGCAAGGGCGCGCGGCCGCCGACGTCGCCCGGACCCTCGGGTCCAGCCCCTTGCGCGTCTTTGCCCGCATCCAGGTGCCGATGGCGCGGCCGGCGATCATGATCGGCCTGACGCTGGTCATGATGGAAACGCTGAACGATATCGGCGCGGTCGAATATCTCGGCGTGCAGACGCTCACCTTCTCGGTCTATGACACCTGGCTGAACCGCGGCAGCCTTGCGGGTGCAGCGCAGATCGCCTGCTTCATGCTTTTGATCGTCGCGGGACTTCTCGTTGTCGAACGGCGGGCGCGAAGGCGCCAGCGCTTCAGCAGCCACAAGACGACGGCGATCGTGACCGATGCGGTGCGGCTGCGCCTTTCGGGCGCGAAGGCGGCGGTCGCAACCCTGATCTGCCTCCTCCCGATCCTGGTCGGTTTCGTCGTGCCGGTTTTCGTGCTTGGCGGGTTTGCACTCCGACGGGTCGAAGACTTCCTTGAGCCCCGCCTCCTGGATGCGCTCTGGAATTCCACCCTTGTCTCGTCGGCGGCAGCCGTGATCACCGTGCTGCTCGCCTTCGTGCTCTCCTATGCGGCGCGGACGGATCGCTCGCGCCTGGCCGTGAGCGCCGGACGGCTCGCAGCGCTTGGCTATGGCATTCCCGGAACGGTGCTCGGCATCGGGGTCTTGATCCCGCTGGCGACTTTCGACAATGCGCTGGACGGCTGGATGCGCGAAAGCCTTGGCATTTCGACAGGGCTCATGCTCTCCGGTACCGGGTTCGCGATCGTTTACGCCTATACGGTGCGCTTTCTCACCATGGCCGAGGGCACCGTCGATGCCGGGTTCCAGAAGCTTTCCCCCCATCTCGACATGGCAGCCCGCACCCTCGGGCGCTCGAGCCTGCAGACACTCCGCCAGGTGCTTCTGCCCAATCTGCGACCTGCCGTGCTGACAGCGGCACTGCTCGTCTTCATCGAGACGCTGAAGGAGCTATCGGCAACGATCCTGCTGCGTCCCTTCAACTTCAATACGCTGGCCACGCTCGTCTACGAAGACGCGTCGCGCGGCATGGCGCAGGACGCTTCCGTCGCGGCGATCATCATTATCGCTGCGGGTCTTATTCCGGTGATCCTTGTTTCGCGGTCGCTCGACGAGAAGCGCTGATCGCGCTGGCAAAAAAACAGGGCGGCCGAAGCCGCCCCAATCAATGCTGTCGAACCGGAGTGAAGGTGCAATCGACTTCTGGTCCGGGGCATTTTTTCCCGTCCTCGTCGCGTCTGATCACGCATCTCCAAGTTGACGACAGTGTTGCCGGCGGCCGGTTAAGGCTTTCTTACCGGCCACGCCCTGCAGCTACCCCACATTTGAGGTATTGTTCTGAAATTGCTGCCTTTCGGGACACTTTCCCGTCAGGAGCGCAGTGGTTCCAGGTTGGCGAAGAGGGAGAGAGCTTCCGGATTGGCGAGTGCTTCCTTGTTCTTGACCGGCCGGCCATGCACGACTTCGCGCACGGCGAGTTCGACGATCTTTCCGGATTTGGTGCGGGGGATATCCGCGACCTCTACGATCTTCGCCGGAACGTGACGCGGCGTGGCGCCGGTGCGGATCCTGGTCTTGATCTTCCTGTCGAGCTCTTCCGTCAGGCTGAGCCCGGAAGCGAGCCGAACAAAGAGAACGACACGAACGTCGTCTTCCCAGTCCTGACCGATGCAAAGGGCTTCGACCACTTCGTCCATCTGTTCGACCTGATTGTAGATCTCCGCCGTGCCGATGCGCACGCCGCCCGGGTTCAACGTCGCATCCGAGCGGCCGTGAATGATGATGCCGCCATGCTCGGTCCATTCGGCGAAATCGCCGTGGCACCAGATGTTGTCGAAGCGCTCGAAATAGGCAGCGCGGTATTTGGCGCCCTCCGGGTCGTTCCAGAACATCACGGGCATGGAAGGGAAAGCCTTGGTGCAGACCAGTTCGCCCTTTTCGCCGCGCACCGGCTTTCCGTCATCATTCCAGACGTCGATTGCGAGACCGAGGCCCGGACCCTGGATCTCTCCGCGCCAGACGGGCTTCAGCGGATTGCCGAGCACGAAGCAGGACACGATGTCGGTGCCGCCGGAAATGGAGGCGAGCTGGATGTCGTCGCGGATGCCCTCATACACAAATGAGAAGCCTTCAGGCGAGAGCGGCGAACCGGTCGAGGTCATCAGGCGCAGACTCGACAGGTCATGCGTGGTCTTGGGCGTCAGCCCACCCTTGCGCACAGCGTCGATATACTTTGCAGACGTACCGAAGATCGCAAAACTCTCTTCGGCCGCATAGTCGAAGAGCACATTGCCGTCGGGATAGAAGGGCGAACCGTCATAGAGGCAAAGTGTCGCGCCGCATGCGAGGCCGGAGACCAGCCAGTTCCACATCATCCAGCCGCAGGTGGTGAAATAGAACAGCTTTTCGCCGGCCTGAAGACCGCAGTGGAAGCGATGCTCTTTCAGTTGCTGCAACAGCGTGCCACCGGCCGAATGCACGATGCATTTCGGCACACCCGTCGTGCCGGAAGAGAAAAGAATGTAGATCGGATGCGAGAATGGCAGTCTGCGGTATTCGATATCCCTGACCGAGAAATCCGCGATGAACTGATCGAAGCTGCGGCCATTCGGCAATCGTGCGAGAAGTGCTGCGGTGTCGCCGGCATACGGTACGACGAGGACGGGGACATCGAGCTTGGCGGCAACGGTGACGATCTTGTCCGCCACGTCCTGCCGCTTGCCATTGTACCAGTAACCATCGCAGGCGATGAAGAGCTTGGGTTCAATCTGACCAAAGCGATCGAGCACACCCTGGTCGCCAAAATCGGGGGAGCAGGAGGACCAGATGGCGCCGAGCGAGGTCGCAGCCAGCATCAGGGCCACAGTCTCGGGCATGTTCGGCATCATGGCTGCAATGCGGTCGCCTTCGCCGATGCCCATTGCAGCCAAGGCCTGTTGAAGGCGTGAGACGGTGGCTGTCAGGCGCGACCAGGACCAGCGGTCCGACACCTTGTTCTCTCCGCGGAAGACCAGCGCATCACCGTCCCCCGCATGGGCGAGGAGATTTTCGGCAAAGTTGATTTGCGCTTGCGGGAAGAACCGTGCCTTGAGCATGTCGCCATCATCGGCAAGCGCCACGTCCCCCTTCTCTCCCACCACGCCACAATAGTCCCAGACCGCCGACCAGAAGGACGCGCGGTCTTCGACAGACCAGTCGTAGAACGCATCATAACCCGCAAAGCTGTGGCCCTCGCGGGTGGCACACCACTCAATGAAATGGGTCAGGGGTTGCGACGCCATAAAGGCGTCGGAGGGTGTCCAAAGGGGTACCAGTTCAGTCATCATGCTCCTCCTCTTCTGCTTTTCCCTATAGCATACCGCACTGCGATACAAAGCCGGGAAACCGGTGCCGGGCTGTCCATTCGTTGCACGCGGGGTAGAATTCCTATATCCGCCACAAGTACTCGATGAAGCTCTTGGACACGGGCCAGAATGATATTCTCGCGACGCGCCGGACAATCTGAAAGCCCTGGAAGCGCCGGCCCCGGTCGGCGGACCCGGCGGCTGATCAAACTCGTGCTCTCGGTGGTCGTTTTCGGCGCGCTCGTCTCCGTTTCCCTGCGTGTCGCCGCTCCGCATCTGATTTCCAGTGCCGTCGTGCGATCGGCGATCGAATCGTCCATGGCACAATGGGCTGGACACCCCGTGTCGATCGAGGATGTCGCCCAACTGCGGTTCTGGCCACGCCCCGAAGTGACCCTCAATGGCGTCAGCATTCGGCGTGCGGGCGACCACCCCGACGAGCCCTTCGTTGAAATCCAGAGCCTGTCCGCAGAATTCAGCCTCCTTTCGGCCGTGAGAGGCAAACCCGATTTCAACGACTTCCGGTTCGAGCAGCCGCAGATCCGGATTGAGCGCGATGTCGATGGACGGCTGGACTGGAGCGGTGACGGGCTGTTGAACGCGGCCGTGCGCGAAGCGCTGGCCACACAGACGACAGCAGCGTCTGACGGCGACACCAAGAAGACGGAAATCGGGTCAGTCGAAATCGTCGACGGCGAGATCACCCTGATCGATGCGCGGAGCGGCGCCAGGATCGTCGCCGACCGGATCAATGCCAAGATCGACTGGCCGCGCCTGGCGGCCCCTCTTTCCGGGCAGGCGACGTTCAATGTGCAAGACCGTGGCCTGTCGCTTTCCCTGCAGACCCCTACCCCCTTGCTGCTGCTCGGAGGCGCGGCGAGCCAGGTCGACATTTCCGCGTCGCTTCCGGGTATGCGGGGGCAGCTCAAGGGGGTGATCGACCTCAACCGGGGCAGACTGGAACAAGCCGATGTCGATCTGAGCGTTTCGGATGTGCCGCAGGCGGCCTCCGTGCTCGGATTGCGTGTCGCCGGAACGGAGCGGTGGCAGACCGCTTCGTTGAAGGCGCAGGTGACGAATGCCGGAGACGAGTGGCGCTTCGACAATCTCGAATTCAAGATCAATGGCAGCCCCGGCGACGGTATCCTCACATTGAAGAAGCGCACCGGCGCGAAACCGCTGCTGATCGGAACGGTGGCGGTCGATCTTCTCAAGATCGACGACTTCCTTCAGGCCCTGTCCATCGACTTGGGCGATCGCGCCAATGTGCGACTGCCGAGCCTCACCCGATGGGTGGATTTCGACATGCGGGTGTCCGCCGCGACTGCCACTGCTGGCAATTTCCAACTGACCGATCTCGGTGCCAGCCTGACCGGTGGCGGCGACGCGCTGAAGCTGGTGATCGGGGACACGCGGTTCATGGGGGGAGCGCTTTCGGCGCGCCTGAGCGTGAGTGGCCATGGTGTCGACCAAGGCGTCGAAATCGCCGTGATGATGGATCGGATCGATCTCGGGTCGCTGGTATCCCGGCTTTCGCCCGGGAGCCTCTCGCTCAAGGGGACCGGCTCACTGACGCTTGATGCCAAGCTTGCCGGGCCCGGATGGCAACGCAATGTCGATGCCATGTCGGGCAGACTCGACATCCGCGCAGACAATGGCGAAATCGGCGGGCTGAATGCGGAGGGACTGCGGCGCATGTCGACCGACCGGGCCTATTTCCAGCTGAGCGCGGCCGGTACTGGGGAGTTCGACTACCGAAGCCTCGACATGTCCGTCCGCTTCTCGGAGGGTTCGGCGGAAGTGGAGAAGGCCCGGATCGTGGGCGAACGGGACACTCTCGTTCTGTCCGGCATCATCCCTTACAGCCGTCAGGCTCTGGCGCTGACGGGAGAGCTCTCAGAAGTGGCCCCCAAGGCACAAACGACAGCGCCTTTGCGCTTCTTTATCGGTGGCTCGTGGCATGACCCCGTCATCTCGCCGATTCCGCCTCTTCCGGCCGCAGGTCAATAAAGGTCTTACCTGACCCTTGCCCGCTGTTTCATTCGAGACTGCAAATACTAGAATGGAACGAGTCGGGGCGCCGGGGGGGACGACAGGTGCAGACATTGCTATCAGGCTTCATCAAATTGGCGCTGGCCTCGCTGCTGGCAGGCAGTCTTCTGTCCTTCTTCGGCATAACGCCGAGGGCCGCGCTCGACACGCTGGGCGTGACGGCGGAGGATTTGCATAACGGCATCGTGTCTGCCTTTGCCTGGGCAGCACCCCGAATGCTGATAGGCGCCGTCGTCATCTTGCCTATCTGGCTGGTCACCTATCTGCTGATGCCGCCCCGGGGCTGAGCGGGCGGCTCCCGTGCCGATCAGGCCGTGGTGCCGCGCGCAGCGACATGCTCGTCTCGCTGCCGCTGGAGTTCCCGCTGCTTTGTGCCGACAGATGCGATGATCACCCCGATGGTGACGATGCCGATCAGGATGGTGCAGATGGCATTGATTTCGGGTGTGACCCCCAGGCGTACCTGTGAATAGATCTTGATCGGCAGCGTCGTCGCACCCGGCCCTGTTGTGAAGCTCGCGATCACGAGATCGTCCAGCGAGAGCGTGAAGGCCAGCATCCAGCCGGATATGACGGCGGGCAGGATGAGAGGCAGGGTGATCTTGAAGAAGGTCTTGACCGGCGGGCAGCCGAGGTCCTGGGCTGCCTCTTCGAGGCTCGTGTCGAAGGTGAGCAGGCGCGACTGCACGACGATCGCCACGTAGCACATGGTGAAGGTCGTGTGTGCGATGACGACGGTCATCAGACCCCGGTCGACGCCGATCGCCACGAAGAGCAGAAGCAGTGACAGGCCCGTGATGACCTCAGGCATGACGAGCGGCGCATAGACCATGCCCGAAAACAGCAAGCGTCCCTTGAAGCGTGTAAAGCGGACTAGTGTCAGCGCGGCGAGCGTCCCGAGGACCGTGCCGAGCGAAGCACTCAGGAGGCCGACCTGCAGCGTGACCCAGGCCGCGCTCATCAGCCCGGCATTGCGCCACATCTCGCCGTACCATTTCAGCGAAAAGCCGCCCCAGACCGTCACCAGCTTCGACTCGTTGAAGGAGTAGATCACCAGGATCAGGATCGGGATGTAGAGAAAGGCGAAACCGAGTGTCAGGATCGTCGCGTCAAATTTTCCGGGTCTCATCGGCCCACCCTCACGCTTTCTGCTGCTGGTTCTGGAAGATGGCGATGGGCACGACCAGAATGAGAAGCAGCAGGACGGCAACGGCGGAGGCGAGCGGCCAGTCGCGATTGCCGAAGAACTCGGTCCACAACGTCTTGCCGATCATCAGCGTGTTGGCACCACCGAGAAGATCGGGAATGACGAATTCGCCCGTGATCGGGATGAAGCAGATCATCGAGCCGGCGATGACACCCGGGATCGACAGCGGGAAGGTGATCTTCCAGAAGGCCTTCCAGGGCGGGCAACCGAGATCGCTCGCGGCTTCAAGAAGCGTGCCATCCATCTTTTCGAGAGCGGAATAGAGCGGCAGCACCATGAAGGGCAGGTAGGAATAGACGATGCCGATAAAGACGGCGATCTCGGTGCGGAAGATCTGCACCTGGCTGCCTTCGTCCATCAGGCCCAACGATTGGAGTAGCACCGTCAGCAGCCCCTCGGGCTTCAGGATGCCGATCCAGGCATAGACGCGGATCAGGAAGGAAGTCCAGAATGGCAGGATGACCAGCATGACCAGGGTCGGGCGAATGCTGACAGAGGCTCGCGCCATGGCGAGCGCCATCGGATAACCGATGAGCAGCAGGAGGAAGGTGGAAATCAGCGCGATGCGCAGCGACGAGACATACGAGTTGAAATAGAGAGAGTCCTCCGTGAGGAAGACATAGTTGTCAAAGTCGAGTTGGCTGATGAAATCGCCGATCACCGCGAAGCCTTCCAGCACCGGCCGGTAGGGCGGCATGGCGATTGCCGTGTCGGACAGCGAGATCTTCAAGATGATCAGGAAGGGCGTCAGGAAGAAGAGTATCATCCACAGATAGGGGATGATCACGACCAGCCATTTTGCGGACCCGGATCTGGAGGCGGCGATACTGTCGGCCATGGGGCATCCTCCTCAGCGTGTCAGGACAAGGCCGGCATCGGCCGGCCAGGAGAGCCAGACCATGTCGCCATAGGTGATCGGTCGATCGACGAGCCGCGAGACATTGGCCTGAGCGGCCCGGAACATGCGGCCATCATCCAGGCGCACAATGAAGACCGAGAAGTCACCCAGATACCCGATGTCCAGGACCTCACCATGCAGCGTGTTGGCGGTCGACGTTTCGGGCTGGGTGGACGAGATCTGCACCTTTTCCGGCCGGACGGCGAAGGCGACGCTGTCGCCCCCTGTCGCATCGCAGGCCTGCTCGACGATGATCTTTACGCCGTCGCTGTCGATGTGCACCAGTTCGGCCGGTCCCTCGCCTTGCTTGGATTCCACCTTGGCTTCGAGAATATTGATGTCGCCGATGAAGTCAGCGACATAACGCGAATTCGGCGCCTCGTAGATCTCGGCGGGTGTTGCCACCTGGACGAGAATGCCCTTGTCCATAACGGCAATGCGATCGGACACGGTCATCGCCTCTTCCTGGTCATGGGTGACGATCAGGAAGGTCAGGCCGAGCTTGGTCTGGATGTCCATCAGTTCGAACTGGGTTTCCTCTCGCAGCTTGCGATCGAGCGCGCCGAGCGGTTCGTCGAGCAACAGGACCTTGGGGCGCTTGGCGATCGAACGGGCGAGCGCGACGCGCTGGCGCTGGCCACCCGAGAGCTGGTTGGGTTTGCGCTTGGCGAACTGCTCCAGCTTCACCAGTTTCAGCATTTCCTGGACGCGGGCCTCGATCTCGCCCTTCGACATGTTGTCCTGCTCCAGGCCAAAGGCGATGTTCTTCTCGACCGACATGTGCGGGAAGAGCGCATAGGACTGGAACATCATGTTGGTGGGGCGCTTGTAGGGCGGCACGCCGGAGAGATCCTGCCCCTGCAGAAGGATGCGACCTGAGCTCGGCTTTTCAAAGCCGGCCAGCATGCGCATGAGCGTTGTCTTGCCACAGCCGGACGGCCCGAGCAGCGAAAAGAACTCGCGCTCGTAGATATCGAGACTCAGATTATCGACCGCGACGAAATCGCCGAACCGCTTGGTGACGTTTTCGAAGCGGATGAAAGGAACGGCATTCGCATCGGTCCAAGGAGAAAATTTGTGCTTAACAGGCCCCAGTGTCTTCGCCATTACCCGATCCCAGCCGTTTTTCTTGTTACCCAGAGCATGATGAAAATCGCCGGGCGCTTGGGGCGCCCGGCGATTTCGTGTCCGGTCAGCTACCGGTCTTGATCTGTGTCCAGACCCGGTTCAACACACGCTGCTCGCGTGGGCCGTAAGGCGAGATGGTGAAGAGCTTGGACATGACGTCTTCCGGCGGATAGACGGCCGGGTTGTCCTTGACCTCTGGATCCAGAAGCTCCTGGGCGGCCAGGTTGCCATTCGCATACTGCACATAGTTGGAGGCTTTGGCGATCACGTCGGGGCGCATCAGGAAGTTGATGAACTCATGGGCTTCGGCGACGTTCTTGGCATCCGCGGGGATCGCCATGTTGTCGAACCACATGTAGGTGCCTTCCTTCGGGATCACATAGTTGATCTCGACGCCGTTCTCGGCTTCCTCGGCGCGGGCCTTGGCCTGCAGAATATCGCCTGACCAGCCGATCGTGACGCAGACGTCGCCATTGGCGAGATCGTCAATATATGCGGACGAGTTGAAGGTGCGCACCGAAGGGCGGATCTTCATGTAGACTTCGCCACCCGCTTCCAGATCAGCGGCTTCCTTGCTGTCGGGATCCTTGCCGATATAGTTCATGGCGATGGCGAAGGTCTCGTCGGATGCGTCGAGGATGTTCACACCGCAGGCCTTCAGTTTTTCGGCGTTTTCCGGCTTGAAGATGGTATCCCAGCTATCGACGGTGAAATCGGCGCCCAGCGCTTCCTTGACCTTGGCGACATTGTAGCCAATGCCCGTCGTGCCCCACATGTAGTTGACGGCATATTCGTTGCCGGGATCATATTTCGACAGACGCTCGCTGACCATCGGCCAGAGATTGGTCAGGTTCGACAGCTTCGACTTGTCGAGCTTCTGGAAAACACCGGCCTGGATCTGACGAGCAAGGAAAGGCGCCGTCGGCACGACGACGTCATAGCCCGAGCCACCGGCGAGCAGTTTCGTCTCGAGCAATTCGTTCGAATCGAAAACGTCATAAACGACCTTGATACCCGTTTCCTTGGTAAAATCTGCGAGGACGGATTCGTCGATATAGTCGGACCAATTGTAGACGTTGACGACGCGTTCCTGCGCCTGGACAGCCGATGCGATGAAGATCGTCGCCAGGGCCACCGACGCCGTACGGATGAAATGAGCCTTCATTTTTTCTCCTGTTCCAGCTGGGGGAGCGAGGTGCTCCCGATGCCATTCCCGTTGTTTTTTTAAGAGACTAGAAAGGAATTGGACGGGCGACAAGCGAAATCCTTCGCAGTCGCGAATGCTTTTGTCGGCGCGCGCCCGCTCACTGAAAATCGAACGCGGAGAGGCCTGTGACCATCTCGTCGAGGCCGAGCGGGCGGGTCAGCGGGGGCTCCGCTCGAGCAAGACAGCCTGACCGTTCGCAGAGGCGACAGGCCGGGCCGATCGCGATCGGGGCCACCGAGCGGTCGGGAAGCGCGGCCGCATAGGCGACCTCGTCCCGGCTCGATGCGTCGCAGCCGATCAGCAGCGCGGTGCGGCGGATGCGCTCTCCGAAACTGGCCTGTGGGCCCTCCAGCGTGCGCGACAGGGTGAGAAATGCGCTACCGTCAGGCATTTCGACCTGCTCGACCAGGATCTGCCCCGGCTGAGCGAAAGCGGCGTGAACATTCAGCTTGGGACAACCGCCGCCGAACTTCGCCTGCGGAAAGCCCGTCGCGCCTGCGCGGCGGAAACGGTTTCCGGCATTGTCGATCTCCATCATGAAGAAGGAGACGCCTGTCGCACCCGGGCGCTGAAGCATGGTCAGCCGGTTGGCCACCTGCTCGAAGGAGACGTTGAAGCGGGCACGCAATACGTCGATGTCATAGCGGGCGCGGATGGCTGCCGAGAGAAAGGCTCCATAGGGCATCATCAGGGCGTGTGCGGTATAGCGCGCCAGTTCGAAGCGAGCGATGCGACGCGCCTCGCCCGAGGAGAGTTCAAGCCCCTCGAGTTCGGCCTGCACGTCTTCGCCGAGAGCAAGCAGCACCACCTCCATCGACACCTCGCGCATCTGGTCGAAGGGCGACAAACGCTCCGAGAGGAAGAGGCGCATGGAGTGGCGGTCGTAGCGGCGACGGAGCGAGGGCATGGCCTGCACGGGAAGCGCGCGCACCACAATGCCGTGGGTCGAACGCAGCCATGTCTTGAGGGCGACCGTGAGATCATCTCCGGCCGACAGGCCAAGGCCGGCATGAAAGGCCTCTGCAGCCTCGTCGAGCCGGGCGAAATAATTCGGCCGGCGCTCGAAGACTTCGCGCACCTCGTCGATCGGCAGGCGCGCACCCGATAGAGACGTCTCATGCCCCTCCCGCGCCAGGAGATCGGCGAGATCCGACAGACGCGCAGCCTGTTCACGATAGGCGCGGTAGAGCTTGATGATGCCGCTCGCAGCATTCGGAGCAGCTTCGGCGACTTCGATCAGTTCCTGATCGCCGGGCAATTCCCCCGAAAGCAGCGGATCGGCGAAGATCTCGCGCAACTGGCTCGTCGAGCCACCAGCCTCGCCTTGCAGCCCGTCGAGATCGACCTTGTACACGGAAGACAGCTTGAGCAGCAGCTGGACCGTCAGGGGGCGCTGGTTGCGCTCGATCAGGTTGAGATAGGAGGGCGAAATTTCCAGCGCCTCGGCCATGGCCGTCTGGGTGAGGCCGAGGCCATTGCGAATGCGACGGACACGAGGCCCCGCAAAGATCTTGCGCTCTGCCATTTACAGCTCCTTTACAAGATTTACCGAACTCGGCGCATCGTCCGCTTTGACTGAATTTACAAAATTACACGCACGCTCTGTCAAAGACAATACAGCGTAACCTCTTTCATCTCCCTGTTTTACCGAATTTTCTGGCCGTATTTTGCGGTGCGATGTAAATCTAGTCACACCAGAAGCGGCCAAGCCAACATGAAGAACTTCACTTGGTCAGCGCCTAGCAGTGACAGGGAGACACGACATGACTGAATTTTACAACATCGTTCCGAATGCCCCCAAGGGCCGTTATGACGGCATCGATCGCCCCTACACTGCAGCGGACGTACAGCGCCTGCGCGGCTCGGTCGAGATCAAGCATACACTGGCCGAAATGGGTGCGAACCGTCTGTGGCAGCTGATCAACGAAGAGCCTTTCATCAATGCGCTCGGCGCGCTCTCCGGCAATCAGGCGATGCAGATGGTTCGTGCAGGCCTGAAGGCGATCTACCTCTCCGGCTGGCAGGTCGCCGCCGACGCCAACACGGCCTCTTCCATGTATCCCGACCAGTCGCTCTATCCGGCAAATGCCGCACCTGAGCTTGCCAAGCGCATCAACCGCACGCTGCAGCGTGCCGACCAGATCGAGACCGCGGAAGGCAAGGGCCTCTCGGTCGACACATGGTTCGCGCCGATCGTTGCGGACGCGGAAGCCGGCTTCGGCGGACCGCTGAATGCCTTCGAGATCATGAAGGCCTTCATCGAAGCGGGTGCTGCGGGTGTCCACTTCGAAGACCAGCTGGCGTCCGAAAAGAAGTGCGGCCATCTGGGCGGCAAGGTCCTTATCCCGACGGCCGCCCATATCCGCAACCTGACGGCTGCGCGACTGGCCGCCGACATCATGGGCGTTCCGACGCTGATCATTGCCCGCACCGATGCGGAAGCGGCAAAGCTGCTCACCTCCGACATCGACGAGCGCGACCAGCCCTTCGTCGACTATGATGCCGGCCGCACGGCGGAAGGTTTCTACCAGGTCAAGAACGGCATCGAGCCCTGCATCGCACGTGCGATTGCTTATGCGCCCCATTGCGACATGATCTGGATGGAGACCGGCAAGCCGGATCTCGAGCAGGCGCGCAAGTTCGCCGAAGCCGTGCACAAGGCCCATCCGGGCAAAAAGCTCGCATACAACTGCTCGCCGTCGTTCAACTGGAAGAAGCATCTCGACGATGCGACGATCGCCAAGTTCCAGCGCGAGCTCGGTGCGATGGGCTACAAGTTCCAGTTCATCACGCTCGCCGGCTTCCACCAGCTGAACTACGGCATGTTCGAACTGGCCCGCGGCTACAAGGATCGTCAGATGGCGGCCTATTCGGAACTGCAGGAGGCGGAATTCGCAGCCGAGGTCAACGGCTACACCGCGACCAAGCATCAGCGCGAAGTCGGCACCGGCTATTTCGACGCCGTCTCGCTCGCGATCACCGCTGGCCAGTCCTCGACGACTGCAATGAAGGAATCGACGGAAACCGAGCAGTTCCGCCCGGCCGCCGAATAGACCGGGGCAACTGCCCCTCATCTTGATCCTCTCCCCGCTGGCGGGGAGAGGGAGCCCCGAGACCGAGGCACCTGGCTGCGTTTTCCCCGGCAGCGGGGCGAAGGCGGCAACAGCTCAGGCGTAAAGCGTTGGGCCGGCACGAAGGGCTTTGTTCTCGCATATCAACGTTCAAGAACCCCAGACACCAAGAGGAGAAATGCCATGACACCCCAGACCCGAGTCAAGGAACGCGCCGAAGAACAGTCCTCGGCCATGAGCACCGATCAGCAGGCGATGATCCGCATGTTGGCAAACGACCTGCACCGGCTCAACCATTCGATCATGAAGGCCGTCGATGCCGGCGTCTCCGTCGAGCTCGTCCGCTCAGCCCGCCACCATGGCGGTGACGGCAACTGGGGTGATCTCCTGATCCCCGTCATCGTGACCCAGGGCAGCCATCAGGCGGCCTGATCCACGATCTTGTCCCCCGGCCGGCCCCTGACCTCCGGACCGGTTCCCGCACGATGACGGCCTCTGGGGAGGAGTGCCAGTCGTCGTGCGGGTTTTTTCTATCTTCGGGACGTGTCAGCTGCGCGTGCTCGGCCGCTTGCCGGCCAGTATGTCCCGGTGGGACTTGAGGAGTTTTTCCAGCCGGTTCGCAACCAGACGGATGTCGGATCTGTGGCGATCATCGTTGTTCATCACGATCCATTGCCGGTGGCGCAGCTCGGGCATGTCCTCGCCGACCCGCTCCAGCGTCGGATCGAGGTCTCCGACGAAACAAGGCAGTACACCGAGGCCCGCACCGGCGCGGACGAGATCGCGCAGGGATCTCGGCCGGTTGACGGTCGCCACAATCCGCTCGGCGGCATTCTGGCGCGGCCAGCGAAGATAGGCTGAAACCGCATTTTCATCGTCCACCGCAATCCACGGCTCCGGGCCGATCCACTCTCTGTTGCGCGCCCGATAGGCGGCATAGGCGACCTCCCCCACCGGGATGGCTGCCAGGTTGGGCTCCTCCGGCTCGAAGGCACGCAGGCCGATGTCGTTTTCCCGATGCGAAAGCCGTGATCTTTGCTCCGCGACATGGAGGTCGATGCGGAACTCGTCGCGCGGCGTGCGGATCATCTGCATGTTCTGGCAGAGAAGCCAGGCGATCCATGTCCCAAGACTGATCCGCACCAGCGACTGCCCGGCCTTGCCGCGGCGCCACTCCTCCACACGCTGGCTGCCAGCCTCCAGTTCGACCAGGTGCTCCAGCAACTGGCTGCCATCGCTGGTGAGGCGATAGCCCGTCTGGCTGCGCAGGAAGAGCTCACGCCCCAGCGCCTGTTCGAGCTCGACCATGCGGCGACCGAGCGTTGCGGCGCTGAGCCCCGTTGTTTCAGCAGCGGCCGAAAGCCCACCCTGTCGGGCGACCGAGAGAAAAAGCTGATAGGAATCCCAGGCAACGTCTTTCATGGATGAACGACATAGCGCATCATTGGCTGTTCATACATCCAGAAATGGCGAATAGAAAAGGTGACGGCATCAATTTCAGGAGATCCGTCATGCAAGAAGTCCACGCAGCCTTGGCCGTCATCGCGCTGAAAAGAAAGTTGGGTCAGAACGACCAATTGTCGGAAGACGAGTTTTACGCTCAATTTGGCGAAGCGCCCTGGAGCCGCGTTTCGCGGCTCAGCCGCTCCTTGATCGAGCGGCTGCGGTGGAGACGTGGAACACGGGCGGCGTGTCGCCCTGCCCCCGGTCCGACCTGCCGTTCGCCCCAAACCTGACGCAACAAAGCCCGGCGCGATGTCCGGGCTTTGTCAATTTGCGAGAGAGAAATCAGGCCGCGCGGCTGGCCGGACGCTGGCGATCTGCCTCGATCCTGAACTGCTGCAGAAGATCCCGCAGCTGATCCGTTTGCGCGGAAAGATCCTGGGTGGCGGCGGTTGCCTCTTCCACCATGGCTGCATTCTGCTGCGTCATCTGATCCATGCGGCCCACGGCGCCGTTGACCTCCTGCAGGGCACCTGACTGCTCGCGGCTGGTCTCGGCAATCATCTCAATATGCTCACTGATCGTCGCGATCTGGCCACCGATGCGCGAGAGCACCGTTCCCGTTTGCTGGACATGGTTTGAGCCGCTGGCCACTTCTTCCGCAGAGCGATTGATGAGAGCCTTGATCTCCTTTGCAGCACCGGCCGAGCGCTGGGCGAGTTCGCGGACTTCCTGCGCAACCACGGCAAACCCCTTGCCGGCGTCGCCGGCACGGGCTGCCTCGACCCCGGCATTCAGGGCCAGCAGGTTGGTCTGGAAGGCGATCTCGTCGATGACGCCGATGATGTTGGAGATCTGGCGCGAGGCGTCCTCGATGCGGCCCATGGCCGAGATCGCGCTGCCAACGACGATGGCGGATTCATCCGCATTCTTCTTGGCTTCGCGGACGACACCGTTGACCGTTTCGGCGCGCTCCGAAGACGACCGCACGGCGGCGGTGATTTCGTCGACGGCGGCAGCGGTCTCTTCGAGCGAGGCGGCCTGCTGTTCGGTGCGGCGCGCGAGATCGAGGGCGGACTGGGCCATCTGGCGACCGTTGTTCTGGATCTGGTCGACGTTGCCGGCGATCTGTTGCATCGTGTCGCGCAGGCGGGAGAGCGACAGGTTGAAATCGTTGCGCAGCTGTTCGAGACGGCCGTGGAAGCGGCCTTCGATCTCGAAGGAAATGTCACCATTGGCGAGACGTTCGAGTGCCTGGGCGAGCTTGCCGACCGCGTGTTCAATCTCCTGGTCGAGCGCCTGTTTTTCCTCATCATTGCGGCGGCGTTCGGATTCCGCCTCCATCTGCTCGCGCTGGCGCTCGGATTCGATTTCGAGCTTCGTGTGGGCATTGGTCTTGAAGACGGCGAGTGCCCGGGCCATGGCACCGATCTCATCGCCGCGCTTGTCTCCGACGATCCCAGCCTCGAGATCGCCTTCGGCCAGGCGCTGCATCGACGAGGTGATGCGTGCGATCGGTCGCTGCAGGGTAACGACGAGAGCGATGCCGCCGATGACGGCGAGAAGCACGCCAGCGATGGTGGTGCCGATGGAGATGCGGTTCGCCTCCTGGCGTTCCGTCCCGGCAACATCCTTCTGCAGATCGGCGAAGGCGGTCAATGACATCCAGATGCCATCCATGGTGCGGCTGGCTTCGGCAAAGCTTGCATTGCGATCGGCGCTTGCCTTCACCAGTGCACCGGTATCGGCTGTGAGGGAGGCCAGAAGCGGCGTGATGGCGCCTGCCAGGCTATCGTAAAAGGCCTTGTCAGAAATGCTGCCGCCGAGCACAGCGAGATTGTCGCCGATCAGCTTGATCTGGCGCAGAATAGGCTCGCGGGTCTTGTCGTTCTTCACGTTGAGGAAGGTCGCCGTCAGAATGCGCAGGTCGTAGACATCGGCGACAAGCTTGCGGCTGCCGATCAGGATGTCGGCAGCCTGTACGGCTCCGGTCTCGACGGCGGCGAACTTCTGGACGGATTCGCTGTATTTGGTTGCGGCGCCTGCAGTCAGGACGTCCTGGAAGCCGCGGAAGCGTGAAAGGACTGAGCCTACGGCGCGTCCATTCTCGAGGCTCAGGTCGCCGGTTGCGACCAGCTTCTTGATCTCGTTGATCGATGCGAGGAAGGTCTTGCCCATATCCTTGTGCTCGGATGGCAGGGCGTTGGCGATCTTGCGCTGGGTCTTCACGAGTTCCGGCAACTGCTTCTGCAGATAGGGGAACTGCTCTTCCGGCAATCCTGCCGCAAAATATCCCTTGGTCACTTCGGCCAGATGCTTGGCGCCGGCCGAAAGACGCTCGGCCTCCTTCAAGACACCCTTCGCCTCGTTTTCGCCGCCAAGCACGGCACGCTGCAGCTTCTGGGCTTCGTCGGCGACGCGGATCTGCTGCGCCATCAGCCCTTTCAGGTGTTCCTGGATGGAGGCATCCAGCGCCACTTCGGATTGGTAGAGCTGCCAGAGGACATCGATCTTCTCATTGACCGCACCCGTGCCTGCGATCGCCTCGTCGAGAAAGTTGCGCCCCATGCCGTCGGCACCGATCTCGGACACGTTCTGGGTAAGGGTTGCCTGTTGCGTCGACAGTTCGCCGACGACCGCGCCGCGCGTCTCCTCCGAGGTCTCGTCAAGGAAGCGCGTCATTGCGGCATTCACGTTGCGGAAGCCGTTCAGCGACCGCATCGTGCCATTGGAAATTTCCATGCGCTGCTGGAGGAGGCCCGAGGCGTAGAGGCCCATGAGACCGACCGCAGTAATCGACAGAACAAACGGGAGAACGAAGGCCATGACCTTGGTCGAAATCGAAAACCGCGACAGAATATGATCGATCAACATTGTCCCTCCAAAAGAAGGCAGAGCATCGCTGCTCCACCTCTTAAAAAACTGGACGGCTGCGATTGTTGTCGTCGCCGTCTGCACTCCACTCCGAGAACAAGAGTTGCAGTAAAAGTCTCAAGACCGAGTTAAAGGGCGCCACAGGCGTGGGCGGCCTTGAACAAGCTCATGCATCGAGGACAAAAGTGCAGCAGGCACAGCAGATCATCAGATCAGGCGCGGCGGCGGCAGGGCCACAGGAAGACCGGCGGCTATCCGCTTCACCAAGAGGGGGCATCAGGCGATTGAGGTCAGGCGAAGAGGCCGATCGCCAGAGCTGCAAGCGCGCTGACGGCATAGAGGCAGACGATGCTCAGATGGCGAAGGCGGGCACGCTCTTCGTCACGGACGCGGGTGATGGCAATTGCGATGGCGCGAGGCTTGCGGGTCTGACGGTTCATGGGGCGCGGTCCTTGATGCGGCCGGGGAAGGTCATGCCCTTGCGGGCTGTCGCCGGCCAGACCTCATGTCGCGACATTTGAGGATGTCACACCGGCATTCGGGCAGGATGACCGACGCATGTTAACAAGTCCTGAATTACCAAGGGCAGCTTGTCCGAAACGGGAGCTTTTTCAGAGGCTTTCGCCAACGACATGACCGGAGGCCCAGGCCCACTGAAAGTTATAGCCGCCGAGCCAACCGGTCACATCGACGCATTCGCCGATAAAGTAGAGCCCCGGCACTGTCTTGGCCTGCATCGTGCGGCCGTCCAGCGCGGCGGTGTCTACGCCACCGAGTGTCACTTCGGCCGTTCGATACCCCTCCGAACCTGCAGGCTTGATGGGCCAGCGACGGATACGCTCAGCAAGCGATGACAGCGCCTTGTCGGGCAGGTCGGCGAGTGGCCGCTCCAGCTTGGCCGCATCAGTCAGATATTGGGCAAGCCGCTTCGGGAGTTGCTGGGAAAGTACCGTCTGGACCTGCTGGCGGCCATTCTCGCGCTTGGCCGCCTTCAACGTCTCCAGGAAATCCACATCCGGCTGGAGCGTGAGCAGGATCTCGTCGCCCTCGCGCCAGAAGCTGGAGATTTGCAGGATCGAGGGGCCGGAAAGCCCACGATGGGTGAAGAGCAGCGCCTCCCTGAAGCGGGTCTTGCCGCAGCTGACATCGGCATCGACGGCAACGCCCGCGAGTTCCGACAGTTCGCCCAAGAGATTGGGTTCAAGGGTCAGCGGCACCAGCGCCGGCCGGGTCTCGGTGACGGGCAAGCCGAACTGTTCAGCGAGGCGATAGGCAAATCCTGTCGCGCCCATCTTCGGGATCGACTTGCCGCCACAGGCGACCACGAGGCTTGTCGCGAGGATCGGACCTTCGGTCGTCGCCAGTCGGAAGCCATCCGCCCCCTTTTCAACCTCGGTGATCACGCAGGAGAGTTTCAGCTCGACATGGACCGCCCGCATTTCTTCGAGCAGCATGCGGATGATGTCCCTGGCGCTATCGTCGCAGAAGAGCTGGCCGAGGGTCTTCTCGTGCCAGGCGATCTTGTGGCGGTCGACCATGGCGATGAAATCGGCCGGTGTGTAGCGGGCGAGCGCCGACTTGGCGAAATGCGGATTCTCAGAGAGGTAGTTTTTCGGCCCGGCATGAATATTGGTAAAGTTGCAACGCCCGCCGCCGGAGATACGGATCTTTTCGCCAGGCGCCTTGGCATGGTCGAGCACGACGACAGAGCGGCCGCGCCGACCGGCTGTGAATGCCGCCATCATGCCGGCGGCACCGGCTCCGATGATGGCGACGTCATACTTCCTGGACATACTGCTCTCCCGGGGATCCGCTGTCTGTCTCGACAAACTTATGATCAAAGTCAACGCGTCCCCCTCGCCAAAGGCCAAAGTCTGGCTATGATGGCGAGCATCAACAGCCAACCGGTGAGACATGCCCGCGAAGAAATCCATGATGAGACCCCAGAACGCTGCTTCCAAAAAGGCGACTGTCCCGCCAGATCCCGGATCGAAGCGTGGCGTCTCGAACTGGAAGGAAGCAGCGACCTGGCTCCAGGCCCGCGGCATCGAAGACATCGAATGCATCACGCCCGACCTTGCCGGCGTTCCGCGCGGCAAAATGATGCCTTCGTCCAAGTTCACCTCGAACACCTCGCTGGCCCTGCCCTCGGCGCTCTATCGTCATACGATCTCGGGCGAATATCCCGATGAGACGGAGAATTTCCGCTACGAGCCGCGCGACAGCGATCTTAAATTGCTGCCGGATCTTTCGACGCTCTCCGTCGTGCCGTGGGAGACCGATCCGACCGCACAGGTGATCTGCGATATCGTCGATGTCGATGGCAAAAACGTTTCCTATACGCCGCGCAACGTTCTGAAAAACGTGCTGCGCCTCTATGACGAAAAGGGCTGGAAGCCGGTCGTCGCGCCGGAAATCGAGTTCTATCTCGTCGCGATGAACGACGACCCTGATTACCCACTGCGTCCGCCGAAGGGCCGTTCCGGCCGCTCGATCATCGGAGGCCAGGGCTATTCGATTGCCGCCATCAACGAATTCGACGAGTTGATCGACGACATCTATCACTTCTCGGAGAAGCAGGGGCTCGAGATCGATACCCTGATCCACGAGGAAGGCCCGGCACAACTCGAGATCAACCTGCGCCACGGCGATCCGATCGAGCTTGCCGATCAGGTCTTCATGTTCAAGCGCACGATCCGCGAGGCGGCGCTGAAACACGGGATCTACGCGACCTTCATGGCCAAGCCCATGCAGGGACAGCCGGGCTCTGCCATGCACATTCACCAGTCGGTGGTCGACGCCAAGTCGGGCAAGAACATCTTCTCCAATCCCGACGGATCAGCCTCGCCGGAGTTCTTCCACTTCATCGGCGGCATGCAGAAATACGTGCCGAGTTCGCTGGTGATGCTGGCGCCTTACGTGAACTCCTATCGCCGTCTGACCCCGGACATGGCTGCCCCCGTCAACAATGCCTGGGGTTACGACAACCGCACGACGGCCTTCCGCGTGCCGGTTTCGGATGCAGCGGCACGGCGTGTCGAAAACCGTCTGCCGAGCTCTGACGCCAATCCCTACCTCGCGCTCGCGGCCTCGCTCGCCTGCGGTTATCTCGGCATCATCAAGGAAATCGAACCGACGGCTGCGGCAGAAGGATCTGCCAATGAAGGGTCCGTGGATCTGCCACGCGGCCTTCTGGAGGCAGTGGCCCTGCTCGAGGGCGAGCCTGACTTCAACGACGTGTTCGGAGCCGAATTCGTCGGGCTCTATGCCGGCGTGAAGCGCGGTGAGTTCGAGACCTTCATGCAGGTGATCAGCCCGTGGGAACGCGAATTCCTCCTGCTTAACGTGTGAGGGAGTAGACCCCATGACATGGCAAAGCCCGATTGCACCGGGGATTTCCTGGTATGAGGCAAGTGTGGGCGAGCGGCCGGAATATCCGGCCCTCGATGGCTCCACCTCGGCTGACGTCGCCATCATCGGCGGCGGCTTCACCGGCCTTCAGGCCGCCTTCAATCTCGCCCGGCTCGGCGTCTCGGTCGTTCTCATCGAAGGCGGCCGCTTCGGAGACGGTGCATCGGGGCGCAATGGCGGCCAGCTCGGCACCGGCCAGCGCGCCTCTCCGGCAGAGCTGGAGGCCGAACTCGGCTTCGAGCGGTCGAAGGCTCTGTTCGAGATGGCGGAGAATGCCAAGCACTACCTGCTCGACTTCGCCGAACAGCACGGTATCGACATTGAATATCTGCCCGGGCAGTTGAACGTGTCCCACAAGCGTGGCGGGGAATCCGACTACCGCCATGAGGCCGAAACCATGGCGGCGCGCTACGGCTATCCGCATATCTCGTTCATGGATCGGGAGGAGACGCATGAACGTGTCGGTTCGACACGGTATCACTTCGGCGTTCGTGACACCGGCACCGGGCATATCCACCCGCTGAAACTTCTCGTCGGTCTGGCTCGGGTTGCCGCTGCATCCGGCGCCCGGATCCACGAGATGACGCCGGCAAGTGCCATTCGCCAGGCGGGCGGCAAGACCGTCATTGATACGCCGAAGGGTACGATCACGGCCGACCGGGTGTTGATCGCGACCAATGCCTATATCGGCAATCTGGAACCGGTGACGGCGGCACATGTCATGCCGATCCGCTCCTTCATCGGAGCGACGGCACCGCTCGACCGCTTTCCCCAGGTGCTGCCGGGCTCGGAGGCCGTGGCCGACAGCCGGTTTGTTGTGCGCTACTTCCGCAAGAGCCGTGACGGGCGTCTGCTTTTCGGCGGGCGCGAGGCCTATACGGCCGACAGCCCGCGCGACATTTCCAGCCATATCCGCCGGCAAATCGCGGAGATCTATCCGGATCTCGGAGATATCGAGATTACACACGGATGGGGCGGATCGGTCGGCATCACGCTTCCCCGCAAGCCCTTTGCCCGCGACGTTCTTCCAGGGGTAACCTCGCTTGCCGGCTATTCCGGGCATGGCGTGATGCTTTCCAATTATTCCGGCAAAATGTATGCGGACATGGTGGCCGGCAATGCGCGAGAACTCGACCTGCTCAAAGAGCTGAAGATTCCACCCTTCCCAGGAGGCGCAAGCCTGCGCAAGCCGCTGCTGTTTCTGGCGCTCACTTGGTATGCGCTTCGCGACCGGTTCTGATAATGGCAGTTCGGCGGGCGTGTGCACCGGTGCGCGTGACAAGCGTCTTCAACGCAGCCGGGTTTGACGGGGCACGCTCTTTTCTCGCCGCCTGTGGCACTATCTTTGCTGCCTTGCCGATCCTTCTCATCCGTTCGGCATGTTCTGTCGCCCGGGCGTCGCGCTGCCGTCATCCTGGCGTGTGATTCATTGTCGCAGAACAGCGTTCGCCAAGGGTGCCAACGCCCCGCAAAAACAAAATCGCTGCGGTGAGGGTGGCTTTTTTAAATCGATTAGATTAGAATCCGTTCAACGAATTGTCCGAACGAGAGATGCCGCATGAGCAGCCAGATCATCCCCGTTGAACCCTTTGACTATGTCGTCTTCGGCGGCACCGGCGACCTCGCCGAGCGCAAGCTGTTGCCGGCCCTGTTCCACCGTCAGCTCGCCGGTCAGCTGACCGAGCCGACCCGGATCATCGGCGCATCGCGTACTGCGATGACACATGAGGAATACCGCAAGTTCACGTTGGATGCCCTGCACGAGCACCTGAAGGCCGAGGAGCTGGATGAGGCCGAAGTCGCCAAGTTCCTCGAGCGCATCTACTACATTTCTGTCGACGCCAAGGCGGACCAGGGGTGGGAAGATCTGAAGAAGCTTCTCGATCAGGGCAAGGACATCGTTCGTGCCTTCTATCTCGCCGTCTCGCCCTCGATCTTCGGCGATATCGCCGACAAGATCCGCGACCACAAGCTGATCACCAAGTCGACCCGCATCGTCGTCGAGAAGCCGATCGGCCGTGACCTCGCCTCGGCGCAGATCCTGAACGACACAATCGGCAAGGTGTTCAAGGAAGACCAGATCTTCCGTATCGACCACTATCTCGGCAAGGAGACGGTGCAGAACCTGATGGCGCTGCGCTTCGCCAATGCGCTCTACGAGCCGCTGTGGAACTCGGCCCATATCGACCACGTCCAGATTACGGTCGCGGAATCCGTCGGCCTCGAAGGTCGCGTCACCTATTACGACAAGGCTGGCGCCCTGCGCGATATGGTGCAGAACCATATTCTGCAGCTGCTCTGCCTCGTGGCCATGGAAGCTCCATCCTCGCTCGACGCGGAAGCGGTCCGTGACGAGAAACTCAAGGTCCTTCGTTCGCTGAAGCCGATCACACCTGCCAATGTCGAGAAGCAGACGGTCCGCGGCCAATATCGCGCCGGTGCTTCTGCCGGCGGTGCCGTCAACGGCTACCAGGAAGAACTGGGGGCTGCCTCCGACACCGAAACCTTCGTGGCGATCAAGGCAGAGATCAACAATTGGCGCTGGGCCGGCGTGCCCTTCTATCTGCGCACCGGCAAGCGTCTCGCGACCCGGATGTCGGAGATCGTCATCACCTTCAAGCCGATCCCGCACTCCATCTTCGGCGAGAATGCGGGACGCATCGAAGCAAACAAGCTCGTGATCCGCCTGCAGCCGGACGAAGGCGTCAAGCAGTGGCTGATGATCAAGGATCCGGGCCCGGGCGGCATGCGCCTGCGCCACGTATCGCTCGACATGAGCTTTGCGCAGGCCTTCGACGTGCGCAATCCCGACGCCTATGAACGCCTTCTGATGGATGTCATCCGCTCGAACCAGACCCTGTTCATGCGCCGCGACGAAGTCGAGGCCGCGTGGAACTGGTGCGACCCGATCCTCAAGTCGTGGGAAGAAATCGGCCAGAAGGCGCAGGGATACACATCCGGCACCTGGGGCCCGAGCCAGGCCATCGCGCTGATCGAGCGTGACGGTCGCACCTGGCACGAAATCGACTGAGGCCCGGACCGATGGCGCATCAGATGAAGACATTCGAGAACGGGTCCGCCCTTGCGACCGATCTCGCCGAAACCGTGGCTTCGGCCTTGTCCGCAGCGATTGGGCGTCGTGGCGAAGCGACGCTTGCCGTGTCCGGTGGCTCGACGCCCAAGGCTTTCTTCGAAGCTCTGTCGACACGGACTCTCGACTGGGCCAAGGTGAAGGTCACGCTTGTCGATGAACGTTTCGTGCCCGAAGACAATCCGCGCTCCAACCATCTGCTGGTGAAGACGCATCTCCTGAAGAATGAGGCTGCGGCAGCGGAATTCGTACCGCTGTACCGTCCCGAGGCAACGATCGAGGATGCCGCGAGGACAGCGTCCGGGATCGTGCCTGGCATGAGCAAACCCTTCGACGTGGCGATCCTCGGCATGGGAACGGACGGGCACACGGCCTCCTTCTTTCCCGGTGGCGATCACCTTGCCGCAGCGCTTGATCTGACGCTGCCGCGCCGCGTCATGACGATGGAAGCACCGGGTGCGGGCGAGGCTCGCCTCACCCTCTCCTTCTCGGCGCTTCACGATGCCGGCCTGCTCGCGGTTCACATCGAGGGTACGGAAAAGAAGGCCGTGCTGGAGAAGGCGCTTGCCGGCACCGACGAGCAAGACATGCCGATCCGGGCCGTTCTCGAACGCGCTCAGACCAAGCCTGAGATCTACTGGGCGCCCTGAGCGGGAGCCCTCGTCTGCCGGAGCGTTTCGGCAGGTCGACGCACCTATGACGAGTTTCATGGCCGAGAAGGCCTTTGCGCGATGTGCGCCTCAGCGCCCGCGCCAGATGAGGAGCCATTCCTATGAGTGCTGATAGCCGTATCGAAGCCATCACCAAGCGGATCGTCGAGCGATCCAAGCCGACCCGTGAAGCCTATCTCGACCGGACCCGCCGGGCGATTTCGAAGGGCGTGCACCGCTCGACCCTGTCCTGTGGCAACCTTGCCCACGGCTTCGCCGTCTGTTCGCCCAGGGACAAGGATGCGCTCGCCGGTGACGTCGTGCCGAACCTCGGCATCATCACCGCCTATAATGACATGCTCTCGGCGCACCAGCCCTTCGAGACCTATCCGGCGATGATCCGCCAGGCCGCGTCCGAAGTGGGTGGCGTAGCGCAGGTCGCAGGCGGCGTTCCCGCCATGTGCGATGGCGTGACCCAGGGACAGCCCGGCATGGAGCTCTCGCTCTTTTCGCGCGATGCGATCGCGATGTCGGCAGCCATCGGCCTGTCGCACAATATGTTCGATAGCTCCGTCTATCTCGGCGTCTGTGACAAGATCGTGCCGGGGCTGATGATCGCGGCCCTCACCTTCGGCCACCTCCCCGCCGTCTTCATTCCTGCAGGGCCGATGACCACAGGGCTGCCGAATGACGAGAAGTCGCGGATCCGCCAGCTCTACGCAGAAGGCAAGGTCGGTCGCGCAGAACTGCTCGAAGCCGAGTCCAAGTCCTATCACGGGCCGGGCACCTGCACCTTCTATGGCACGGCCAATTCCAACCAGATGCTGATGGAGATCATGGGCTTCCACCTGCCCGGTGCCTCCTTCATCAATCCGGGCACCCCGCTGCGCGACGCATTCACCAAGGAAGCCACCAAACGTGCGCTTGCCATCACCGCCCTCGGCAACGAGTTCACGCCGGCCGGCGAGATGATCGACGAACGCTCGATCGTCAACGGCGTCGTCGGCCTGCATGCCACGGGCGGTTCGACAAATCACACGATCCATCTGATCGCCATGGCGCGCGCCGGCGGCATCCAGCTCACCTGGCAGGACATTTCGGAACTCTCCGACATCGTGCCGCTGCTCGCCCGCGTCTATCCGAACGGACTTGCCGACGTGAACCACTTCCACGCCGCCGGCGGCATGGGCTTTCTGATCAAGCAGCTGCTCAAGGCCGGTTACGTGCATGACGACGTGCGCACCGTTTATGGCCAGGGTCTCGCTTCCTATACGATCGATCCGAAGCTGGCCGACGATGGCACCGTGCATCGCGAACCCTCAGCAGAGGTCAGTGCCGATCCGAAGGTCCTGACCACCATCGACAAGCCGTTCCAGGCGAATGGCGGGTTGAAGATGCTGACCGGCAATCTTGGCAAGGCGGTCATCAAGATTTCTGCCGTCAAACCGGAACGTCACGTCGTCGAGGCGCCGGCGATCGTCTTCAACGACCAGCAGGAATTGCAGGACGCCTTCAAGGCCGGCAAGCTGGAGCGCGACTTCATCGCCGTTGTTCGCTTCCAGGGCCCCAAGGCCAACGGCATGCCGGAACTGCATCGCCTGACCCCGCCACTGGGCGTTTTGCAGGATCGCGGCTTCAAGGTCGCTCTGGTGACGGACGGTCGCATGTCCGGCGCATCGGGCAAGATCCCGGCGGCGATCCACCTGACGCCAGAAGCCGTTGATGGCGGCCCGATCGCGAAGATCAAGAACGGCGACATTGTCCGTCTCGATGCCATAGCCGGAACACTGGAAGTTCTGGTCGATGCTGCCGAGTTCAACGCAAGGCCGCTTGCCACGACCAATCTCGACGACAACGAGTTCGGCATGGGCCGGGAACTTTTCGCCAGCTTCCGTCGCATTGCGGGTCCGGCAGATCAGGGCGCCAGCGTTCTCTTCTGACGTCTCCGTCGCTTCATGGCAAACAGGGTCGCGGTCAAACGCGGCCCTGTTTCTTTGCCTTCTGAAGGGTTCGGTCACGGGTCCGCGAGACTGCCATCGACCGTTGACAGCACCGAACTACAATTGCTGCTCAGCCCCCCCGCGCGTCAGCCCGACGGATGCCGGACCTTTCATTGTCAGGGACGCGGCGCCTTGGCGAAGCCCTTGCCGACGATCGGCCCTGTTGGTTTGCCCGTGGGCGAACCTCCGAACGGTTCCACCGTGATCTCGTAAAGCTGCTCTTCCGCCGGCCGTGGCAGATCTGGACCTGACACCGTCGCAGTCTCCCAGCCATCGAGCACCCCGAGCGAGACCGGGCCGGTGTCGGCCGATGGCAGCGTCCAGAGCTGCAGCGAGCGATCATCCGCCACCGCCAGATCAATGAGCGGGACGACCTTGGCCGTGTCGTTGCCGAAGTCCTCGATCATGACCACCGGCTCCCCCTCGGCATTCATCAGGATCGCGACGACCTGCGGCTCCAGCCGGGTCATGGTGGTGTAACCCAAGGCCGCCACAAGCAGGACAGAGGCGGCCACGGCCGACATAGCGATGGCGCGCCAGCGGACCAGACGGTTGTCGTTTGCGGCAGCTGGATGGGGGCCTGCGATTTCGCGCTTGCCCGCTGTCCCGAGCTTTGCCTCTATACGAGACCAGAGGTCTGCCGAGACCGTGGCTGTCGGACCGACCAGATCGAGTTCGATGAAGCGGTCGCGTGCTTCGCCAACCGCTCGTGCCAGAACCGGATCGCTCTCCAATTCGTTGTCCATGACCCTGCGGTCGTGCTCGTCCATCAATCCGAGGACATAGGCATCAGCGCGCTCTGTCGGGGTGTGCCAGGTGCTCATGCCATGCACTCCCTGAGCGCCGAGAGCGAGCGCCTGATCCAGGCCTTGGCCGTGCCGAGCGGCAGCTTCAGGCGACCGGCGATCTCGCCGTGGCTATAGCCGGAGACATAGGCCATCAGTACCGTTTTGCGGCGCAGGCCATCCAGTCGCCCCAGACAAGAGCGCAGGCGGCTTGCCGTATCCAGCTGATCGAAGAGGTCGGTATAGAGCGCATCCGCCCCCTCATCCTGAAGGCGCTCGATGCTCTCTGCATCCGCGAGATCCTCCCGTCCGCCGTTCCGCAGTGCGTTGAGCGAGCGCGAGCGGACAACGGCAAAAATCCAGCCACGCGCCGACCCCCGGGAGGGATCGTATTGCCAGGCCTTGTTCCAGATCTGCAGGAAGGCTTCCTGGACGATTTCTTCCGCCAGATCGTGCCGCCGAAGGATCCTTTCCGCAATGGTGACCATGCGGGCCGCTTCGCTGCGGTAGATCATGGCGAGGCCGGCGCGATCTCCCGCAGCACAGGCTCTCAGCGCCGCACCGAGCTCGTCTTCGTCATTCCCCATCCCGCATCCTTCCAATCTGCTCTGCGGAAAGTAGGCATTGCTGAAGATTTGGCAACCGGGCACAGGCGTTCCGGCTGACTGAACGGCTCTCGTCATGACCATTTCCATCATTGTCTCCTTCATCTTCCCGACACGCGAGACCGGGCTCCGGATGCAGCCGAGAAAAAATTCTTCGAGTGCTGCATCCAATCGGCCGTCGCCGCGTGTCTAGGGTTCAGGAGGCACCAGAAGGGTGTCGCCGCACCATTCAGACGGGAGAAGTTTCCATGACCAGCATCCGTATCCTCAGCCTTGCTGCCGCAACCGCACTCACAGCCTTCGGCGCGCAGGCCGCCCAGGTCGTCGGCCTTGCAGGCGACAAGACGCTCGTGATGTTCGACACAGCCAATCCTGAGGTCTCCAAGAGCATGGACGTGACCGGCGTCGATCGGCTCGTGGGCATCGACTACCGCCCAGCCAACAAAACCATCGTCGGCGTGACCGCCGACAATGCCATCGTCACCATCGATCCGGAAACGGGTGCCGCCACTGAACTCGCCAAGATGGACAAGCCGCTGACAATCGGCGATGCGCCTGTCATCGTGAACTTCAACCCGGCTGCCGACCGCATACGCTACATGACCGGAACGACCAATCACCGCGTCCATCCCGACACGGGTGCGGTCACAGTCGATGGCAGCCTCGCCTTCGAAGAGGGCGACATGCACAAGGGCGAAACACCGAATACGGTTGCTGCAGCCTATACCAACTCCCTCGGCAAGCCTGAGAAGACCGCGATGTACAACATCGATGCCACGATCGGCGCCCTGATCCAGCAGACCAAGCCCAACGACGGCACGCTGAAGGCCATCGGCAAGCTGGGCATCGAAGGCAGCCCGCAGACCTACGCCTTCGACATCGAGGCGGGTGCCGACGGCATGAACACCGCATGGCTGGTGGCTGACAGCACGCTCTACACGGTCAATCTGGAAACGGGTGCGGCGACCAAGGCCGGCGACATTTCGGGTGCACCTGCCGTGATCAAGTCGATCACGGTTGTCCCGGCCATGTAAGCTTCTGAGGTCGACAGGCAGAACTACAGCCTGCCGGCCAAGCAAGCGTCATCCCGAGATCGGGAGCGTCAAAATTGGGCCTCCGTGTCGATGACACGGAGGCCCTTCCTATTAAATCATCGCCATGTATTTCGGCAGATCCCGCATGCTCGGGACCACGATCAATGTCTGTACATGCCCGCGCTTATAGGCGTTCAGGAAGCGATTATAATCTTCAAACACCACGCAGCCGGAACTGTCTCCGCGACGGCGGAGCAGATAGGTGTGGGTGAGGAAGCCATCGCGATTGTACATTTTCGCATCGCCGACCGGGTTCATGCGGATCGCCTCGATGCCATGGAAGCGTGCTTCGCGCATCCGCAGTTTGTAGACATTCGGCGGCGTTGGTCCGTAGTTCTTCACATGCACGAATTTTGGATTGTCGCGCATATGACCGCGGCCGGAATGGGCCTTGAGCTTTTCGCCGTTCGGCATGTGCACGACCGAATCCTCGATCACATAGACGGCGATCCGGCTTCCGGGTCCGGGAAGGCTTTTCTTGCGGCTGAACAGGCCCCCTGCCCCGTCATCGGTGGTCACCGGATTGTCGGGCTTGGCATAGGCCAGCATGTTAAGCAGCGTCTTCTTCGGCTTATCCGGCGTGCGGGTAGCGGAAGGCGCCTCTGGGGCCGGCACGCGCTCGGCCTGCGGCTTTGCCTGTGGCTTGGCGCCGGGGACCGGACCGTCATCCGGAAGAGCGCCGTGATCCTCGCCTGCCGGCTCGGAGAGAAGTTCCTCGAAGGGCTCCTCGCGTGGATCGGCGACGGCCATCATCTCCGGCGCGGATGGTACTGCGGCATAGCCGAGGGCGGCCGGCATCGCGGCGGATGCTTCCTGGGAAATCGAGGCCGTCACGACAGGGTCGACATCATCGACGCCGCTACGACGATCATGGGCTGCGGTTGCGAGTGCTGCCTGCTGTCGGCCCGCTTCAGCCTGCAAGAGGGCATCACGCAGAACCGCAAGCGCCTGGGGCCCCGTCACGCTCTCGACGCGGGCGAGAAGCAGCCGGTCAGACTTGTCGACTTCAGCAAGTCGCATGGCGGCCGGGAGCATGAGAAGGCCGAGATGGTCGGTTGCGGCGATCGCTTCGGCGAAACGATTGTGCATCTCTTCGAGAGCGACAAGGTTCGCTCCCTTCGTCTGTGCCGCCTGCGACGCCAGCGGCTTGACAAGGGCGAGATCCGGCTTCGGCAGGTTGTGGCCCGCCATGGTCGGAACGTCGATGGTAGAGGAGGAAAGGCCCTTGAAAACGGCAATACTTGCGGTGCCCCAGAAGAGGCAGGCAAGGCCGATGCCCAAGAGCGTCGGCATACTCGAGCCGCGCTTCTTTGCGCGCGACTTCGTCGTTTGAACGGCGACGCCATTGCCGCCGGTGACCTTAGGGGTCGAGGACGCCATGTTACTGAACTCGCTTACCAAAAACTCTGGGAGCCGGCGACATAGCAGCAGAAGCCGGCTTTACTGGGACAGGGTTGTGGCAATGCCGTCCTGTCGACTGTCCTAAAGAATGAAGAAGTTTGGTAACCAAGAGGTTTACGTCCGGCGCTTTATGTCACATTCCGAGCGCCCGCCGCAAAACAGTATCAAACGTGACGGGTTAATCCGCCGCCCGCCCCCAGGTTCTGGCCCGCGATATAGGCCGGAACAGCGGATGCAAGAAGCGCGGCAGCGGTGGCGTTTTGCTCGCTGCTGCCATGTCGCTTCATCGACACGCCCTCGCGGCGCTCATCGGCCGCCGGCCGGCTTGTCGATCAGTTCGAACAGGTCGGTGTTCATCCAGCCTTCTGACAGGACAGGCTTTTCCTCTGGCGGATGTGTCTGGAAGATCGACGGTACTGAACGGAATGACCCGTCAGAAATGCAAAAGGCCGGTGCAGCCTTCGCCACACCGGCCTTCTGGAGCTCATGGGCGCTGCTTACCAGCTGCGGACGTCGAGGACGCGATCCTTGTGCGCCGGATGGGTCGAGAAGACAAAAATGCGGTCCAGTTCCTTCTGCGTCAGCAGCCGCAGGAAGCGGATCTCGGCCGTGTTGTTGGCAAAGCTCTTCATCAGCACCGCGCCAACCTTGTTGATGCGGGCATCGGGGATGTCGAGATAGAATTGCTGTGGCAGGTTGACCTGGGTGACCAGCGCGACCACCGCTCCGCTCAGCGAAATGCGGATTATATCGCAGCGCCGCGCCGCCATGTGCGACATGCCGTTCTCGGTGTATTCGAGCCGCCCGGCATTCATCGTATCCTCCATGCGATACCGGTTTTCCCGGTCGTACATGAAGGATTCTTCCTTCTTCAGGAAATGAGATCCGCCACTCGCCGTCCTCATCGTTTCTGCCCTCGTCTTTTGTCCACTGTTATGGACAAAAGGCTAGCAGCCACAACTTAACAGTCAGTGTTGGCGCAGGGTCCAGATCTAGCCACAGAAAAGCCCTGCCATCGGTAAGGATAACAGGGCCTTAAAGTGTCACTTTGTGACGCTGTGATCAACGACGATAGGTCTGGCCCGCAGCGTCGAAGAGATGAAGCTTGGTCTTGTCGGCGGAGAAGCGCAAAACGGCGCCCTTCTTCACATCGACTATGCCGGGGAGCTTGACGACGACCGGCTCTTCTTCCACCGGGCCCTGCACATATAGGAGCGTCACTTCACCGAGTGCTTCGACAATATCGACCTTGCCCTCGAAGAGGTATTCACCGTCCGCCGCAATCGCCAGGTCTTCCGGACGGACGCCGAAGCTTGCAGCCTTGCCCTGTTCCGAAGCCGACGTCGCGACATCCACAGCCACTTCCGAACCGTCCTTGAGCGTGATCTTCGTTACATCTCCCGTTGTGGTCACGGTTGCCGGCATGATGTTCATCGCGGGTGATCCGATGAAGCGGGCGACGAAGAGGTTCTGCGGACGCTCATAGAGTTCCAGCGGAGGACCTACCTGCTCGATATGCCCGGCCGAGAGCACGACGATCCGGTCCGCCAGCGTCATCGCCTCGACCTGGTCATGCGTGACATAGATCATCGTGGTATCCGCCATCTGCTCGTTGAGCTTGGCGATCTCGATGCGGGTCGCGACGCGAAGGGCGGCATCGAGGTTGGACAGCGGCTCGTCGAAGAGGAAGACCTTGGGATCACGGCAGATGGCGCGACCGATGGCAACGCGCTGGCGCTGGCCACCCGAAAGGGCTTTCGGCAAGCGGTCCAGATAGGGTTCGAGCTGGAGGATCGCCGCAGCCGACGTGACGCGGCGATCGATCTCCTCCCGGCTTTCGCCGGCGATCCGCATGCCGAAGGCCATGTTGTCGTAGACCGTCATGTGCGGATAGAGCGCGTAGGACTGGAAGACCATGGCGATGCCGCGCTTCGAAGGCGGCACATCATTGATGAGCTGGCCGTCGATATACATCTCGCCGCTCGTGATGTCTTCAAGCCCCGCAATCATGCGCAACAGCGTTGACTTGCCGCAGCCCGACGGTCCGACAAAGACGATGAACTCGCCTTCCTTGATCTCCAGATCGATGCCATGCAGGACTTTGACCTGCCCATATGCCTTGCGGATGTCCTTGAGAACCAGACCCGTCATGCTTTCCTCCCCTGTCAGGCGTGACGCGCGAAATAGGCGCCCCAAGCCGGCAACTCTACATTGTTATCTTTGACTGTAGCGGCAAACCCATGGCCTTCGAGCGCAATCCACTCGCCGCTCGGCAAGGCGATCGCGGCCTCTTGCGCATTCATGTTGAAGATGCAGAGCAGCTTTTCGTTGCCGAAGGCGCGGGTATAGGCCAGCTGGTCTTCGCCGGTCTCGTGGAACGAGATATCACCCTTGGCGAAAGCCGGATACTGGCGCCGGAAGGTCAGAAAGCGCCGATAGTGCTCGAGCACCGTGTCAGGCTTGCCGACCTGGGTATTGACCGCGCGCAGGACATGTTCGACCGGGATCGGCAGCCAGGTCTTCTGCGCCGTCGAGAAGCCCGCCTGCAGCGCGTGGTCGTCCCAGACCATGGGCGTGCGGCAGCCGTCGCGGCCCTTGAATTCCGGCCAGAACTGGATGCCATAGGGATCCTGGAGATCTTCGTAGGCAATATCGGCTTCGGTCAGGCCGAGTTCCTCGCCCTGATAGATGCAGACCGAGCCTCGCTGGGTCAGCAGCACCGCCGAGATCATCCTGGCATAGGCTTCGCGGTCGAGGACGCTGGCGCCCCAACGCGATACGTGGCGAACGACGTCGTGGTTGGAAAAGGCCCAGCAGGCCCAGCCTTCGGGCGCTGCAGCCGCAAACGCGTTCTGGGTATTGCGCACGACTTCGGGCGTCAGAGGCTCCGGCGCCAGGAATTCAAAGGCGTAGCACATCTGCATCTTGTCGTCGCCGGATGTGTATTCGCCGACGATCTCAAGGCCGCGCTGGCTGTCTCCGACTTCGCCGACCGCAGCGATCGCCGGATACTCGTCGAGCAGAGCACGGAACCGCTTCAGGAAGGCAATGTTTTCCGGGCGGTTCTTGTCGTAGATGTGTTCCTGGAAGTTGTAGGGGTTGACGGCGGGTGCTGTCGAGGCATTGCGGCGCTCAGGCGCAAGCGCCGGATTGTCCCGCAGCTCCTTGTCGTGGAAATAGAAGTTGATGGTGTCGAGACGGAAGCCATCGACGCCGCGGTCGAGCCAGAAACGGGTGGCGGCAAGCAGCGCGTCCTGCACTTCCGGATTGTGGAGGTTCATATCCGGCTGCGAGGTCAGGAAGTTGTGCAGGTAATACTGCATGCGGCTCGGATCCCACTGCCAGGCGGAACCACCGAAAATCGACAGCCAGTTGTTCGGCGGCGTGCCGTCCGGCTTGGAGTCCGCCCAGACATACCAATCGGCCTTTTCGTTCACGCGGCTCGACCGGCTCTCGACGAACCAGGGATGCTGATCGGAGGAATGCGACATGACGAGGTCGATCATCACCCGGATATTGAGGCGATGAGCCTCGGCGATCAGGCCGTCGAAGTCCGTCAGAGAGCCGAACATCGGATCGACATCGACATAGTTCGACACGTCATAGCCGAAGTCCTTCATCGGCGAGGTGAAGAAGGGCGAAATCCAGATCGCATCCGCACCAAGTTCGGCGATGTGCGACAGACGGGCGGTGATGCCCTTCAGGTCGCCGATGCCGTCGCCGTTGGAATCCTGGTAGGAGCGCGGATAGATCTGATAGATCACCGCGCCGCGCCACCAGTCCTTGTCGGGCGTCATGACGGGATTCGAAACTGCACTCATTTAGCTATTCCTGTTGGCTTGGTCTGTCGCCCCGGCCTCAGCCACCCTTGACCGAACCGGCAAGGAGGCCACGGACCAGGTAGCGTTGCATGAAGAAGAAGACGAGAAGCGGCACGGCAATCGATACGAAGGCCGCCGTGGCCAGAATCTCCCAGTTGCCGCCGCGCGTGCCCAGAAGCTCGACGATCTGGTTGGTCATGACCGTCGTCTCACCCGTCGCATCGATCAGGAAGACCTTGGCGACCAGCAAGTCGTTCCAGGTCCAGAGGAACTGGAAGATGGCAAAGGAAGCGAGGGCCGGGAAAGAGAGCGGCAGGATGATGCGGGTGAAGATCTGGAAGTCGGTCGCACCGTCGACCTTGGCGCATTCGATGATGTCGCGCGGGAGCCCGACCATGTAGTTGCGCAAGAGGTAGATGGCGAGTGGAAGGCCAAAACCCGTATGGGCGAGCCATACGCCGAGGTAACCCTTGCCGATGCCGATCGAGAGATGCAGGCGCAGGAGCGGGATGAGCGCGAGCTGCAGCGGCACGACGAGAAGCGCGACGACGGCCGCGATCAGCAGTGCACGCCCCGGAAACTCCATCCAGGCCAGTGCATAAGCAGCGAATGCGGCGATGACGATCGGGATGACGGTCGCGGGGATGGTCACTGTCAACGTGTTGAAGAAGGCCTTCGCCATGGAGTCGGTGGTCGAAGCGGAAAACAGGACGGTCTGATAGTTGCCGAGCGTAAATTCCGGCGGCAGCTCTGCCGTGACGAAGATGCGCTCGCCGCGGCTGCCAGTCATCTCGGCATCGCTTTCCAGGCGGTAGTCACCATTCGCCTGCAGGGTCACACGACCATCGTCGCCCATGTCGGCGGTCGCACCGGGTTCGTACTCGCCGATGGCCCGGGAGGACGTGCCCCAGGTGGAGATTTCCGCTTCGGCAGAAGCGCCGCCTTCACTGAGAACATTGCCCTCGATGATCCAGAGGTTTCCCTCCTGACGTTGGGTCGACGGATCCGCCGTTCTCAAGACCAAGTTCTGCTCCTGCGAAAAGAGCGAGCTCCACCAGCCGCTGGTCGCGATCTGGTCCGCAGTCCGGAACGAGGAAATAAAGAGACCTGTGGTGGGGAGCAACCAGAGAACAACGAGTACGGCCACCGAAAGGTGGACGGCCCAGACGAGACTGGATTTTTTGCCTGCGACTTTAGCCATGATCCCGCCTCCCCTCAGCGCATTTCTTTTCGAGCGTTGTAGACATTCCAGACAAGGATCGGCAGCACCAGCAGCATGATGACCATGGCGCTGGCCGAGCCGACGCCCCAGTCATTGGCGCGGAACAGCTTGTCGAACATGTAGTTGGCCAGCACCTGCGTTTCCCACTGACCGTTGGTCATGGCAAAGACGATGTCGAAGACCTTGAGGACCACGAGAGTGATGGTCGTCCAGACGACAACGACGGTGCCCATGATCTGCGGGATCTTGATCTTGAAGAAGATCTCGAAGTCGTTGGCCCCGTCGATGACCGCTGCCTCGATCGTTTCCTCCGGGATGCCGCGCAGGGCCGCCGAGAGGATGACCATGGCAAAACCGGTCTGGATCCAGATCAGCACCACCATCAGGAAGAAGTTGTTCCAGAAGGAAATGGTGAGCCAGGTCTGGGGCTGCCCATAGGGATAGTCGAATGTCAGGACGGAATAGATGGAGACCAGAGCCTTGTAGCCAAGCCAGGCCGCTGCAAGCGTCACGACGAGACGGCCGACCACGCCGAAGGCAGAGCTGCCACCCCGACGTCCGACGCCGCCGGCCAGGGGTCGCAGGAGCTGGTAGACACCGTAGATGATGAAGGCCATGAAGCCTGCCAAAAGCAGCGCCGGCACGATCCGCAAGACGATGATGGCGCCGATGCCGCCGTCGAAGGAAAGCCAGAGGGCATTCAGGATGCCGATCTGCTCTTCACCGGCGGGGCGCGTATCGTAGACGAGCTTGAAAATGACGGATGCACCGACGAAGGAAATCGCCATCGGCATGAAGATCAGCGACTTGGCAATGTTGCCCCATGAAATGCGGTCGGTGAGCTGGGCTGCAAGAAGACCGAAAGCTGTCGACACCGCCGGCACAACGGTCAGCCAGAGAAGATTGTTGCTGATCGCTTCCCAGAATTTCGGTTCGCCCATCATGCGCTGATAGTTGTCGAGGCCGACAAAGGCGCCGCCGAGGTTGCGGTCCGTGACGGACAGCCACATCGTGGCGACAACCGGATAAGCGAGATAGAGGCCAAGAGCGAAGACCGCAGGAAACAGGAACAACCAGGGTCGAACCATATTGGCGCGGTTGATGTTGCGACCGGCATGCTCTCCCTTTGCGGGGAACAGCACCCTGTCGACGAACATGTTCGACAGATAGAAATACCCGATACAACCACCGACGCCGATGACGATCGTGATCAGAGCCTGCAACGCCGGATTCATGATGATCTCCCCCTCCGCATGCCTTCTGATTGTTTTTGCGAACGCCCGGGCCACAGTGGCCCGGACGCTCGGTATGCGGTTCTGCTCTGCGGCAGATTACTTGATGCCGTCCCAGGACGCCTGGATCGACTTTGCTACATCTTCGGCCGACTTGCCACCGACAAAGTCCACCATGCCGGTCCAGAAGCTACCGGCACCGACAGCGCCCGGCATCAGGTCAGAACCGTCGAAGCGGAAGGTTGTTGCCTGCAGCAGGATGTCGTTCATCTTGCGAACGGTCGGATCGGTGAAGACTTCCGTGTTGACGCCCTTGTGGGGGGTCAGGAAGCCCTTCTGCGCCATCCAGACTTCATGGGCGATCGGCGACTTGAGGAATTCGACGAAGGCGCGGGCAGCCTTGCTGTCCTTGGTGATCGTGAAGGTGGTACCGGCACCGAGAACCGGGCTGCCGAGATCCTTTCCGGCATAGGCGGGGAAGTAGAAGAAGTCCGCGTCTTCACCCACAGACGTGCCTTCGGGGAAGAACGACGGGATGAACGATGCCTGATGGTGCAGGTAGCACTGCGGCGGCGAAGCGAAGAGGCCCTTCGGGCTGTCACGGAAGTCGGTCGACGCGACCGCACCGGCACCACCGACGACGAACTTGTCGTTGTTGGCGAACCAGCCGAACTCGTTGATGGCGTTGACGACGATCGGATCGTCGAACTTCAACTCGTTCGATACCCACTTGTCATAGTCTTCCGGCGACGCGGTGCGCAGCATCATGTCCTCGACCCAGTCGGTCGCGGGCCAGCCGGTGGCAGCACCAGAGCCGAGACCGATGCACCACGGCGTACCGCCATCGGCGGCAATCTTCTCGGTCAGAGCCTTGAGCTCTTCCATCGTCTTGGGCACTTCATAGCCGGCGTCTTCGAAGTTTTCCGGCGAATACCAGACGAGCGACTTTACATCGGTCTTGTAGGGGAAGCCGTAGAAGGCCTTGTTGCCATCCTTGCCGGCATAGGTGCCGAGATCGACCCAGGACTGACCGGCAGAGTAGTTGTCCTTCAGCCAGGAGGCGTTTTCAGCGCCGAGATCGGTCAGGAAGCCGCGCTTTGCCATGTCGGATGCGAGGCCAGGCTGCGGGAAGATCGCGATATTCGGGGCGGAGCCAGCTTCAAGGTCGACGACGATCTGCTGTTCGAAGCTGTCGGAGCCGGTGTAGCGAACATCAGCGCCGGTTGCGGCAGCAAAGTAGGCCAGCACGCTTTCGACGAGCACCTGGTCAGGGCCGAGCCAGGGGCCAAAGATGGTGATCTGCTCGCCATCGAGCTGTATCTTCTTCAATTCCTCGAAGCTCGCCCAATTGAACTTCGCATCTTCGCCCGGAGCAAACTTGAGTTCCTGCGCGGCAGCTGTGCCGGCCACGAGCGCGGCAGCCGCCACGGTCATCAAAAACATCTTCTTCATGTGATTTACCTCCCATCACATCGGACGGCCAATCGTCCCTGATCAGCGCATGATCCTCAAAGCGCTTTGGCCCCTATTTCATCACATTGGGTTCTATCGGGAGTCAAGGGGCTTTTGGGGAGTTGCCGCAATTAGACGCACAAGGCCGCCCGCTCTGAGGCAAATGCCTCATCGGCGTTCAGATTTCGCTTGTCGCAAGGCCAGCCTCTGCGCCATATTCGAAGCGCTTTGGTCGAAGACGGAGGAGGTTTTCGCCCGGGTGAGGAGAGGAAATCCGCAGTGAATCTGAAAGAACTGTCCCAGATGCTCGGGCTGTCGCAGACGACGATCAGCCGCGCACTCAACGGCTATCCCGAGGTCAACGAGGACACACGGCAACGGGTGTTGAAGGCAGCGAAGGAAACCGGCTATCGGCCGAACCGCGCCGCCCAAAGGCTTGCGACCGGCAAGGCCGGATCCATCGGACTGATCATGCCGATTTCCCCCGACCACAGCTCAGACATGCATTTTGCCGAATTCCAGAGCGGTCTCGCCGAGGCTTCGATCGAACATGACTTCCATTTCGTCATCATGCCGTCGCGGGCCGAAGACGAGGAGCAGGCCATCCGCTGGCTGGTGGCGAGCGGCAGTGTCGATGGTTATTATCTCGCCTATATCCGGGAGAGGGATCCCCGGATCGCCATGGCCAAGTCGCTCTCCCTGCCCTTCATCGTGCATGGCCGCTCCTTTGGGCTCGACCTCGACTATCCCTTCCTGGACGTCGACAATGAAGGCGCCTTCTACGATGCCACGCGCTTTCTCCTGCAGCTCGGCCACACGCGGGTGGCACTGCTGAACGGTCAGGCAGATCTCGATTTTGCCTGTCGGCGCCGGCACGGGGCAGAGAAGGCACTTGCCGAAAGGGGGCTGATCCTCGATCCGCGCCATACGCGACACAGTTTCATGAGCGACGAGCAAGGCTATCGCGGCATGAAGGAGATCCTGGCCGGCCCGGCCCGGCCGACCGCAGTTCTGTGTGCCAGTACCGTGCTGGCGCTCGGCGCCGTCAGGGCGATGAACGAGTTGGGGCTGAAGCTTGGCACCGACATCTCGCTGATCGCACATGACGACGAATTGCCACTGCTGAAGCCGGAAAATTTCTCGACCCCGCTGACGACGACCCGCTCATCGCTGCGCGCAGCGGGGCTGCGGGTGGGCGAACGCCTTATCGCGATGATCCAGCAGAGCGAACCCGCGCCCCCCGCACAGGAATTATGGAAGGTGGAACTGGTGGTGCGGGCTTCGACAGGGCCAGTGCCTGCCTGACCGGTTCCGCGTCAGACGCTCTATCAGAAGCTGGGCGCTGCGACACCGGCCCGACGATGCGCGGCGATCACGGTGTTGGCCATCAGCATGGCGATGGTCATTGGGCCGACGCCACCTGGAACCGGCGAGATCGCCTTGGCAACCGGTTTGCATTCGGCAAAGGCGACGTCGCCGACCAGCTTGAACTTGCCCTCGCCCTTTTCGGGAGCCGCCACCCGGTTGATGCCGACATCGATGACGGTGGCGCCAGGCTTCAGCCAATCGGCCTTCACCATTTCGGCACGGCCGACGGCTGCGACGAGGATGTCGGCTTGGCGGGCGAGTTCGGGCAGATCCCGGCTTCGCGAGTGGCCGATGGTGACAGTCGCATTGGCATTGAGCAGAAGCTGCGCCATCGGCTTGCCGAAGAGGTTGGAGCGACCGATGACCAGCGCATTCAGGCCCGACAGATCCTTGCCATGGATCTGGCGCACCAGGATCATGGCACCGGCTGGAGTGCAGGAAAGAAGACCGGTCTTCAGGTCGCCGGTTGCGAGCTTGCCGGCATTGACGATGTGCAGACCATCGACATCCTTTTCCGGTAAAATCGACTGGATGACCTGTTCGCTATCCAAATGCTTGGGAAGCGGCAGTTGCACCAGGATGCCATCGATCTCGGCATCGGCGTTGAGCGATGCGACCAGTGCCATCAGGTCTTGCTGCGCCGTATCTTCGGGAAGCGTGTGCTGGATCGAATTGAAGCCGCACTGCTTGGCCATTCGACTTTTCGCGCCGACATAGGCGTGGCTTGCCGGATCATTGCCGACAATGACGACCGCGAGACCGGGCTTGCGGTGACCGGAGGTCTCCAGCCCGCTTGCCGCTGAGGTTACCGCTTCGATCACCGAAGCGGCGGCTGCCTTTCCATCGATTACCGTGGTCACTGTGCTCAAATCCCCGTCTTCAACTGGCAGCAAGCTAGCGCCAACGCAGGGGCACCATTTGCCTGTCCCCGTCCTATGCTGTCAAATTGCGGCATATTGCAAGGCAGGACCTGCCGGTTTTGGTCAGCCGAGCGGTGCCGGCGGCTGGCGCAGCCTGTGGCTCAGGACATGACCGAGGAAGACGGGAATGCCGAGGATGTAGCGCCGCCAGAGGCGGTTGGGTTCAAGCCACAGACGGTAAAGCCATTCCAAGCGCAGGTGGCGGACCCAGCCCGGGGCCCGCGTCACTCGGCCGGAAACGAAATCGAGCAAGGCGCCGACGCTGATCACGACACGCGCATGGTCTGCGGTGAGATGTCTGTCGACCCATTTTTCCTGCAAGGGTGTTCCCATGGCAACCAGCAGCAGGTCGATACGGGCCATCTCGATGCGCTTCAGGATCAGCGCCGGATCGGCGCGGTCGAAATAGCCGTCCGAAATCTCGATGAACTCGTGCCACGGCGTATGCTTGCGGAAATTGACCGCAGCGGCCTGCAGCACCTGCGACGTCGCGCCAAGCAAACCGATACGCAGCGGTTTTGCGATGAAGGTCAGGGATGCCGGAACGAAATCGGTGCCGTTGAGATTGGCCCTGAAGCGACCGCCATGGATGAAGTGCGCAGCAATATCCACGCCGATGCCATCGGGCAGAACAAGGCAACGCCCCAGAACCTCGCGATATTCAGGGTCCCGCACCATGACATTGGCATTGTTCGCATTGAGGAATGCGATGTGCGTGAACCCCTGCTGCGAAGTCAGCTTCTGCTCGATAAGTGCCAGGGCCTGATTCCAGCCGAGATCGTGCACCGGCATGCCGAGAACCGGCAGAACGGGAACCACCGGCTCATCGGCGGCGAGCAAGGTTTCCGCCGATTGTTTATAGGCTGACGATGAAGAAGCTGGCATGACATGTCCCGAGGATCGATCCACCGGACACTAGCGATCAGAACTGAAATCCAGGTGAAGAACGATAGCGAAATTATCGGCTTCGCGTCAGTCCAATGTTAACCAGCACGACCAGCTGGCTGGCCCCGATCAGGACCGTCAGTGGCCGGAAGATGCCGGCTGCTCGTCAAGCTTTTCGCCCTCGACCACGGTCGTCGTCTCCATCGGCCTGGAGCCACCGTCTGCCGACTTGCGGGCCGCTTCCTTGGAGACGTAATCGAGCTGCTCGATGAGGACCTGATCGACCATGCCTTCACCGAGGCGTGCATTCATCTCCGTCTTGATCTTCTCGCGGAAGTCGTTGACGTCGAAGCTCGAGACATTGCCGATGTCGACCATCTTGTTGCCGACGAGCAATGTGAACAGCTGGTCGGTCATCAGTTCGGTCGTGGGCAAGGTCTGGCCCTTGACCTTTTCCTTGTCCATCATGAAGGAAATGCGGGTGAGGAAGTAGCCGGTGACATCACCGCCCCCGATGACGGGGATGGTGATCGGCTCGCCCCGGATCAATTCCAGCGCCGCCTTCTTGGCGTCTTCCTCGCTCGGGCCGGCCGGGGCTGTCGCCAGGTAGATCGAGCCATAGACGGCTCCCAGCGTGACGATGCAGACCCAAAGGCCGATTCCGAGTATCTTGCCCATCAGAACTCGCTGAACTGGAACTGTTCCTGAGAATAGGTGCCGTCACCATCGGCATCGCGAACCGCATTCTTCAAGAGATCGGCGACGGCGCGGACTGCCGAAAGATGGGCCTCAACTCGACGGGCGTTGAGTGCGAGCTTTTCCTTGAGGACATGGAGCTGCTCGACGTAATTGACGGCGAATTCGCGCGGATCCGTATCACGGAAGAGCATGGTGAGCTCATAGAGGCACCGGCTCTTGTGCGCGTTCGAGACCTTGAAATCGAATTCCGGATCCTTGCCGATCCGCTCGTTCTCATTGTCGATGATGCGCTCCAGGCGGCTCAGCACCGTCTTCACGCGGTATTCGCTCGAAACAACTTCCATGAAATCCTGCCCTGTCTTTCGAAATTCGATCAGTTTTTGGTGTCAGCGCCTGCACCCAGGGTGCGACGCTCGAGATCCGTTACCCAGCTCATGGCCAGCCCGCGGTCCGTTTCATCGGTCGCGGCGTTGACGCCCTCCTGTCCGCGCACGCGCTGGAGTGCCTCGTCATACATCTGCTGTGCGATGCCGACGCCGCCGGCATTGGCGATGGTCGAGCCCAGCTGCTCGGCCATCATGCTCTTCCACATCTCGCCGGAATTGCCCTTGCCGTAGACTTCCTCACTCTCGTCCGGAAGCATGCTCTGGACGAAGTTGGTCAGGTAGACGGCCTCGAAATCGCGATAGATCTTCGGTGGCTTGCCGACGTCTTCCGTCTTCTCGGCCATTGCCTCGGTCCGCGCGGCATTGGTGGTCCGGTTCAGGATATCGACGGTAGCGCCAAAGCCCGCGCCCTTCTCGGCGAGACTGGTCGCCATGAAGTTTGCACGGTTGGTCTTCAACTGTTCCTGGGCGGCTGCGACTTGCGCCGGGTCAGCGGCGCGGACCACGTCCAGCACCAGATCGCTCGGAGGAGATATGGCCAAGGTGATATCCTCGTTTTCGGTTCGAGGCGACTATCACTCCTGAAGCTTGCTGGAGGCTGGTGTGGCAAATTGCAGATCGATCAGGTCGTAGATCGCGTCATCGTCCCGCTGCCGTTCCTCGTGATCGCGCGCATCCTTCATGTTTTCCTCTAGACGGTCGCCCTTGGCGCGCTCGCGCATGAGCTTCATTTCCTGAACCTGCTGGAGACCGTGCAACTGCTTGTCCGTGTTGGACAAGCGATCGAAGCGATCGGCATAATTCTGCGCGAAGAGCCTGTGCAGCGGCTCAAGAGAGCCGATCGCGTCCATCACGGTGTCCATCGACCGCGCATTTTCCTCGATGCGCTGGGCGGTGATGCCGAGATCACTTTCTGCCATGCGCTCCATATGCCGCTGCACTGCCACGAGGCGCTTCAGCTTGTCGGATTTCTTGTTCGGTCCCAAGGCGCCCTCCTCAGAAGTTGAAGATCATCGGGAAATTCTGGGCAAACTGCATGACCATGGCCGCGATGGTGAAATAGACCAGCAGGAGACCACCCAGGAGAAGGTAGGGCGTGGAGATGTAGAAGACCGGCACTTGCGGCGCGAGCTTGTTCACCAGACCAACGGCGACGTTGAACATCAGTCCGAAGATCATGAAGGGGCTCGCCAGTCGCAGCATCAGCATGAAGGTCTGGGACAGGGTGTCGGTCAGCGTGATCAGCATCTTCTGGCTGTCCGGCATGCCGCCCAGAGGCATCACGGTGTAGGAATCGACCAGTGCCCGGAATACGACATGATGGAAATCCATCATGAAGAGCAGCAGCAGACCGCCGAAGGAAATCAGGTTGGTCATCTGGTTCTCGGACGTGTCTTCGAGGATGTCGGTGGCGCCAGGCGTGTTGAGGCCGATCGCCATGGACACGACAGAGCCCGTGAACTGCAACCCGAGCACGTAGAGGCGCGGGACCAGACCATACATCATGCCGATCAGAATTTCGGCGACGATGACGCCGACGAGTGTGGCTCCGCCAACGGAGACGCGGGGGTAAAGCGCGTCGAACAGCAATGACGTCATTGCCATGGAGACCGCGAATGCCAGGAAGAACCGCACCGTCATTGAGATGCGGGCTGAAGAGAAGCCCGGCAGGGTCATGATGCAGGAGCCGATGCGACAGAAGATCGCAAACAGTACCAGCACAGTCCCCTGCGGGTCAGAAATCATGAAATGGAGCCCAAAATCTTGATCTCGATGCCCTTGGCCAGTTCCACATGGGAGAGAACAGGCAGCGTGGCAAAGAGTCGTTCGATGATCATGCGGACATAGGACCGCGTTTCGGGCGATGTGACAAGAACGAAGGGCAGGCCGCGGTCCATGAATTCACGGATAACCTGACTCGCCTGTTCGGAAAACTCTTCGAGGCTGCGCGGATCGATGTCGAATTCGACGATTTCACCCTTGGCATCGCGCTTCAGTGCCTGGTGGAAGACGAGGTCCCACTTCGAACCCAGGCGGAGGACACGCAGGACGCCGTTGTCGGTCAGGTCGCCGCAAAGCTGCTGGGCCATGCGGACGCGGACGTGCTCGACGATCTGCTCGGTCTTGCGAACATGCGGCGCGAGTTCGGCGACGGCTTCGAGAATGAGGTGCAGGTTGCGGATCGACACACGTTCGGCCAAGAGCAGCTTCAGGACCGCCTGCAGGCCCGAGTAGGACATGTGCGACGAGCAGATTTCGTCCGCCAGCTTCTTGTATTCGGGATCGAGGCGATCGATCAGCACCTTGACGTCCTTGTAGGACAGAAGCTGCGGCAGGTTGTTCCGGATGACTTCCGAGACATGGGTCAACACGACCGAAACATTGTCGATGGGATGGAAGCCTTCGCGCTTCAATTCCTCGGTGAAGGTCTCCAGCACCGAAACTGCCGGCATGCCGAAGGCGGGTTCGCGGATCTCGTCACCGGGAACCTTCGGCTTGCGGCCGGAGCCGGTGACAACGAGGACTTCGCCGACACGCAGGTTGTTCGAGGCGACCGTCGTGCCATGAATGCGGATCTGGTAGGCTTTCTCCGGTATGGCGATATCGTCGGTGACCTTGATCTCGGGCACCACGAAGCCGTACTGGCTGGCGAACTTCTTGCGCATCTTGCCGACGCGGAAGGCGAGTTCCTGGTGGGCGCCGAGGAGACGCGTCGAGACGAGCTTGCCAAGTGCGAGTTCGATTTCCGAGGTCTTCAGGACCGACTTGACCGAGTCCTTCTCGGCTTCCTTGCTCTGGATGACCTTCTTTTCCTCGTCCTCGCGCTTCAGCTTGCTCTCGGCCTCGAGCTGGCGCGGAATGAACCAGGCGCCGAAAGCCATGATACCACCAAGCAAGGTGAACGGGATCAGAGGCAGGCCCGGCACAATCGCGAGCGCACCCATGAGAGCAGCCGCGACGAACAATGCGCGCGGGTAGCCGCTCAGCTGATTGACGACGGCCTGGTCGGTCGAGCCCGGCGTGCCGCCGCGTGAGACCAGAAGACCGGCAGCGAGCGAAACGATCAGTGCCGGGACCTGGGAGACGATACCATCGCCGACGGAGAGCTTGACGAAGACATCGGCTGCTTCGCCAAGTTCCATGCCGTGGCGGAAGTAGCCGATGATGATACCGCCAGCGACGTTGATGGCGGTGATGATAAGGCCGGCAATCGCATCGCCGCGGACGAATTTCGACGCACCATCCATGGCACCGAAGAAGGAGCTTTCCTGCTCCAGTTCGCGACGTCTGTGCTGTGCTTCCTTCTCGTCGATGATGCCTGCGGACAGGTCGGCGTCGATCGACATCTGCTTGCCGGGGATGGCGTCGAGGGTGAAGCGGGCACCGACTTCGGCGATACGCGTCGCACCCTTGGTGATGACGATGAAATTGACCGTGATCAGGATCAGGAAGACGATCAGACCGATGACGAAATCGCCACCCATGACGAGCGTGGAGAAGCCTGCGATGACGCCGCCAGCAGCCCCATGCCCCTCGTGACCGTGGGTCAGGATCACGCGCGTCGTCGCAATGTTCAGCGACAGGCGGATCATGGTGGCAATCAGCAGGATGGTCGGGAAGGACGAGAAGTCGAGCGGTCGCTGGATCCAGAGCGACACCATCAGGATGAGGACGGACAAGGCGATCGAGAATGCGAGGCCGACATCGATCAGGAATGGTGGAATCGGCAGGAAGAGGATGCACAGGATCATCACGATCCCGAACGCGAATCCGATGTCACGCCCGCTGGGGCTCACCTTCGGGATTACGAGTGCAGGTGGTTGCGCCATGTCCATTCCATCTCTTCATGAGAAGTCATCCGGAAGATCATGCTTCCGGCAGTCTGCTTCCGAGAGATAGCGGTCGAAGCTTGCGCGAGGGTGTCAGACCGGTCAGCGCTAGAAGCCGGACTGTATTCGCGAAAAGACGAGGGTCGTGAAGAGATTGATCTGCGCACCGACAAAGGGAGCGGATATGCCGATGGTGATCATGATCGCGAGGATCTTCGGCACGAAGGTCAAGGTCATTTCCTGGACCTGGGTCAGCGCCTGGATCAGGGCGATCGTCACGCCGACGATCATACCGGCGGCAACGGCCGGCCCCGAGGCGATGATGATCGTCCAAATTGCTGCCTGCAAGATGTCGAGAGCGTCTGCCTCATTCATGAGACGATATCCTTTCGGAGCGGCGAATCATACCCTCCACTCCGAAAGGCCTAGCATATCAGGAGTCGGTCGTCGTGGTGCTTGCTGTGCCGACGCGAACGCCAACCACAATCGGGATTTCCTTGCCGTCGGTTGTCGTCGCGACCATCGTGTCCGTATAGACGCGCACAGAGGCCACGACGCCGGTGGTCTTTTCATCGGCACTGGTGATCGTCTTGCCGATGTAGGAGGAGGCATTCGTCAGGGCGTTTCCGGTGATGAGAGTCTCGAGGTTCGAGTTCATCTGGATCGACTGCTCGACCTGCGAGAAGGTCGCCAGCTGCGCAATCTGCTCGCTGGCATCCATCGGATCGGTCGGGTCCTGGTTCTTCATCTGCGCGATCAGAAGCTTCAGGAAGCTATCGTAATCGATCGATGCCTTCGCGGCAGCCTGGCTCGCCGTGCTGCTGCTGGCCGACGATGTCGTGGCCGCAGTGGTGGCGGCTACACTGTCTACCGCCATGGTGCGATCTCCTTGCGGATCTGCTCGATCGTTGCCGGCGCCATTTCCTGATTGTTCAGGATACGGTCTTCAATCGGATAGAGTTGGCGGATCGCTTTCAGCGCGTCGAAAGCTCGGCCTGACGACACCATGCCGTCGATGCGCTTCAGTTCAGCGAGAATTTCTTCGTTCTCGAAGCACGACAGCAGCATGATCACCGACTTGCGGAACATCGCGAGCGACTGGTCCTTGCCTTCCGGATTGATCAGCATCATCTGGGCGATGAAGTAGAGCTGACGCAGGGGCGTGGTCGCCTGTTCCGGCTGCAGAACGTGGTTCTCGAGCAGGAAGGTCACATCGTTCAGGAACTCGAGGGCAACCTTGCGGTCGACGCGCAGAACCGCTCCGTTGATAAAAATACGTTCGCCCGACTTGAGCGAGATGCGCAAAGTGCTCTTCATTTAAGTCCATCCCTGATGATGGTTGTCACGTCGATGATGCCCTGGAAGTTTTCCGACTCGCGCTTGCGGATCCGGTCACACTCTTTCAAAATCCAGATGGCGATGGAAATCAGGTTGGCGCGGACTTCCTCGCCCAACTGGTTTTCGGGGTTTTGCAGATCTTCGATCAGCCGGACCCAGACCCGGCGAGTATAGAACAGAGCCTCGATCGCCTCGCGGGAATAACCCTTCTTCTCCCGTGCGGCGCTCAGAAGCTGGATGCAACGGTCAAGGGCCTGCCGTTCACGCTCCTTGGCGTCGGCGACGCCATCTTCCATAATTTCGGCATATGAGAACTGGTACATTCAGTTGCCCTTCAGTTTCATTTCACCCTTTGCTCATCAAAGGTAGTTGACAAGGCTCAAGCCCTGGATCCTCGCGGTCAGGGTGTAAGATGCTTCCACCATGGAAAGCAGAGAGTTAACGCGAGTCGAGGCTTCGTACGCATCTACTTCAATCTTGCTCGACAGGCTGGTCTCAATGATATCGACCTGGATCCTCAGCGAGGCATCTGCCTTCTCGACGCGGTTTTCCGATAGACCGAGTTCAGAGCGGGTGGCGTTGATGCCCGAAATCGCGCGACCGGTGTAATCAATGGCCTTGTTGATCGCGACGGAGACTGCATTGGCGGGAGCGCCAATCGTCATCAGTTCCTTTGTCACGATGGCTGCGAGCGCGAAGTAACGAAACCCATTTTCATTGGCCGACGTCGAGGTCTGGACCGTCTCCGACTGGGAGATCCTGCTTGTCATCGCCTGGTCTGTGGCGTTCGACCAATCCGTATTCCAATCGGCTCCGGTGTACATTGGCTCAAGCACGGAGCCGATGAAATCTTCCATGCTCGGGGCCGCGCCGCTGGCGGCGATCGTTGCCGTGCCAACAGTATCTGTCGGCGGAAAGCCGAAGTAGGTGGTAAAGGCGGCATCGAAGGCGATCTTTGCAGGAGATGTGTCGGTGTATTCCTGGATCGGCTTGACGTCGGTATTGATGCCGGAAAACAGGAATTCGCCGTTGGCGGCCTGATTGGCCATGCTGGTCATCGTCGACAGTGAGTTCGACACGGTCATGACCGTCGTGTTGATCGTGTCGCTGTTGGACGATCCGGAGATCGTGATCAACGCGTTGTTCATCTCTTCCGCAGCGGTCGCCATCTGCTTCAGCGCTTCCTGAGAGGCCGAAAGCCGCTGGGTCGCGATCGAATTGTTGTTGATCATCGAGGTCAGCCGCAGGCTCTCGCGATTGAGGTCGACAACCGTCGATGTCTTGCTGCCCAGCTCCGCGCCGATATCGGCGTAAAAACCGGTGCTGACTTCCTGCTGCGCCTTCAGAAGTTCATTCTGCGCCTGCCTGATCGTCAGGCGCATGGATGTCTGGGTCGAGAGATTGGATACGCTGGCCGTCGACATCAATGATTACCCCGCCATTTCGAGAACGGCCTTCAGCATCTCGTCGACAGTGGAGACGAGCTTGGCCGCGGCCTTGTAGGACTGCTCTACATCGAGCAGCAGCGAGAGTTCTTCGTCGAGGCTGACGGCCGTCTTCGAAGAGTAGGTCTGGAAGGTCCGCTCATAAAGCGCCTGCTTGTTTTCGTTGGCCGTCGTCGCATTCGACCGCAGCTCTTCGAGCCAGCCGATCGAGTTGCTGGCAAAGGACAGGACGCTTGCGTCGGTCTTCAGGTCCGCATCGGCGGAGAAGCTGCGGTTGGCCGCCAGCTCGTCCACATAGGCGTTGATGAGGTCGGTGTAACCGGACGAGCCATCCACGTTCTGGACATAGGTGGCCCCGTTGATGCCACCGTCGCGGATCAGCATCGGATCACCGCCGGCATCGGAGCGTACCGCCGTATTGACGCGAATGAGGGCGGCGAGACCAGGTTCGACGGTGCCCGTTGCCGGGATCGTGCCACCGGGCCAGGTGAACAGGCCGGGCAGTTCACCACCGCCACCAATATCGGTTTCCTGGAAGGCTTCGATCAGGCCACGCGCAATTTCATCAAGCTGGGTCTGGAACGTGGGAGCAATCACATCGCGGATCTGGACCAGCGAGGCCAGCGACCCCTGGCCATCCGTGTTTCCGCCGACACCCGCCCGCACTGCCGTACCGTCGATGTAGATCGCATTGCCGGTGACGGTGGAATCGTAGGTATAGGTGCGCACGAAGCTGACTTCGCGCGGATCGGTTTCGAACAGCGTCGTGCCATCATAGGTGTAGAGGACCATGTCGCTGTTGTCGCGCATGTTCACGGAGACACCGACGATCGCGGAGATCTCCTTGAGGAGCGTGTCACGCCGATCGAGATAGTCGTCGGCATTGCCGCCGGTGGCTGTTTGCCTGACGACCGTGTCGTTGACGATCTTGAACTCGGCGAGCAGCTTGTTCAGCGTATCCACCTGCTCGAACATCTGCGCATCCGTGTCTTCACGGAGCTCCTGCGTCGTGGTGGTTGCGTTGTTGAGCGAGTTCACCACATCGATCGCGTCCGTCACGACCGTCGAGGCAAGCGCGTATTCGCCCGGCGATGCAGCAAAGGACTGAAGGCTACTCTGAAGATTGGCGAGATAGGCCGACGGCGACAGTTCGTAGTCGTTGCCGCCGAGCGCATCGGAAAGCGTGGTCAGTCCGTCGAGCAGCGTCGACTGCGCACTTTGCTGCGCAGTCGAGGATGACATCTGCCGCAACAGGGCCATCTGCTGCGACCGCTCGTTCTGTACACTCGAGAAACCGTAAACGGTCTGCACCACCACTGCATCACGGCGAACATAGTTTTCGTTACCGGTGTTGGCGATGTTCGTCGAAATCACGGAGGTCTGCTGAGCCGTGTTCCGGAAAATCGAGTTGGCCGTATTGAGCGACGATGCAAGCGACATAGGACTAACCCACTCTTTCGATTATCTCTTCAGGTTGACCAGGACTTCCATCAACTCGGAGCCCGTCTGGAAAACCTTGGAGTTTGCGGTGTAATTCCGCTGTGACTCGATCATGGCCGTAAGCTCTTCAGCGACGTCCACGTTGGAGTCTTCGAGGGCACCGGACAGGATTGTACCGAAGCCGCTCGACCCGGCGTAGCCGAGGATGACGACACCCGAATCGTTCGACTGGGTGTACATGTTGCCGGCCACCGGATTGAGGTTGTCCGGGCTCTGGACGCTTGCGAGAGCAACGCGGAACTTCGGCACCAGGTCGCCGTTCTCGTAGGCGATCGAGACAATGCCCTTGTCGTCGATCTCGTAGCCCTTGACCTTCGAAGCGGCGTTACCGTTGACTTCGCCTTCTTCGACCGAGAAGTCGGAGGCGAGCTGGGTCGTATTGCCGATGTCGAGGGTGATGTTCTCTACCGTGGCGCCGCCAACCGGGTAGGTCCCGATGGTCAACTCCGGCGGAACTGGGTTGACCAGATTGCCGTTGGCATCGAATTCGAGGACAGTTGCAGGCACGACATTCGTAAGGCCATCGGCCTCGACAGCCTCAACAGTCCAGAAATTGTCCGCGGTCTTCTCATAGGTGAACGTGATGAGTCGGCTCGTCCCCTGGCTGTCATAGACTTTCAAGGACGTGGTCTTTTGCTCGCCAACAGCCAGCGAATTCGGCAGATTGACGTTCAGGGCGCCCGTGGTCGATGCGACAGCAGAGATGCCGGAGCCCGAAAGGTCCACTGGCTCAAGGCCATCGAAGCCGTTGACGACGATGGTCGGATCGGCAGTCGAATCGTACTCGTATCCCTGAAGCGTATAGCCCGCCGTATTCTTCAGCGTACCATCCTCCTGCAGGACGAAGGAGCCAGCGCGGGTCATGTAAGGGGTACCGTCGTCACCCTTGACGATGAAGAAGCCGTCGCCGTTGATCGCGAGGTCAGTCGTCGAGGTGGTGTAGCTGAAGGTACCCTGGCTCGAGATCGAGTAACGGACATCCGTCTCGACACCGCCAGAATTGTAGGCGCCGTTCGTGGCCGGCAGAATCATGGACGAAAATTGCACCGAGGCCTTCTTGTAGCCGACGGTGCTGGAATTGGCGATGTTGTCAGCGACAGTGCTCAGCCGGTTCGACTGGGCATTCATGCCGGAGACACCCGTTCGCATGGTTCCGTAAAGGCTCATGTCAAAATCCTCGTTTTGTAGTCAATGGGGAGAGTATGAGGTGGGCCTTGCGTGAAGCTGTCTGGCTGGAAAGCCCCGCTGTTTTTCCGCCGCGTCACGCCGAAAAAACTACGGCCGCACAAGGGCGGCCGCGGTGTCGAAATCAGCTCCAGTCGATGCAGTAGCCGAGGAAGCGTTTGGAATCGACGGGATCGAAACCGAGCTTCTTGCGCAGCTTCTTGCGCAGCTTGGAGATGTGGCTTTCAACGACGTTTTCTTCGACTTCCTCATCGAAAATGCCATAGATCGCGTTGAAGATCTGGGTCTTTGAAACGCGACGACCGCGGTTGGAGACCAAATATTCCAGGATGCGGCGCTCGCGGCGCGGCAGCGGGAAGGGACCGCCAGCGATCTCGGGATCGCGACCGTCGGAAAACACCTTGATCGGTCCGATTTCGGTGAAGTTGGTGATAGCCCGCAGACGACGACGGATCGCGGCGGCACGCGCCAGGATCTCCCGCGGATGAACAGGCTTGCGCACGACATCGTCGACGCCGCAGTCGAACAGTGCCAGAGTGGCCTCGAGGGAAGGTTGATCGCTTACAGCGATCACCGGCGCCTGCGTCCGGTCACGGATCGCCCTCGGCAATTCCAGGGTGTGCTCGCCCTGGCCAAGCAGGAATGCTTCGACGGCAGCGATGTCGCTGTCTGCCGCCGTATTGACCCATTCGCCGAACTCGCGAGGGTCGAATCCGGTCGAGGGAATTCCCTCGCGCCCAAATAGTGATGTGTATCCGTCTTTCACGAGCTCACGCTCATCTACCACGACGATCATTCAGCCGCCTCCGAATCAGTGTGGTGTTTCGATGCACCATGGGTACGAATCGGGGGATTCATGAACAACTAGGAGAACTTAACCATAGTAATTAACGATTGATTAACCATTCGGTGCCGATTTGAACTAGATATAGTATCCAGTGGGTGGATCTGGCACAAATTTCCGGTGGAAAAGTTAACGCAAGCTTCGCACAAGGTCTTGCCAGCGCCTTGTTCATCGCAGTGTTGCCACATTTGGCAAATCGGCACAATCAAGGCTGTCAATCAATCAGAGATTGTTATTCACCACAAAATTGTCGCGCATTAGGTGTCCAGTTTCCGTAGCCCGTGGCGACGAGATTGGCAATCACGCGACAGACATAGCGCTTTTGCGCGGGGTCATTGTTCGGCCCCGCATGGTAGCGCGCGACTGCCATCGTCCAGGTCTCGTGACGACCATGCAGATCGCTGAGGAAGCGGGCAGCATATTCCACATTGCGCCTCGGATCGAACATGGCTTCGACGCTGGTGAAATGCTCCCCGTGGAAGTGCTGGTTGATCTGCATGCAACCCACATCGATCAGAACCGCCCCACCTTGTCTGGCGCTCTGAAAGGCTTGCAAGGCATCTTCCAGGCCATCGAAATAGTGCGCCTTACCCTCAACGTTCATAGCATAGGGCTGCAGGCTCCCCTTGCGCCCGGTCTCCGTCAGACCGACCGAGTAGAGGATGCCTTCAGGAATACCATATTTGGCCGCTGCAGCGCTGATGGCACCTTCACAGGCACCGCGGCTGGCTTCAGCCTCAGAGATAAAGCTGACCAGCGCGAGAACCGCCAGCGTCGGAAGCTGCAGTATCCTTCGCCTGAACCACGCGCCCATCTCCTGCCCTCGCTCCGTTTCCTGCCGTTTCGCCACGCTGCTGCCGTTCACTTCCACCTTGGTTTCCCGGCTGGGAGGCCTGCTGGCCGGATTGCTGGCCCTGGGAGGCGTTCTGGCCGCTGTCGGCGCTGCGATCGGTCGAGGCGACCTGCATGTTCACCTGAACCTGATCCACAACGAGCCCCTGTGCGCGCAGCGCCTTGAGGATGTCGGTCTGGTCATTGGTCAGCTGGCGCAGGGCCGCCGGGTTGTCGACCGTCAATTGCACGCTGAGCTCCTCGCCCGAGAGGCGCAGGGTCGCCGTGACGCTGCCGAGCTCGATCGGTGTCATCTGGAGTTTGAGCGTGTGCACGACCTTACCCTGACTGGACTGGGCTGCAGCATTGGCAAGCTCCGACCCCGGCGACATGGCCGAAACCCATTCGCCATCACCGATCATGGCAGCGGTAATCGACGCTGCATTGGTGGTCGAAACCGGGGCAATGTAGCGGCGGCTGTCGATGACGTTGACCGTCTCGACCGCCTTTTGCTCGGACTGTTCGGGACCGTTTTTGCCCTCACCACGCAGCAGGAGCGGCTGCCCCTTGCCGTCCGCCCTGACAAAGCGGAAATCCCGCTCTCCGTCGGACCGTCCGCCTTCCGAGTCGGACGCGTCCGCCTGGTCACCGGCAACCGCATGAATGAGCAAAGCATCCGCCATCTTCAGCTTCGGGTCGTCCTTGTCGGTCTTCTCGCTCGTCGCCTTGACGTCATCAAGACCCGACTTCACAGCGTCACCGCCGGCCAGCAATTTGAGCAGGTCGATGAGATCGGGGGTCTGCGTATCGGCCTGGACGTCGTCCGCCGAACCGGGATCTGCCGTTGTCTGCTCGCCCTCAGAAACCTTCTTGTCACGGACGGCCGCCACGACTTTGGCAAGCTCTGCCTTCAGCTTCGGATCGAGCCCCTCGATCTCGATCGAGGGTGCATCACCGTTTTTGTCCTTGCCCTTGGCTCGCACCGCTGCCAGGAGCCGGGCCAGTTCATCCACCGAGATATCGTCGGGCAGCCCCTCGAGTTCGGTTGCGAGTGTGTTGCCGATGTCGATCAGCGGGCGCTTGGCCTTGGCCTTCGCGGCATCCGTGACCTCAACCTCGGCCGGCTCGTCGGCGGCGGTCTCCTTGTCGCGCGCACCGCGATCCTTTTCGCCTGAACTCGACAGGACCTTGGAGAAACTGCCGCCATCTTCGGCTTTGTCGCTGCGGGCGTGACCTGTCGATGCGGCACTGTCCGGTAATCTGGGGGCTGAGAGTGCGTCCATCATGGTCATGGGCCTTCTTTCTTGAGAAGATCGTCAATGGCGTCGAGCTTGGATCGACCCGAGTCGACAAAGGTACGCAGTTCCGGGTCGATATTTACCCGCTCGCCAGACGGAACAGTCGTTTGGGCTGCGGCGGGCTCGGCCTGCGCAGATACGGGCAACGGTGTCGTTTCCGATGGCTGGGCGAAGGGATCCTGGAGATCCGGATCAGCGTCCGCAGCCTGGCTTTCACCTTGCTCGATGAGCGGTGTCGGTTGTACTGGCGGGCTCGGTTGCGGCTTGCGCAGCACCTGCTTTGCCACGGTCTCGGCCGCCTGGCGCAAGGCCCTGTCACGTGGCGAGAGCGCCTCTTCCGGGATCTGCATCAAGACAGCCATGGCGTCGTCGACGTTCTCCGTCGGCACACCCACCAGGCTCCCGTAAAGATTGGCGAGCGCGTCTGCCCCTTCCTCGCTGCCCGAAAGCAGCCTGGCTTGGTCGGAGGCCATCGTCGCCAGTTCCTTGCGGCCGGCGATGGCTGCTTCGCGCGCGACGCGCAGATAGACTTCCCGACGCCGGTCGACATCCATGTATCCGAGGGTCGCCTCGATATCCTGCGGCTTCAAGACCTCGTAGTGTTCCACGACGAAGCGTACAAAAAGATCCGCGAACTGGCTGGCGTAAGGAGAATAGAGGAAGCGGCGTGCATAACCGTTGGCGTAGAGCGAGGCCTTGCCGACGATCTTGGCATCGACAGCGACCGCAAGGGAACGTCGCAGCGCCGCCTCTTCGACAATGGTGCCCGGCGCCGTCAGCCGTGCCCAGTCGTAGAATTTCAATGCGGCTGCGGGATCCTTGGTCAAGGTGACGTTGCCAGCCACGAGCGCGAGGTAGGGACCGATCTTGGCGTTCTTGTACTCGCTTGCGATGTCTCCGAGGCTCTTGGCGATCAGTGTGCCCTTGCCACTCAGATACTTGCGAAGCGCGTCGCTCACGCGGTTGTCGAAATTGCCGTCGATGTCGCGTGCGACGAGATATTCGAGTGTCGCCGGGTTGCCGCCGCTCATGGCATAGATGAGGGCAGCATCCACATTGCGCGGATCCTGATAGACCTTGGAATCCGCCGTGCGCAGCCGGTCGTCGATCGTGCCGAGCATGAAACGCTGCATCTCGGCTGCCGAATGATCTCCCCGGACGACCGTGTCCTGGACGAATTGCAGCGAGCGCAGCATCCGATAGGGCTCGAGCGTGTCATCTACCGTCTGCGCATGGCCAAGCGATCCGACCGCGAGAACGGTCAGGCCGGATAGCAGCAGGCGGAGGGACATACGCCGGATCGCCATAGTTTATCCCTGCTCTGCTTCGATGAGGATCTCGATGCGGCGGTTGGAATCGGCCAGCGGATCGTCCGGCACCTGCAGGCGCCGGTCAGCAAAGCCGGAGACCTGCTCGACGCGACCTTCGCTCAGCCCGCCGCGCACCAGCATGTAGTAGGCGCTATGGGCCCGCGCCATGGAGAGACGCCAGTTGTCGTTCTCCGTGCCCTTGAACTGTCGGCCGTCGGTATGTCCGCGTATGACAATCCGGCCGGCCTTTTCCTCCAGTATCTTGCCGAGCCGCTCCATGGCGAGCACCAGCTCGCGGCGCGGTACGGCAGAGCCGACATTGAACATGGCAGCATCGCTCTGATCGCTGATCGTCACCAGAAGCCCGCCTTCGGCCGGCGTGACGAGGAGACCTTCGGCGAGCTTGCCGGCGCCGCCGCCGATCGCCTGTTCGATCTGTGCCTTGAGCTCATCCGCGGCGGCGAGCTGCACCTTGAGCTGCTCGTCGGTCGTCGGGTCCATCTCGACGATTTCGGGCTTGTCCTGTGTGTCCTCACCGGATTGATCGGCCTTGCCGACATCGCTCTTCTCAGCCTTGCCTTCAGCCGGCTTTTCATCCGTCAGCGCCTCGGAGGGCGTTGCCTCGATCTGCGGCTTCTGACCTGGAACGACCAGTGCGATCTGCTGGTCCGGCTCGGTGGACGGCTCGGCAGGATCGACAGGATCGGCAATCTGAGGCGCAGCGGTTTGGGCCTGTTCCGCCGGTGTCTGGGCATCGGTCGGCTCACCCGGCGGACCATTGGCGGTCTGGACCTGCTGGGTCCAGAAATCCGGATCGAAAGGATCGCGATAGGCTTCCCCGCCCTGAGCGCCGGTCGAGGGACCGGAATCGGCGGCACCACCCTCCCCCTTGGCGCTTACATTGGCCTGCTGGCCTACTTCCTGGGCGATTTCCGCCAGAACCGAATAGGGGTTTTCGAAGAAGTCAGCCTCGGAATAGTTGGCCTCATCGCCCGAGGATGCGGTCTGGTCGTCACCGGTCGCCGCAGCCGAGCCGACCTTGTCCTCGTCTTCGTCTACCTGCGAGCGCTCTTTCTTCTCTTCACCCTCACTGGTCTCAACCGGCTTTTCCAGCCCCTTTTCCGTGGGCTTTTCATCCGAGAGCTTGATGGGGTTGAAGTAGCTTGCGACCGAGGCCTTGGTTTCCTCATTGGCGGCATTGACCAGCCACATGACGAGGAAGAAGGCCATCATCGCGGTCATGAAGTCGGCATAGGCGATCTTCCAGGCGCCGCCATGGGCGCCATCGTGGTCACCCTTGTGACGCTTGACGATGATGATCTCGTTCTTGCCGTGATGGTGGTTTTCTTCACTCATGCCAGAACTTTCTTCAGGCTCGCCGTAAATGCAGAAATGCGGGTCACGAGAGCGGCCTCACCGAACTCGGCCGTCAGGTCGAGATCTTCATCCTCCGTATAGCGAAGGAAGCTCGTATGTTCGGGCATGTCCGCCTGGAGTTTTTCGAACAGGAGGCGCGGCCCCTTCACTTCGATCTTGCCCGCCTCGCCAGCGGCAATTGCGGCCTGCAGAAGCGCGGCGAGATCCTTGACAGCCTTGTCGGCGAGCGCCTCACCGATCACAGGCGCAAGCGCAATCGCCGCCTGCTCACTGACGGCAAGCGACAGTTTCTGGATCACATCGGGCAGTTTTGTCGCGAGGATCTCGGCAAATTCGTCGCGCAGCTTCTGGTCACGTTCGGCAAGGGCCTGGGCATGGGCGATCTCCATGGCCTGTCGGTCCACTTCCAAACGGTCTGCCGCAGCCTTTTCGCCCGCTTCGTGCCCCTCGGCATAGGCTTCGCGTCGGATGGCCTCTGCATCCAGCGGCTCAGGCTCCGGAAGGGCCGGAAAGTCCATGTCAAACGCATCCACTGATGGCATGTCGAAGGTCGGCGCCGATGGTGCCGGTGGCACTGTCGCGGTGGAAAAGTCCTTGAGGTAGCTGGCCAGACGCATGCTCATCAGCAATCGCCTCCATCGGCGACAGTTCGGGACCCGCGAATGCGGCATTGCACGAGAAGAAGATCAAACATCAGCATGTCCCGTACGCGTTCTTTCATCTTCCAGGATCGGTCGAAGCTCATTCGGCACGGATCGACGCAGTGGTGCCTCGTGCTCTCCACCAAGCTAGGGTCTCAAACTTGCGCGAAGATGAAGGTGTTGTGCGCGACCCGCGCTTAACCGGCACGAAGACGCCGGATGTACTCACATCCGGCGTTTCACGCTTTACCGCTGGAAGAGCGTCAGGAGCTTTTCGGCGCTGCTGTTGGCGATCGAAAGAGCCTGGATGCCGAGCTGCTGCTGGGTCTGCAGCGCCTTCAGGCGTGTCGATTCCTCGTTCATGTCGGCATCAACAAGACGACCGATGCCCTTGTCGATCACGTCCATGAGGTTCGAGACGAAGTTGTCCTGCATCTCAATGCGGCTGGTGATCGCGCCGAGGGTAGCGGCGGCATCAGTCAGCTGCTGGATGACGTTATCAACGACAGAAATCATGTCGGCGAGCGTTTCGGTGTCGGTATTGGTGTCGATCGCGATTTCAGTGCCGGCAGGGGCTGCGCCCATGTCGAGGAGGTAGTAATCGCGGACGCCGGTCCCGGTGTTGCGCAGGACGTCGGCATCGATCGCCTTGGTGAGGAAGCCCTGCGACGGGTCCTGAATGTCGATCAGGACGGATTCGGCCGTATCGAAGTCCAGCGTCGTGACCTGCACGCTGCCATCTGCGCCACGGACGAAGGACGAGACAACCTGCTTTGTGCCAAGGGGCGCAGCATTGGTGTTGTAAAGCCAGTTCTCGCCGGAGAAGGAGGCGGACTGCGCGGCCGAGATCAGCTGATTTTTCAGCTGCGTCATTTCCTCGTTGATCTTGTTCTTGTCGACGCCCGGTTCGCTGGCCGCAACCAGCTTCGCCTTGATCGTGGACATCACGTCAACGACATTGTCGAGCGCCGTATAGGCGGTATCGACGGTTGCCGCACCGAGGCCGAGCGCGTCGGAAACGGTCGAGAGCGCCGCATTGTCGGAGCGCATCGTGGTGGCAATGGACCAATAGCCGGCATTGTCGGCTGCCGTTTCGACCCGGTAACCCGAGGAAACGCGTCGCTGGGTCGTCTCGAGGTTGTTGTCGATCGAACGAAGCGTCTGCAGCGCCGCCATGGCGGCCGCATTGGTCATAATACTGGTCATGCTTGGTGCCCCTAAGCGTTCAGGACTGCGCATCCGGCGGTTTGCCGGGAAAACGGGAGGGCATCATGCAGAACGCGCCTTTGCGCGATCCCCGTCACTGTTAACAAATCGTTAACAGCGGCAGTTAACAAAGAGACCGAGGTTATGGCAAGGTATCGACTTCTCTTTTGTAGTCGAAACGAAATTCGCAAAAGTTTCGCGCAAGGCTCAAACGAAAATCCGCGCCTCTTGCGAGGCGCGGATTCACACCGATGGCATCCGACACTGTCAGGGCGGGACGAAGTCGCCCCTAGCCAGAGCGCCGCTTACTGACGGAAGAGTGTCAGAATGCTTTCGGAAGAGGAGTTAGCGATCGAGAGCGACTGGATGGCCAGCTGCTGCTGGGTCTGCAGCGCCTTGAGGCGGGTCGATTCCTCGTTCATGTCTGCGTCGACGAGGCGGCCAACGCCACTGTCGATCGAGTCGGTGAGGGCTGCGACAAAGTCTTCCTGCATGCCGATGCGCATGGAGATCGAACCAAGAGCCGCTGCAGCACTGGTCATCTGCTGCAGGCCGTACTCGACGAGCGAGAGGGCTTCCTGCATACCGGCAGTCGTCAGGCCGGTGATATCAAGCTGGTCGATGGAGACACCGGCGATTTCCGCTGCTGCGGCGCCTGTGGCCCCATCATTGTCCCAGTCGACGAAGGCGTCGAAGGTGTCGGAGATGCTGCCGAGAATACCGGAGTTGTAGTCGATCAGGCCGTTTACATCACCGCCGAACAACACAGTCATGCCGTCGGCTGTTGTTGCATCGAGGGAATAGAGCGTCGTGGAAACCGACACATTGCCGCTCGAGTCGCGGATGAAGCCCGAGACGACGGTCACGTCGATGGGTGCAGTGGCGGTATCGGCGCCGGTTGCGACCCAGTTCTGACCGCTGAAGCTTGCCGATTCAGAGATGGAGCGCAGCTGTTCCTGCAGCTGGTCGATTTCTTCCTGGATCTTGTTCTTGTCGACGCCTTCTTCGGTGGCGGCGACGACTTTCGCCTTGATTTCCTTGACAACTTCGATTGCGCTTTCCATGGCGGCATAAGCGGTATCGATCTTGGCGGCGCCGAGGCCGAGTGCGTCCTGCACGGCAGAGAGCGCCATGTTGTCGGAGCGCATGGTGGTCGCAATCGACCAGTAGGCGGCGTTGTCGGAGGCTCCGCCGACACGCAGACCGGAGGATACACGCGCTTGCGTGTCCTGCATCTTCGAGTCGATGGAACGGAGGGTCTGGAGTGCAGCCATCGCTGCGTTGTTCGTCAAAATGCTGGTCACGGTCGTGTCCCTTAAATGGCTAGATTTGGGGACATCCCGGTCTCTCCGGGAACGATGACGCGGCCTAATGCCCTTAACCAGTTCTTCGTCTTGGTTAACTCATCGTTACATGATCCCTTCTAACGGGCGTATGGTTAACGGATGGTTAAGCGGATCTGAAAAATCTGTTAAGACGCAAAAAGCCGCCCCGGAGGGCGGCTTCGATGCTGGATCTCTTCAGTCTTAACGGAAGAGCGAGAGGATGACTTCCGAAGAAGAGTTGGCGATCGACAGCGACTGGACAGCCAGCTGCTGCTGGGTCTGCAGTGCCTTGAGGCGGGTGGACTCTTCATTCATGTCCGCGTCAACCAGACGGCCTACGCCCGAGTCGAGCGAGTCCGACAGCTTGTTGACGAAGTCTTCCTGCAGGTCGATGCGCATCGAGATCGAGCCGAGGTCGGCACCAGCGCTGGTCATGAAGGCCAGGGCCGCATCAACGAGCGTCAGGGCTTCAGCCATGGCCGCGCCGTCGAAACCATTGATGTCCAGCGTGTAGACAGACATGCCAGCTACGGCAGTCGCTGCAGCGTCAACACCGCCGACGGTCGAGTCGAAGTCGGTGGTCGTGTAGTCTGCACCCGTCGCGCCGAGGATACCGGTCGCGGTGTCGATTGCACCGGCCGCGTCACCGCCGAACAGGAGAGTCATGCTGCCGGCCGTCGTGGCGTCGAGCGTGTAAGACGTGGTCTTGACGGCGACGTTGTTGCTGGCGTCGCGGACGAAACCGGATACGACAGTCACGTCGACAGAACCGGTCGATGTGTCGGTACCGCCAGCGATCCAGTTTTCACCGCTGAAGGATGCGGAGTCGGCGATGGACTTCAGCTGACCCTGCAGCTGCGTGATTTCTTCCTGGACCTTCGCCTTGTCGACGCCTTCTTCGGTGGCGGTGACCAGCTTGGCCTTGATTTCCTTTACGACGTCGATGGCGGATTCCATACCGGCATAGGCGGTATCGATCTTGGAGGCGCCGAGGCCGAGGGCGTCAGACACGGCGGACAGCGCCATGTTGTCGGATTTCATCGTGGTGGCGATCGACCAATAGGCAGCGTTGTCGGAGGCTTCGCCGACGCGGAGACCGGACGATACGCGGGCCTGGGTGTCTTCCATGCTGCTGCCGATCGTGCGCAGAGTCTGGAGTGCCGACATGGCGGCGACATTGGTAAGAATGCTCGTCATAGTAGTAGTGCCCCTTGAATGGCTGACTGAGAAGGGACATTCCGGTCTAACCGGTAACGGCGCACAGCATCATGCCTGCTAACTGGCTGAATTTTATGAGTTAGCTCGCCGTTTCGATAGGCCTAGATAAAACTATCAAGGTTAATGAAGGCCTAAACGAAATCGGGAACCGGACATTTTTTGAAAATATTTGCAACCTTCGCGCGTGCGTGCGCGTAGCAGATTTTGTTTAACAAAACGGAAAGGCCGCATTCGTTTCCGAATGCGGCCTTTGCCTTGCCTCGTGTCCGGATCAGCCTCCGGATATTGAAGCTTTCCCTTCGCGCACCTCTGGTCAGCCACCAAGGCATATTGGCGTCGGGATAATCTAGCCGGTCCTTGCGGACCGACTTGTTCCAGCTCTTAGCGGAAGAGCGACAGGATGTTCTGCGAGTCGCTGTTGGCGATCGAGAGTGCCTGGATTGCCAGCTGCTGCTGGGTCTGCAGGGCCTTGAGGCGGGTCGACTCTTCGTTCATGTCAGCGTCCACCAGACGACCAACGCCCTTTTCGATGGCGTCAGACAGCTTCGCGGAGAAGTCTGTCTGGAGGTCGATACGCGAAGACAAGGAACCGAGCTTTGCGCCGGCGCTCGTCATGCTTTCGAGTGCCAGGTCGACAGAGTAGAGGGCGTCACCAAGGTCATCGGTCTCAACGTCGAGATCGAGAACAGAGATCTGGGTGTAAGTCGTGGCGCCGACGGTCACGGTGGCACCGACCTTGTTCAGAATGCCGGAGTCGGCATCGATCGTTCCCGCCGTCGCTTCGGTGTACAGCATCGAAGTGGCGTCAAGATCATAGTCAGTCTTCTTGACGCTGACGTTGCCATCGGCATCGCGAACGAAGCCAGACACGACGGTTTTCGTGGCGTTGGCCGTGGATACGAGCCAGTTTTCACCGTTGAACGACGAGCTGGAGCCGATGGACTTCAGCTGATCGATGAGCTGAGTGATTTCTTCCTGGATCTTGCCCTTGTCGACGCCTTCTTCGTTGGCGGCGACAACCTTTGCCTTGATTTCCTTGACCACGTCGATGGCCGATTCCATACCGGCATAGGCCGTGTCGACCTTGGCTGCGCCAACGCCGAGAGCGTCGGTAACGGCGCCAAGTGCCATGTTGTCCGAACGCATGCCGGTCGAGATCGACCAGTAGGCAGCGTTGTCAGAAGCCTTGGAAACCTTCATGCCAGTCGAGATGGAATTCTGCGTGGATTCCATGCTGGAAGCGATGGAGCGCAGGGTGGAAAGCGCAGACATTGCGCTGGAGTTGGTCAGAATGCTGGCCATGTTATTTTGTCCCTTAAAACGAGATACAATTGGGGACATACCGGACTAAAAACTTACCGGTCACGAACGTTCGGCGTCATGCCTTTTTGGTATTTTTCGTTGCTACCAGACCCGTCGTGCGAGAACCAAACTCGCAGTCATTCCTTGCCAACACCTTAACCGGAGCGGGAGACTCCGGGGTTGAACAAACCCATGGTAAAGAAGGGGATAATGGGTGCGGAAGAAACGTCCCGGCCGTTAAGCAAATGACCGGACGAGGCTGCCGACCAGCAGGTTCCAGCCGTCGATCAGGACGAAGAACAAGATCTTGAACGGCAGAGAGATCGATGTGGGCGGGAGCATCATCATACCCATAGCCATGGTGATCGTGGCGACCACCATATCGATCACCAGGAAGGGCAGGATGATCAGGAAACCGATCTCGAAGCCGCGGCGAATTTCCGACAGCATGAAGGCCGGGATCAGCACGCGGTAATCGACCTGGCCATCGACGATCGTCGCCTGACCGCGCTCATTGGCGATATCGACGAAGAGCGCGAGATCCTTGTCGCGCGTGTTTGCTGTCATGAATGTGCGGAAGGGCTCGGCGATCAGGGCGACGGCCTGGGCTTCCGTGATCTGGTTGCTGAGAAGCGGCTGGACGCCGTCACGCCAGGACCGGTCCATGGTGGGCGCCATGACATAGAAGGTCATGAAGAGCGCCATACTGGTCAGGATCATGTTGGAGGGGGTGGACGCGAGTCCCATGCCGGAACGCAGGATCGAGAACGCGATCAGGAAACGCGGAAAGCTCGTCACCATGATCAGGATGCCAGGTGCGACCGACAGCACCGTGAGCAGACCGAATGTGCGAATGATCCACGCCGCCACCGATCCATCGATCGGGGTGTTGAAGATATCCGTCGGGAACTGCTGGGCCACAGCCAGTTCCGGCGCCATCATCATGATAGCGACGAAGATGAGAAACCGAATCATTCGATCACGAGCGTTCTGAACATCACCTTGGATACGCGGCCTTCGGAGCGCAGGTCAACTCGCTCCTGAACGTCATCCTTGAGATATTGAAAGCCTCGTGGACCTTCGACCTGCTGCAGCGACACTGTGCGCAGGTAAGCCATGATGTCCTGATGCACGTCCTCGGCGATCTTGACGTCCGGCGCGCCGTTGAACATCAGCGCGACCTCAAGACGAATCCAGTTTTCCGAGGGGTAGGCAAGGTTGGTGGTGATCGGCTCGAGCGCGACCACGCCGTTGGCCTCCGTGGAGATCGGCGGAAGCCCCTCCTCGTCCTTTTTCGCCTCGCCTTGTTCGCCAGCCGCCGCTGCGGCGGCCTTTGCCGCTTCATCGGCCTGCTTCACCTGGGGGGCCAGCATGTTGCCGATGACCCAGCCGCCACCGCCACCGACCGCAGTCAGTACGACGAGAGGGATGACAAGTGCCATCAGCCCGGACTTCTTCTTGCCTTCGCCTTCCTGAGGATCTTCCATTTGCTTACCCCCGGGCCCGGTCAGAAGGGTGAGTAGATGTCGACGACCTGCTGGCCGATCGGCGGCTGCTGCACCTCGGTCAGACGGCCACGGCCACCATAGGAGATGCGCGCTTCGGCGATGCGATCATAGGAGATCTCGTTCTCGGCGTCGACATCCTGCGGACGGACGATACCGGCGACGTTGAGGATGCGCAGTTCGTGGTTGACGCGCACTTCCTGGGAACCGCTGATCAGCAGATTGCCATTTTCGAGCACACCGGTCACGACGGCGGCCACGAGCAGGTTCAGCTTTTCCGAACGCTCGGTCGAGCCCTTGCCTGACGAACTGGTGGTCGAATCGGTGGAGAGGTCACCGGTCGTTCCTGTGTCGGTCGAGAAACCGAGGAAGTTCGTGATGTTCGCGCCCCAGGTAAGTCCGGTGTTGTTGTCGCGGCTGCGATCGGTCTCGTTGCTGAAGGAGGCCCGGTCGTTGATCTCGATATTGACCGTGAGAATATCCCCGACGTTGAGGGCGCGGGCATCCTTGAACAGCGCGGACTGGCTGTCGCTCCAAAGCGAATAGCCGCTGGCTGTCTGGGCCTGCTGCTTCGGATACATGGCCATCTGCGGCGTCTGGCTGTAGCGCAGACCGGACCCGATCGGGCTCATGGAAGGCGCGTTGCCGATTTCCTTTACGGTCTGGCTCTGGCAACCAGAGAGCAGGAGAACGGCCAGCAGAGCCGGGTAACGCTTCATCATGACGGGTCCTTCGAAGTATTGGGGTCGCCGGCGCTCGACATGATCGAGGCGACTTTCGCCGCCTTCTCCGGGCTCATCTCGGTCAGGATCAGGCTCGACTGACGCGGCGGCAGCTTCATGATGATGGCGGCAGCCAGAATGACGTTCGTCTCCTCCAGCTGCGGGGCGGCCGCATCCGGTGCCATCTTCTTGTAGATCTCGACGAGCTGGCCTTCGGCCTGCTTCATGAATTCGTTCCGGCGCCCCAGCCAGTCCTCGTATTCGACGCGGCGCTGCTCGAGGATCGCGATCCGGCTATCGACATCCGCCTGCAGCTTTTCCAGCTCCTGCTTCTGCAACAGATAGCGCTGGTCACGAGCGGCATCGGCGATTCCGGTGCAGAACTGGCGGATTTCGGCTTCGGTGGCGCTTTCCAGCGGCTGTTGCTGGCCGACGGCCGTCTGCACGAAAGACGGCAGTGTGGCTATGGCGAGCACGACGGCGGCGTTGCGCAATGCTGTGCGGACTAAACGGGTGTGGCCGGACTTCATCATTGCAGGACAAGCTCCGCTTGAAGCGCACCGGCGGACTTGATGCCCTGCAGGATCGCAATGATGCCATCCGGCTTGACGCCGATGCTGTTGAGGCCGCTGACGAGTGTTCTGAGATCAGGGCCATCGACGATGGCGATCTTGTCGCCTTCCTTTTGCACCGCGATGTCGGTCTGCGGCTGTATCGCCGTCTCGCCGCGCGAGAATGGCTCCGGCTGGATGACCTGCGGGGTCTCCTGCACCTGAACAGTCAGCGTTCCATAGCTCACCGCAACGCGCGAGACGCGGACATCTGCACCGATGACGATGGTGCCGGTCCGTTCGTTGATGACGACGCGGGCCGGCGAATCCGTTGCGACCACCAGATTCTCGATATCCGCCATCAGGCGTGCGAGATCGGCAGTACGCGGCTTCTGGATCACGATTTCCTGGCTGTCGCGCGCTTCGGCGATTGGTGCCCCGTAATTTGCGGCAGCATAGGCGTTGATGGTGTCGGCGACGCGCAGGGAGGTGGTAAAATCGGCATTGCGCAGCTGCAGCACGAGATTGACGCTGTCCTTGAATTTGGACGGCAGTTCGCGCTCGATGATCGCACCCGTCGGAACGCGCCCCGAGGTGGTGATCCCCTCCTGAACGGAGGCGGCATCACCCTGGGCGTTGAATCCGGAGACCACGACCGAGCCCTGGGCGACGGCGTAGATCTGGCCGTCGGCACCGGTGAGAGAGGTCATGACAAGCGTGCCGCCACGCAAGGATGTGGCGTCGCCCAGCGAACTGACTGTCACGTCGATACGGCTGCCAGGGCTCGCGAAGGGTGGCAGATTGGCGGTCACCATGACTGCTGCGACGTTCTTGGCATTCGACTGGCCGCCCTGGGTCGAGATCCCCAAGTTCTGCAGCATGGCGCGCATGGACTGGTCGGTGAAGGGTGAAGAGCGCAGGCTGTCGCCACTTCCCTGCAAGCCGACCACGAGGCCATAGCCGATCAGCTGATTGTCGCGGCCGGACTGGAGAGAGGCGATGTCCTTGATGCGCGAATTGGCACTGAGCGCCGGCTCGAAGGGAGCCAGGACCAGCGCCAGCGCACAGAATGCGATCCGCATGGGTGCGTTCAGTCTCATTTTGCCATCACCTGTACGGTACCATCGGCCATGACCGTGCCAGAGACGATCGAACCGGAATCGATATTACGGACCTTGACGACCTGGCCGACGGAAGCGTCGGTCAGGGGCGTTCCACTCGCGCTGATGAGCATGGAGCCAATTGCAAAGGTCAGGCGAACACTGCTGCCGCGCTTCACCGCAAACGCTTCCCGCAGCCCATGCACCGGGATGGTGCGCCCGGGAAGCAAGGTGCGCTTTGCGACCATGCCGACCACTTCCTCCCGGACACGGGCATAGCCGCCCGCCAGGTTCGGATTGGTCACGGCAACAACGTCGAGCTGTTCGGAGGAAATGGTTTCGCCCGGATAGATCACCTGCTTGGGGATCACAGCCGTGTTTTGCGCCAACGCAAAGCCAGCGGTGAAGCCAAAGGCTGCGGCGGCGATTGCCGCCGCCCGCAGGGCATGTCCGATTTTCTGGCGAAACCTCATGTTTGCCTCCAGTTGTCTTACTTGAGGTTCTTGCTGACGATCTGAGCCATCTCGTCGGCAGTGGTGATGACCTTGGAATTCATCTCGTAGGCGCGCTGAGCGGAGATCATGTCCGTGATCTCCTTCACCGAATCGACGTTCGAGGCTTCCAGATAGGACTGCTTGATGTAGCCGAAGCCCGGATCTTCCGGCGCGCCGACAATGGCGGCACCCGAAGCGGCGGTCTCGGCAAAGAGGTTGTCACCGAGCGGCTTCAGGCCGGCTTCGTTGACGAAGTTAGCGATCGTCAGCTGCCCAAGGTCGGTGTAGTCCGCATCGTTGCCGATGCGGGCCTGTACCTGACCGGTACGGCTGATGACGACTTCGCTCGCATCCTGCGGGATGGTGATCTGCGGCGTGACGAGGTAGCCGTCGATGGTGACGAGCTGGCCTTCCGCATTCATGTTGAAGGCACCCGAGCGGCTGTAGAGGGTCGCGCCATCCGGGCTTTCGATCTGGAACCAGCCGCGACCGATCAGGGAGAGATCGAGTTCGTTGCCGGTCTGGGTCAGCTGGCCCTGGGTATGGATGTTGCGGACAGCGGCCGTCTGGACACCGAGGCCGATATTGGCACCTTCCGGCACGATGGCCTGATTGGCGCGGTTCGGCACGCCCTGGGCGCGCTCCGTCTGATAGAGAAGGTCGGAGAACTCAGCACGCGCCCGCTTGAAGCCGGTCGTGTTGATGTTGGCGATATTGTTCGCGATGACTTCGAGGTTGGTCTGCTGGGCGTCCATACCCGTGGCTGCGATGGCGAGCGCTCTCATAGTTTGGTACCCCTGCTAGATCTGCATTTTCGTGATGTCGAGATAGGCGTTGACGAGCTTGTCGCGGAAAGCGATTGCCGTCTGGAGTGACTGTTCAGCCTGCATGACGGCATCGACCACTTCGCGAGTGTTCGCCTTGCCCATCAGGCCGTCGAACGAGGTCTGCTCCGCCTGCTTCAGATCGCCTGCGGCCTGCGCCGCCATGTTGTTGAGCGCCGACAGAAAGGTCTCGCCGGTGGACGTGCCGGGAGTCGTGCCCTCTGCGGTCAGGCCCTTGGTCGAAAAGGAGCTCGAAAGCGAATCCAGGCCGTTCATGCCGGAAAGAGAGCTGGTCTTGGTGATGGATTCGATCATTGTGAGGCCTTCAGCAGCGCTATGGTCTGGGAAATCATGTCGCGTGTCTGCTTGATGGTCTGCAGATTCGCTTCATAGGAGCGGTTGGATTCGCGCATGTCAGCCATCTCGATGAGGATGTTGACGTTCGGCATCTTGACGATGCCGCGCTCGTCCGCAGCCGGGTTGCCCGGGTCGTATTCCTCGATGAAGTCAGCGAAGTCGACGCCGAGTTTCTTGACCTCGACAGTCTGGGCGCCGCTCGCGCGGTCAAGCTCTGCCCCGAAGGTGATCGTCTTGCGGCGATAGGGATCGGCACCAGGCGTGTCGCCGGTCGTGCGGGCGTTCGCAATGTTTTCCGAGACGATACGAAGGCGTGTCGACTGGGCCTCGAGCCCGCTTCCCGCAACCTTCAGACTTGCCAGCAATGGATCAGTCATCAGCGTTTCACCGTCATTAGCATCATGCGATGGAAGGAGGACATCAGCGAAGTGTTGAGTTCATGGTTGCGCTTGATTTCGCCCGTTTTTCTCAACTCGTCCGACAATGCGACGGTGTTGCCGGATTCCTGGATCCCGATCTCGTTGTTGAGATCCTCGTCCTCGACGGCGATGTTGCGGCTGGAGAAATCGTTGGATGCCATGTGGCCCGGCTGAGTCACGGCCATGCCCTGCACCATGCCGGTCTTGTCCAGAACCGCGCTGAAGGGCGTGATATCCTTGGCCGCGAATTTCGGCGTGTTGACATTGGCGATGTTGGTCGCCACGACCTGCTGGCGTACCGAAAGCCATTCCGCCTGTCGGGAGGCCAGCTCGAACAACTGGATGGGATTCATTCACATCACTCCGTCTATTACTGATCGGAGCCTAGGGCACTAATCTTGCGTGGGACTTGCCCGCCCCACACTTCTTCAATTGTTTTGCACGACCTCGCCGGCGGAGGTGACGATGACCCACTTGCCGTCGCGCTGTTCGAGGGTCGCGACACGACTGTTGTCCGGCAGGATGGAGCCGACGCGGACGAGATACATGCCGGCCTTGTCCTCGATCAGTGCGCGGCCGTTCGCGACATGCAGCAGGCGGAACCCGCTCTTGCCCGGAAAGGGCTGGGATGCTCCGGCATCGAGACCCACCGGCTCTTCTCGGCCCAGGGTCGGCACGGTGGCGGTGACGATCTGGTCAACCTGGGTCTCGACCTCGGATTTGGCTTCACCGTCTTCGTCGTCACGGTCGACGAGCGCAAGGGGCGAGACGCTGAACACATTGCGGCCCGGACCTTCGGGCAGGTCGCGGGTCCGCTCCCAGTCGGCAACCCGAACCCCGAACTTTTCTTCATTGAAGAAGACATACCAGGGGAAGAAGGCAGCGCCACAAGCGAGCGCGATGCCGGTCACGGCCAGCACCCGGTCGATGGTTGGGATGCGCCGACGGGCAAAAGCCGGCCGGATCGGCGCCACGGGCTCGTCAGCATCGAAATCGGTCATGGTCAGCCCCTTTGTCTCATACCCTGCCCGCCACTTGCGGCCGCCTTGAGGGCGTTGGCCAGATCGGCATAGGCATCGAGCGCCGGCTTTTCGCCGGGTGTCTGCTTCAGAATGTCGTAGATGACCGGCACCTGCTTGATCGCCATGTCGAGATCGGGATCGGAGCCGTTTCGGTAGCCGCCGATGAGGCGGAGGTCGCGGGTTTCTTCGAAACGGTGGATCAGCGCCTTGAGGCGCGATACCAGTTTCTCCTGTTCCGACGTCCAGGCCTTGCGGGCGAGACGGGAAATCGAGGTCAAGGGATTGATCGGCGGGTAGCGGCCTTCGTCGGCCAGCGCGCGATCAAGGACGATGTGCCCGTCGAGAATGCCGCGTGTCGAGTCAGCGATCGGATCGTTGTGATTGTCGCCATCGACCAGGATGGAAATGATGGCCGTAATCGTGCCTGCACCTTCGGCGCCCGGTCCGGCGCGCTCAAGCAGGCGCGGCAGCTCGGTGAAGACGGAGGCCGGATAACCACGGGCAATCGGCGGCTCGCCGGCTGCCGTCGCGACTTCGCGGATCGCATGGGCAAAACGCGTGACGCTGTCGACGATAAAGAGCACGTTCTGGCCCTTGTCGCGGAAATGCTCGGCGATGGTGATTGCAGTGAGCGGCGCCATCTTGCGCAGCATCGGGCTCTCATCGCTCGTGGCGACCACGGCGATCGATTTGGCCATGTTGTCGCCGAGCGTATCCTCGATGAATTCGCGCACTTCACGGCCGCGTTCGCCAACGAGAGCGATGACGACCTTGTCGAAGGCATCGGCACGGGCGAGCATAGAGAGAAGCGTGGACTTGCCGACGCCGGAACCCGCAAAAATGCCGAGGCGCTGGCCGAGGCAAAGGGGCGAGAAGATGTCGATGGCGCGAACGCCTGTCTTGAAGCCGGTCTCGACGCGGCTGCGCGTCATAGATGGTGGCGCGGTCGTGGAAATCGGCCGCCGCTCAGGTCCCGGCGCCAAAGCCGGTCCATTGTCGATCGGATCGCCCAGAGCATTGATCGTTCGTCCGCACCAGCTGTCATCTGGTGCCACGCGGAATGCGCCCTTGCGGATCACGACATCGTGGATACCGATCGGCTCGCCGGGTTCGATGGGGCAGACATAGCAAACATCCGGTTCGACGCGGACGACCTCACCCAGATGAATGCCGGTCGAAGACCGGTGGGCGACGAACTCACCGAGGCGCACATGCCGGGAAAGGCCTGTGACCGTATAGTGCCCGGCTGCGATTGTGCGCACATGCCCGCCCTGGGTGACGGAATTGGCCGGTCGGGAATAACGCTGCGCCAGGGCCGCCAGTTGTCCGAGCTTCTGGGACAGTTGAAATTCGTCGGTTGTCGGCGCAGTCATGATGTTCCGATCTCAGGGTCAGTTGCTGCCGCCGAGGACCTTGATCGCCTCGCTCATTGTGCTTTCGCTCGAGCTGATCAGTGCGCTGATAGCCTCGAAGGCGCGATTGATCTGAATGAGCTGGGTCATCTCGCCGATGCCGTTCACATTCGAGTTCTCGACATAGCCCTGAAGAATCGAGATTTCCGGGTTGTCGACGACCGGCTGGGGGTTGTCGGTCGTCGTCACGCCGCTGTTTTCGAAGCGGAGAAAGCCGTTGCGCACGTCTGCCGTGAACACGCCGAGGGTGGCGACCACACGACCGTCCTGCATGATCTGTCCGCTTGCGCCAACTTCCGGGGGGCCGCCGGCTCGATTGAGCTGGATCGGTGCGCCGCCGGCGTCGAGTACCGGATAACCTCGGGTCGAAACGAGTGCACCAGTGTCGGTCATCGTGAAACGGCCGTCACGCGTCAGGACCTGGCCGACCGGGGTGTCGATCGAAAACCAGGCATCACCCTTGATCGCGAAGTCGAGGACGTTGCCTGTTTCCATCAGTTCACCGGTCTTGGTGGACAGATAGTCATTGCCCTGGCTGACGAAGGCCACCTTGGCATTGATGTCGTTGCCGGTCCGGCTCAACATCTCGTCGAATTTCACATCAGTCGAGCGAAAACCAACCGTGTTCACATTGGCCATGTTGTCGGCGACCGTTGTTAGACGGCGCTCGAGAGCCATCTGCGACGACAGGGACACGTAAATTCCGGATTGCACCGTTTTGCCTCCGTGGGGTGAAGAATATCAGCAAGTCATGATTTAACGCAGGTAGCCTACGCTCTATCCACTCTTCTTGCGGCAAAAGGCTTGCGCGAAACTGTCGGGAGATCGCTTGCGCGTCCGGGGGAAGATGCGGGGTCGAATCTGGCTCCGAGGTTCAGCCTCACGCAAGGCAGGCGCTCTATCGCTTACGGTGAAGAGTAACGTTCGGGTGCGGGCAAAATGAACTTAATCATCGGTTTCATCATAACACTGGGCTGCGTTCTCGGCGGCTTCATGGCCATGGGCGGCCATCTGGATGTTCTCATCCAGCCGTTCGAGCTCGTCATCATCGGCGGCGCCGGGATCGGCGGCTTCATCATGGCCAATCCGATGAAGGTGATCAAAGACACCGGAAAGGCGATGGGCGAAGCCTTCAAGCAGACGGTTCCCAAGGAGCGCGACTATCTCGACGTGCTCGGTGTCCTCTACTCTCTCATGCGGGACCTTCGCACCAAGTCGCGCAATGAAATCGAAGCGCATATCGACAATCCGGATGAATCCTCGATCTTCACGGCGGCTCCGAACCTCCTGAAGAACAAGGAGCTCACCGCGTTCATCTGTGACTATGTCCGTCTGATCATCATCGGCAATGCCCGCAGCCATGAGATCGAGGCGCTGATGGACGAGGAAATCGAGACCATCCATTATGACAAGATGAAGCCCTACCATGCCATGACCGCCATGGGCGACAGCTTCCCGGCGATCGGTATCGTCGCGGCGGTTCTCGGCGTCATCAAGGCCATGAGCAAGATCAACGAATCGCCTGAAGTTCTCGGCGGCCTGATCGGCGCCGCACTCGTCGGCACCATGCTTGGCATCTTCCTGTCCTACTGCCTGTGCAACCCGATCATCTCGCAGATCAAGATGGTTCGCACCAAGCAGCACCGGCTCTACATCATCGTGAAGCAGACGCTTCTCGCCTATATGAACGGTTCGGTCCCGCAGGTTGCACTCGAATACGGCCGCAAGACCATTTCCTCCTACGAGCGTCCCTCGATCGACGCCGTCGAGCAGGAAATGATGAACCCGGGCGGCGGCGGTGAAAGCAAGGCAGCCTGATCATGACGGAAGCACTCACGGAAACACCACCACGCATGGATCGGGCTCTTCTGGCCAAGCTGACTGGCGGGCTCGGTGATTCCCATACCGTACAGAAGCTGTGCGCCGATTTCGGACAGCTCTACATAGAATTCCTGCCCGACGTCTTCCACAGCGAGACGGGGCTCACCATGCAGGTTCACTACAACGGCCACGAAAGCGGCCTGATGATGGATCTCATCGCCGACCTCGGCGACAACGTCTCGCTGACCAATGGACAGCTGCGCAACTGGTCTCCGAACTTCGTGCTCGCCTGCGGCAACAGCTTTGTCATCACGCTCATGGAGAACCTGCTCGGCGCCCTGCCCGAGACGATCCAGGAGCCGATCGAACGGCCTCTTTCGCAGATCGAACTCGATCTGGCCGTGATGGTCTATGACAAGATTGCCAATGTCCTGCGTTCGGGTGTCAACGCCTCGGGCGGCTTTGAGCCGCTCCTGGAAAAGGCACACAATGCAGAAGACCATCCCAAGCCGGACGAGGATCACATCGACGAGTATGGTGTGACCATCAAGCTCGGCATCACGCTTGGAACTGTCGAATCCGAGTTCTACCTGGTCGTTCCGCAGAAGGCGCTGCTGAAGACCGTTGTGACCATGCCGAAATCGAAGAGCCAAACCAGCAAGTCGAAGAAGGAATGGCAGGAACAGATCGCCGAGCAGGTGCGCCGCTCCCATGTCACACTGGAAGCGCGGATCCAACTGGACACGCTGACGCTTGCCACCGTCTCGCGGCTGATTGCCGGCGACGTCATTCCCTTCCGTGAAAAGGGCGACGTCATGGTCGACGTCAGTGCCAACGGCAAGGATCTCTACCGCTGCGAATTCGGCCGGGCGGGCGACCGCTACACCGTGCGGGTAAAGGACAATGTGAGCACCGAAGATGAAATTCTAAAGCATTTGATGAGCTAGACATTTCCCGGGCTCGACCCACGGCAGCTTGAGGCAAGTTTCAAGAGGAATAATGAATCCATGGCAACGAAGAAGACAACCCCGAAAGATGACGACGCGCTGGCGATGCCGGGCGCGAGCGACAGCGATTTCGACCAGGCCGTCGATGATCTTCGCGGCGTTCTGAAGGCCGATGCCGACGGTGGGCTGGGCGAGTTCGGCGCTGATCTCGGCGATTTCGGTGGCCTCAAGGACGATCCGCTCGCAGCGTTCGAGTCCGATTTCGGCGGCAGTGCAGCCGCAGCGCCGGCCGATGATTTCGGCCTGGGTGATTTCGGCGGCTCCAGCGATCTGGGCGGCAGCAGCGATTTCGGCGGATCGAGCGATGCCGCTGGCGACAACGCCTTCGGCGGTTCGACCGGCAGCCAGCAGGAGCCGGGCAGCGGTCTGAGCGCCAATCTCGATCTGATCATGGACATTCCGATCGAGGTCCAGATCGTGCTCGGATCGAGCCGAATGCAGGTTTCCGGGCTGATGAGTCTCGAAGAGGGCGCCATCATCGCTCTCGACAAGAAGATCGGCGAGCCTGTCGAGATCATGGTGAACGGCCGACGCATCGCGCGCGGCGAAATCACCGTTCTCGAGAACGACGATACGCGATTTGGTGTCAAACTGATTGAAGTGATGGCCACCAAGACATCCTGACCCATGATGGGCCAGAGAGGACAAGACCATGATGGACTTTGACGATTTTGGCGGCCCTTTAACCGGAAAACCGCTCTCCCAGGCCGATAAGGCAGCCGCCGTGCTGCTGGCCATGGGAAAGGGCGTCGCCGGGAAGCTGCTCAAGTACTTCACCCAGGCCGAGCTGCAGACGATCATTGCGTCTGCGCAGACGCTTCGCACGATACCGCCGGATGAACTGACGCTACTGGTCAACGAGTTCGAAGACCTCTTCACCGAGGGCGCCGGCCTGATGGACAATGCGAAGGCCATCGAGAGCATTCTCGAGGAAGGTCTGACGCCGGAAGAAGTCGACGGCCTGCTCGGCCGTCGTACGGCGTTCCAGGCCTATGAAGCCTCCATCTGGGACCGCCTGCAGGACGCCGATCCGGACTTCATCGCGCGGTTCCTGATGCGCGAACATCCACAAACCGTCGCCTATATCCTCTCCATGCTGCCATCCTCCTTCGGAGCCAAGGTGCTGCTCAAGCTGCCGGAGAGCCGTCGCGCCGATATCATGAACCGTACGGTCAACCTGAAGAATGTCAGCCCGAAGGCGGCCCAGATTATCGAGAACCGGGTCCATGACTTGATCGCAGAGATTGCGGCAGAGAAGAATTCGACAGGTTCGGCCAAGGTCGCGGACCTGATGAACGAGCTGGAAAAGAGCGAAGTCGATACCCTGCTCACCTCGCTGGAATCGATCAGCAAGGAATCGGTCAACAAGGTTCGTCCGAAGATCTTCCTGTTCGAGGATCTGCTCGTCATGCCGCAGCGCAGCCGCGTGCTGTTGCTCAACGACATCTCGGGCGAAATCCTCACCATGGCGCTGCGGGGCGCCAGTGCGGAAATCAAGGAATGCGTGCTGGCCTCGATCAGCCCTCGTTCGCGCCGCATGATCGAATCGGATCTGCAGGCGGGTACGGCCGGTATCAATCCGCGGGAAATTGCGATCGCCCGTCGCGCCGTCGCCCAGGAAGCAATCCGCCTCGCCAATGCCGGTCAGATCCAACTCAAGGAGACAGAAGGCGAAACACAAGCCGCCTGATCCGTCGCCTCTGTTGAAAACAGTCACGTTTCTTCACCCGCCGATTGAACCTCAATCGGCGGGTGTTTACGTTCACCACGCCGGAATAGAACGGCGAGCCGCCGGCAAGAGGTCCGGCCGGCGCGATCAGCCAGGGCATCGATCCCGCCCCGTGCAAGCCTTCAAGGATGGCAGCGGTCATGGCCGAGGATGACGACAAGGACAGCAAGACCGAAGACCCGACCGAGAAAAAGCTTCGGGACGCCATGGAAAAGGGAAACGTGCCAAGCTCGCGCGAGGCGCCGATCTTCGCGACTGCGCTGGGTTTCTACCTTTATGCAGTCTTCTTCCTGCCGGGCGCCATCACACGGCTCGGGCAGTCGCTGAAGGATATCTTCGAGCGACCCGATCAATGGTATCTCGGCACTGCCGTCGATGTCGTATCGCTCTTCACCCATATCGGCTGGGAAATCGCAGCGTTCCTGGCGCCGATGCTGATCATGCTGATCCTCTTCGGCGTCACGGCCAATGTCGCCCAGAACATGCCCTATTTCGTGCTCGAGCGAATCAGGCCGCAGCTCAATCGAATTTCCATCGTCAAAGGATGGAACCGGATCTTCAGCAGCCAGGGAATGGTGGAGTTCGCCAAGTCGATCTTCAAGATCGTCGTGCTCTCCGTCATCATGGTCTTCTCGCTGCGCAGCGACTATTTCGGCGTGATCGACGCGATGTTCTCCGACCCGCAGGTGATCTTCGTCAAATTCTCCGAGATCCTGAACAAGATGATGGTCATCGTCGTGATGGCGACGGCTCTTCTGGCGGCCGTGGACATTTTCTGGACGCGTTACCACTGGTACGAACAGCTGCGCATGACCAAGCAGGAGGTGAAGGACGAATACAAGCAGGCCCAGGGCGACCCGATCGTCAAGGCGCGTCAGCGTTCAATTGCCCGGGACCGGGCAAGACGGCGCATGATCGCAAGCGTTCCCCGTGCCACGCTGGTGATCACAAACCCCACGCATTTCGCCGTCGCGCTGCGCTATGTTCGCGAGGAAGGCGACGCTCCGGTGGTCGTTGCCAAAGGCCAGGATCTGGTCGCACTCAAGATTCGCGAGATCGCGCGCGAAAACAACATTCCCATTTTTGAGGACCCGCCGCTTGCCCGCTCCATGTTTGCGCAAGTCTCGGTGGATAGCGTCATTCCGTCAGTATTTTACAAGGCAGTCGCAGAACTCGTGCACCGGGTCTATGCGTCCAAGGCCCCACAGAGACGGATACGTTAGGCCCGATGAAGAAGTGCTCCTTTACCGATCAGCGTGAACGCATCGTGGCAGAGGCGATCAGCCCCGTCGCAAGCGAATTGCGCCTTCTCGACGCTGCCGACCTCATTTCACTTCTGCGTTTTGAACTTTACGGCAATCTCTCGGACCTCGTCTCCTCCGCTGCCGAGCTGTACTTCCATCCCGGCACCGTGGTGTTCGGCTCTGGCGGAGACTACCGCCTCGAATGGGGCGGCCCGCCGGAAATCGTACTCGATATCGAGATCAAGCCGCGCGGCATCACCATCTACTCGCAGCTCACGCTGACGAACGAACAGGCCGGGCTCGACATCAAGCATATCGCGTTTCACGAATCCTGCGGCGATCCGGACGCCAATTCGCGCATGCTCGAAGAGCGCCTGAACGAGGCGCGCTTCGTCAAGGGACAGGCGTCCCCGCTCTACGGATAAGGTCTTGTCAGGTGATGTAGCCGAGGCGAATCGCCTTCGCGATTGCCTGGATGCGATTGACCGAATCGAGCTTGATCGTGGCCGAACCGAGATAGGCGTTGACGGTATGGACCGACAAGCCGAGACGCTCTGCGATTTCTTCACTGATCCGACCATCGCCTGCGAGCTGCAGGCAGGCGATTTCACGTTCGCTCAAGGTCTCCGACGGGGCTGCGCGGCGTTCGTCGAGCGACAGGATGTCCGTCATGACCTTGTAGCAGCGACTGTGCACCGCCAGGATGACTTCTCCGGGCAGATCGGCGCCGCCGATCGTCGGGAACACGACATATCCGTTCCCGACGGCTCCCAGCCGGACGGGGAACGCAATGCCCGAATGCGACAGGAGACGTTCAGGCAGTTGCACAGCAAACGGTGTGAAATCCGAGGCATCGAGGAAGCTCGTCTTTTCTTCCGCGCTCCAAAGCACCGGTAACGTCGAGGTCTCAATATGGGCGAGCAAGGCGTCCCCATAGGCAGCAACGAACGCATCGCGACCACTGCTGAGGCCACCGCTCCAGTTCTCGAATTCCGGGTCGAGGCGTCGTTTGTGTGGCAGGCTGGCACCCGCGATGCGGAAAGCCGCAAAGCCGCGTGCATTGAGCGATCGCTGCAGGGATACGAGTTTCGGAAAGATGTCCGAACGGGACGTCACAGGGCGCTGGCCAGACCAAGTTGCATCTTCGAGGATGGATCCGCCTGGTCTCGTGGTAGTGGCCATTCCTGCTCCCTTAGACAAGATTGTTGCGAACCGCGTAGGCGATCGCTTCCGAGCGCGTTTTTGTGGCGGTCTTGCGCATCACGCTCGTGATGTAATTGTTGATGGTGTTGCGCGAGATCCCGAGGATGGTCGCAATCTCGTCGCTCGTCTTGCCCTCGGCAATCCAGAAGAGGCATTCCAGCTCGCGGTCCGTCAGATCGAAGTCGCGGTCGCTCTTGTGACCCTTGTTCGCTGAAAGGCTGAGGGCATAGCCGGAGAGCAGGCCGACTTCGCGCAGTCGTTCGGGCGAGAGCACGTAATCCTGGGGAAAGAGCAAGATCAGGGCCAGCCGCGTGCGCCCGACATTCATGGTGACCGTGCAATACTGCCGGCTTGTCCCGACAGGCACATGGGCGTCGTCGGGCAGGATGGCGTATTTCGGTTGCAGTACAGAAAGGCACTTCTCAAGTTCCGTGGACTGGGAGTAGCTGGTCGCCAGTTCGCTTTCCAGACGGCGTACGAGGTCGAATGGCCAGTCGGCCGCCACCACGAAATCCAGCCCCTCCTCCTGCACAAGGTCGTAGCGCGCCAAGAGGTGATGGGAAGCCCCGACGTACTCACAGAGAACCCGGAGACATTGTCCCATATTGCCCGAGAGCGCCGGTGTAGCCAGCTTCCGGATCAGTGCGTCCTTCGACGAAGAGCCATTTTGCGGATTTTCCTCCAAGCCGGATGCACGCCCCCGTCTCTCTTGGCCCTTCGTTGTCAGCTCGGCATCCATTCAACGTGCCCCTTTGAAGTGACGGCCTTGCATTTTCGCAGTCTTCGCCTCGTCAGCCCGATGGCGACTCAGTGACACTGCAATCTCCATCACCGAATCATGTTCACTCTAAAATATAAAGTGGCAAAGGTCACAAGTGTCCGCTGTATTGCGGGACGGCCTGAAGCATGCCTCTCCAAGCCCGATGATGCAATCCCGGATGCATATGGGATTACAACGCAAAACCGCGCCCAGCGGGCGCGGTCGGTACTGACTTCTTCTTGGCGATCAGGCGGCGTTGTCCACAGCCCATTTGCGAAGGATCTTGGCGGCGCGCTCTTCCGAGATTTCCACCATGCGCGACAGGCGCCGCTCGGGACCTTCCTTGACCCGGCGGTTGAAGCCTCCATTCGGATCGTCGTCCATGGTCAGCAGGTCGTCGGTGGAGTCGAAACCGAAGTCGGAACCGAAACCATCCATGAGACCGCCGCTTGCAGCGCCACCGATCGCGGGCGAAAAGTCCGGGAGCTCGAGGCCGGCGGCCTGTTCGCCGATGCCTCCGGCAAGTGCCGTGTCCGCGGTGCCACCGCCAGCGGTGCGGATCATCGGACGGATACCCATCCAGACAATCAGGAAGGCGACAGCGACGAAGGCGAGCGAATTGATGATGCCAGCGGTGTTGCGGCTCAGGATTTCCATGAAGCCCGGACCGGTCGCCGACTCTTCCAGCAGCTGATTCTCCAGGAAGTCCATCGCCGTCAGTGTCACGACATCGCCGCGTTCGCCGTCGAGGCCGGCCGCAGAGCTGACGATCTTCTGCATTTCGGCGAGATAGGCGTCGATCTTGGCCTGATCGACGGGTTCCCCGACCATCTTGGCAATGCGCCCGCGGTTGACGACGACGGCGATCGACAGCTTTTCAACCGTATAGCTGTTCTTGACCGTCGCCACCGTCCGGCTGTTGATCTCGTAGTTGGTCTGCTCTTCCTTCTTGTCCTGCTCGTCGGAGGACTGAGGACCGCCACCGCCAGCTTCCGGTGCCGCCTGGGGAATGTTCTGCTCGACTGTCGCGGCCGTGTCGGACTGACGCTGCTGTGACTTCTGCTGCTCCTTCGTCACGCGGACAGAGCGTTCGACACGTGATTCGGGATCGTAGATGGTCTCCTGGATCTGCTGGCTGTCGGTGTTGATCTGCGCAGTGACACTGGAACGGAAGTTGTCCATGCCGAGGAAGGGCGCGAGCGCCTTGTCGATATTGGTCTCGATCTCGCGCTGGACCGACTGGACCACACCGAGCGAACGGGAGGCTTCGCCACCAGTTTCGTCGCCGGCGGCCAGGAGCTGTCCGGTGGAATCGAGAATCGTCACATCCTCGACGTCGAGGCCGGGCACGGAGGAAGCCACCAACTGGCGAATGGATGCGGCGGCCTTGCGTCCGGCATCCGAGGAGGCGCGAACCATGACCGAGGCTGTGGGGTTTTGTTCGCCCCGTCGGAAGTTGCCGATATCCGGCATGACGATGTGGACGCGTGCTGCGGCGATACCCGAGATCTGCTGGATGGTGCGTGCGATTTCACCTTCCAGAGCGCGAACGCGGGTTACTTCCTGCATGAAAGAGGTAAGGCCGAGCGAGCCGACATTGTCGAACAGTTCGTAGCCGGCATTGGCGCTGTTGGGCAAACCGCGCTCTGCGAGCAGAAGGCGAGCTTTGCTGGTCATGCCGGCGCGCACCATGATGCTCTGGCCATCGCTGCCGGTCTCGAAATCGATACCGGATTCAGCCAGCGCGACGCTGATCTGGTTCAGATCAATCGGTTCAAGGCCGACATAAAGGGTCTCGTAGGAGGGTTTGTTGACGTAAAGGGCGCCGGCAATAATGATTGCGAATGAAACAACGGCAACACCGGCCATCGCCAATATCTTCGCTTGCCCCATCGCCGCGAAGTTTTTTGGTATCTGAAGTAATTGATTTAACAGATTCATTCTGTCTCGCACCATCTACAAGAAGGTTCTGGGCGTTTTTGCCCTTGGCGCGACAATAGAAATCGAAACTTGTGCGAGCGTTTCGCGGGGCGGGAGGCCGAATTCATTTCAGCCATTCGCAAACCGGGATCTGCGGCCCTATCCGTCCTTCAGGGACGATTAGAAGAAGTCGAAGTCTCCACCCGCCTGGACGAGCGGTTGGGAATGGCCGTGGCGCAGGCCGGCGCCGAGCGCCTTCTGCATGTCGGCAAGCTTGACGAGGCTCAGCGCCGTCGTCATGTCGATCATCCAGTCCGACGGTATCGTCCCCGTGATGGTGTCGACGAATTCCGCGAGCCCGCGCGCCTTCTGCACGGCGAGATCGATACCCTGCAGGACCTTCAGGCTGTCCGGATGTTCCAGGATTGTCGGGCCACCGAGCTCAAGCAGGTGCGGCTCCACGCGCTCAATCAGATAAGCCACGTCGTGCAGCTCGCTGACGATGCGCATGAGGATTTCCGGAAGCTCTTCCCGGGTATCCTGATTTCCCGCCAAGTTTTCGTTTTGCATCCGATGTCCAGTACTAGAAGAACTCGATTGAATTTTCCACCGGCCTCGAAACAGGAACCGGACGCTGCTCCAGCGCCACCGTCTTCTGCGTTTCTGCGCCTGTGAGCGGATACTGTCTTGCCCGACCGCTGACCGGCCAGAATTCCAGTTTGCGGCCGTGATCTCCACCCGTCGAGGATCCGACCACCTTGATGCCTTCGTCGCGCAGGAATTGCTGGGCGAAGGCTGCGTTCTGTTCGCCGACATTCGAGAACGTCGCAATCGTCTTGGCCCCCCCGAAGACCTTGGCCTCAAGACGATCCCTGCGGGCGCCCTGCTTCAGCAGGCCATTGATCAGAAGCTCCATAAGGTGAACCCCATAGCGGGTGGCATCGCCGCCACCTGCCCCCGGCACCGCCGATCCCGGCAGGAGAAAGTGGTTCATACCACCCACTCCTGCGATCGGATCCCGAATACAGGCAGCAACACACGAACCGAGGATGGTCGACAGAACCACGTTCGGGTCCTTGCTGACTTTCCACTCCCCTTGGATAATATGGACGCGCTTTGCTGCACTGTCTTCAGTCATTTTAGGGCTCCGAATACAGCCTCGATGGCTGCCTTCATTTTTTCAATGGTAAAAGGTTTCGCCAGGACGTTGTTGGCGCCCAGCTGTGCTGCCTTCTGCACCAGCGCCCGGTCGCCCTGCGCCGTCAGGATGATGAAGGCAGCCTTCTTCGTGTTCGGATTGGTCCGCACGGCCTGCAAGAGACCCAATCCATCCATCTTCGGCATGTTGAAGTCCGAGATGACCAGATGATGGGGCTGTTGCTCCATGATCTTCATGCCCTGCTCGCCGTCACCGGCGGCAGTGATCTGCTTGAAGCCGAGCTGGGTCAACGCATCGCTGAGCAGGAGGCGGCTGGTGACCTGATCGTCGACGATCAGAACTTTGATTTTTTCGGCTAGGGACATTATTCGATACCTTCTTTTCGGGCGGCAGTGAGTTTGAGGATTTCCTCTCCAATAGAGGTGAGGGGTAGTTGATGCTCGACTGCGCCCAGCTCATGGGCGACTCGGGGCATCCCATAGACCACACAGGTCTTTTCGTTCTGGCCGATAGTTCGTGCACCGGTGTGACGCATCTTCAAAAGGCCCGAGGCGCCGTCGCGCCCCATGCCCGTAAGAATCACACCGACGGCGTTCCGACCGGCAAGTTCTGCAACTGAATCGAACAACACGTCGACCGAGGGTCGGTGACCGTTGACCGGCGCGCGCTCAACCAGGCGGCAGCATGGCGCAGAGGCATTCGCCACCTGGAGATGTCGATCGCCACCCGGCGCCAGGTAGATCTTGCCGATCTCGAGCCGTGCACCGTCCGTGGCCTCCTCCACGACAGGTGCGCAGAGCCGATTGAGCCGCTCGGCAAAGCTCTTGGTGAATGTCGGCGGCATGTGCTGCGTAATCACCGTCGGCGGGCAATTGCGCGGGAATTTCTGCAAGACCGCGATCAGGGCCTCCACGCCGCCCGTAGACGAACCGATGGCCACGATCTTGCGTCCAACCCGGAAGTCTGCCGCCGGCGCAACCGGTGCAGGATGGCCATGCGAGGTGGGGCTGTGACGGTGCTGCGAACGCGCCGCGGCCTTGACCTTCTCGGCGAGCTCGCCGAAGGGACGCGCATCGCCCGGCTGAGGCTTGGCGACACAGTCGAAGGCGCCGATCTCCAACGCGGCAAGCGTTGCTTCGGCGCCGCGATGGGTCATTGTCGAGACCATGATCACCGGCATCGGACGCAGTTTCATGATCTTCTCGAGGAACTCGAGGCCGTTCATGTTCGGCATCTCGATGTCGAGGGTGACGACATCGGGATTGAGCTGCTTGATCGCGGCGCGGGCCTCCATCGCGTCGCCGGCCTGGCCGATGACGCTGACATCGGGATCCTGGCTGAGGACGGCCGTGATCAGTCCACGCATGGTGGGGCTGTCGTCGACAACGAGAACGCGTGCAGGTGCCGCCATTATTTGCGCCCTCCGTTCTTGCCCACGTAGCTGTAAGTCGTGATCCCGATATTGTCGAAATCGTTCTTCGAGTCGCCCGAAACACGCTCCGAATGACCGATGTAGAGGTGACCGCCGACCGGCAGAAGATCCGCAAAGCGGGTCCAGATCCGCATCTGGGTCGGTTCGTCGAAATAGATCACGACGTTGCGACAGAAGATGACGTCGAACTTGCCCTTGAACGGCCACTGCGCCATCAGGTTCAGTTCATTGTAGGTGATCAGCCGCTTGAGGCGCTCATCGACCTGATACTTGCGGCGGCCGCCGATCTCGACCTCCTTGAACCACTGCTTGCGCGTGGCCGGGGAGACGCTTTCAAGGGCCTGCTCGTCGTAGGCGCCCTGACGGGCGATCGCCAGGATCTTCGGGTCGATGTCGGTCGCCAGGATCTTGAAGTCATAATCGAGCACGTTCGGGAAGGCCTGGAAGACCGTCAGCGCGATCGAATAGGGCTCCTGGCCATCGGAGCTTGCGGCCGACCAGATGCGGACGCGGCCACCGGACTTCGCCCGCTGGACGAGACCGGGAAGGACCTCGTCGCGCAGGTGCTCGAAGTGATGGTTCTCGCGGAAGAACCGCGTGAAGTTGGTGGTCAGATGCGACAGCATTTCCCGACGCTCGGCTGCACCTTCCGGCGAGGAGACGAGCTGGCAGTAGGCGCGGAAGCCCGAAAGGCCGAGATTGCGGATGTGCTTGGACAGGCGCGAGTAGACGAGCGACGCCTTGCTGTCGTTCAGCGCGATGCCCGCATCCGAGTAGATCATGGCAGCAATCTCACCCAGATCCCGCCGGGTCAGCGGGTATTCCCCACTGGCCAGGACTTCATCGTCCGATTGACGGGATGTGCTCATTGCGAATGTCATGCAGCCTCGCTTTCGGCGGCTTCGTTGAAAAGTGCAGCAAGCTCGACCAGGCAGATCATCCGCTTGTCGATGGCGAGAATGCCACGGGCATATTGTCGTTCGAGATCGGAGGAGACCTCCGGCGTCGGCTGTATGTTGTCGTCGTCCACGGTGAGGATGTCCGATACGGCATCCACCAGCAGACCGACGACCCGAGACTTGACCTGCGCCACGATGATGACGTGACGGGCGGTCGGTTCGGCGGGCTTCATGCCCAGGCGCAGAGACAGGTCCATGATCGGCAGGACGGCTCCACGCAGGTTTATGACGCCCATGACATAATGTGGCGAATGCGGCAGTGGGGTTGCCGGGGTCCATCCCCGGATCTCCCGCACCGACATGATGTTCACGCAGAACTCCTGATCGCCAATACGGAAGGCGATGAGCTCACGGCTACCCTGCATCAAGTTTTTGACCGCATACGACATACTATTACCCTGCGACGGCTAACGACATTTCCTGTTTGAGGGACTGACCCCGCGAGGCGGCGACGACAGCATCCACGTCGAGGATGAGCGCGACGCGACCATCACCGAGGATGGTTGCGGCAGCGATACCCGGAACATGGGTGTAGTTGGCTTCGAGCGACTTGATGACAACCTGACGCTGTCCCTGGATGGCGTCGACCATCAGAGCGCGCTGGCCGCCGCCTTCCGACTCCACGAGGAGGGCTACACCGTCGATCGGGTTGGCCTGCGTGCCGCGGAAGTTGAGGATCCGCCCGACATCGACAAGCGGGCAGAAGGAGTTGCGGATCGAGATCAGGCGCTGGTTGGCGCCGAACGAGTGAATGTGCTGTGCCTCCGGCTGCAGCGTCTCGACGATCGCAGTGAGCGGTACGACAAGGGTCTGACCGGCAACCGTGACCACCATGCCGTCGAGGACGGCGAGCGTCAGCGGCAGGCTCATGGTGAAGGTGGACCCCTGGCCGGGACGGGAGGTGATCGAAATGCGGCCGCCGAGTGCCTGGATCGAGCGCTTGACCACGTCCATTCCGACGCCGCGTCCGGAAATGTCGGAGATCTTGTCGGCCGTCGAGAAGCCGGGTGCGAAGATGAGGTTGTCAATCTCCTCGTCCGTCAGGTTGGCATCGGCTGCGATCAATTCGTTGTCGATCGCCTTCTGGCGGACGCGTTCTCGGTTGATGCCTGCACCATCATCGACGAGTTCGATGACGATACGGCCGGAACGATGCTTCGCCGTCAGCTTGATCGTGCCTTCCGGCTCCTTGCCGGCGGCCGCACGCTTCTCGGGGCTTTCAATGCCGTGGTCGACAGCATTTCGGATCATGTGAGTCAAAGGCTCGGCGAGCTTGTCGATGACCGTTTTGTCGACTTCGGTGTTTTCACCCTCAGTGACGAGGCGGATCGACTTGCCGACCATGTCCGCGACTTCGCGGACGATACGCGACATGCGCTGGAAGACCGGCTTCACCGGCTGCGCGCGGATCGCCATGACCGAGTCCTGGATCTCACGGGTGAGCTGCTGCAGCTCTTCGAGACCCATATTGACGGCGGATGTGCCGGTGGCATCGTTCTCGATGACGCTCTGGGACAGCATCGCCTGGTTGATGACGAGTTCGCCGACAAGGTTGATCAGCCGGTCGACGCGGTCCAGATCGACACGAATGGTCTGGCCGGCGGCGTTGTTGGCCTGGGCGGCTGCGGCGGCTGCTGCTGCGGCCGGCGTTTCCTTCTTCTCAGGCTTGGCGGCAGAGGCTGCCGCCTTCAGGACGCTGGTCGCCGTGTCTGCGGCCTCAACGGCAGCAGCGACAGTCTGGTCGGGGGCATCGGATCCGTCGTCGAGCGCAGACAGGTCGAAGGGAACCGGGACCATCGGCAGTTCCTCGGTGACGGCGGCAGCTTCAGGCTCACGGAGCTTGATATCGAGGTCGCAATCCCACTCTGCGAATTCGAAGACCTGGCGAATGCCTTCCTCGCCCTTTTCCGCCTTGATCTGGATCGTCCAGTCGAAATAGGCGCCTTCGGGATCGAGATCGTCGAGCGACGGCAGGTCTTCCATGTTGCAGTTGATGCTCATCTCGCCGAGACGGGAGAGATCACGCAGCAGGAGGGCCGCTTCGTTGCCCTTGGAGTAGAGTTCACGGCGCGGCTTGAAGGTCACGTCGAAGGTCGAGAGGCTCTCCTCCTGCTCTTCGCCGCCAAAGTCGTCAAAGGTGAAGGGGATCGGCTGGAAGCCGCTGTCGTCGCTCGGGGCGGCAGCAACGGGCGCGGGCGCCGCCGGCTTGGCGGCTGCAACAGGCGCTGCCGACGGGGCTGGCATGTCTCCGTTCGCCAGTGCCTCCAGTTCCTTGACGAGACCGCTGGAGCGGCTTTCGTCGACGCTACCACCATCGCGGGATGCGGTGACCAGGTCTGCCAGAACGTCGGCCGACTTGAGCATCACCTTCATGACCTCGGGGCCGGGCTCCAGCTTGTTGGAACGAACGCAATCAAGAGTCGTCTCGAAGACGTGCGCGAAGGCGACCAGGTCATCGAGACCAAAGGCGCCGGCGCCGCCCTTGATGGAGTGAACCGCACGGAAAACGGCATTGACCGTTTCCGGATCGCGATCCCCATCATTCATTTTCAGAAGACCGGATTCCAGTTCCGCAAGCTGCTCCTCGCATTCCTGGAAGAAGATCTCTTTGATTTCGTTCATATCCATAGGAGAAAATCCCGGCTTAGGCGGTTACACGCTCAATGGCATCGATCAGTTTGGTCGGATCGAACGGTTTGACGATCCATCCGGTCGCACCAGCCTGGCGGGCGCGGTTCTTCTTTTCCGCATCGCTTTCCGTGGTCAGAACCAGGATCGGAACCGCGCGATACTTTTCGTTCCGACGAACTCCCTCGATGAAGCCGAAGCCGTCGAGACGCGGCATGTTGATATCGGTCACGATGACGTCGGGATTGCATTCTTCGAGCACTTCCAGGCCCTCGATGCCATCTTCGGCCTGAATGGTCTCGAAGCCGGCATTGTTCAGGGTGACCAGAAGCATGTTTCGAATGGTTCTGGAGTCATCCACGGTGAGCACTTTTTTCTTCATTGCCGGATCTCCTTAGCGAGCAGATGGTCGATGTTCACGCCAATCAGTTGAAGTGTTTTGAGGAAAGCCTCGGAGGCCTTTCCATACGAGAAGGGATGCTTGTCGGCTTCCCAGGCCTTGGCTGCGGCCATCAGGACCTGCACGCACTGGGCGCCGACACGCTCGACGCCAGAAGCATCGATCGTCAAAGGAGCACCACGCATCGAGAGAATATTGGCCTTGAGATTGGAAGCCTCGTTGAGGTCCAAGACCGCGGCCAGCTTCAGGGCCTTCTGCTCGCCTTTCTTACTTGCCATCATTTCTTTCCTTGTGTCCCGAAGGCTGCGGCAACCAGACTCCGACCTGGAGCCCGGGAGAACCATTCCCCCGGAAAGAGTGCCGAAATTCCCGCCCTTAGCTTTCGTGTATATCGCATGGTGGTAAACAATCCCCTCATCCGACGAGCCCGGCGATCTGGGCCGCGAAGCCGAAATCGACGTCTGCGTCGTCAGAAAGGTCGGCAATCGAGGCTGCCGGTGCTGGCGTCGGCAGGTCCCGCTGAGCCGTTAGCTGAACACGCCCGACCGGCACCTTCGGCGCGCGCGCCTGACGCTCGATGTGGAATTCGCGGATGGTCGCGCCGAGCTCGAGAATGACCTTGTGGAGATCGTCGGTGCCTTCGCTCGATTGGCGGGCGAGGACGGCTGTGTCTGCGATGTCCGAGCCAAGGCTGGCAACCGTTCCAGCGATGCCTGCGAGTTCGCTCGCCTGGCGGTCGGACCGGGCTGCTATATCGGAGACCGTGCCGCTGATGTCCCCCACCTGCAGCACGATGTCGGCGATGGCACCCTGGGTCTTCGCCACCATGTCGACACCGGCAACGACCTGGCTCTTCGTGGTGGCAACGAGTGTCTTGATTTCGCGGGCGGCATCTGCCGATCGCTGTGCCAGCGCACGGACTTCCTGGGCAACGACGGCAAAGCCACGCCCACTGTCACCGGCGCGGGCCGCTTCGATCCCCGCATTCAGCGCCAGGAGGTTGGTCTGGAAGGCAATCTCGTCGATCGCGCCGATGATGTGCCCGATCTGTTCGGCGGAAGCCTCGATGTCGGCCATGGCCGAGATTGCCCGACCGACGACATGACCGCTTGCTTCGACCGAGCCGCGGGTCGCAGCGACGGTCGCTTCGGCGCGCTTCGTCTCGCCGGCGCATTCGCGGACGCTTGATGTCAGTTCATGGAGGGCATGACTGGTTTCACCCAGCGCACCAGATTGATCTTCGGCGCGCCCGGCATAGGTGCGGGCCGTCTCGGCCATGCGGCCGGTCGCCTCGCGGACATAGGCGAGCTTCTCCTCGGAGGAGAGGAAGGCCGTCTGCAGTTGTTCGATCGCCTCGTTCATGCGACCGGCAAGGTCAGCATAGGCTTCCGGGACATCGGCTCCCGTGCGCACGGTGAGATCCCCCGATGCCAGGCCATCGACGACGGGACGAAAGATACCCTCGAATTCGGCACGGTCGTGTTCACGCTGGGCCGCGAGGTCGCGGTGGTGCTTGAGGCGCAGTTCGTTGAAGCGCAGCGACACGGCGATTTCAACATCGACCATGACCAGCCGGACAAGCGCCGCGACGAGATCGGTGACTTCGCGCTGACGCCGGCGGCTCGATGGGAGAAGCCCGGAGCCGGAGGTCTCGGCGAGCGCGGAGGTGAGCAGATGTTCCAGCACCACCGCATGCCCTGCAACATGCCAGCGCGGATCGAGGCCCATGCGGCTTTCGCTGTCGGAGAGAACCTTCACCCGCTCGGCATAGAGCGCATCAAAACGGGCATCGGTGAGCACATCCCAATGGGACGACAGGAGATCGTGGAGCCGGTCATACTGGCGCTCGCTGGTGAAAGCGCGGGCCGCGTCCGGCGAGCTTTGGAGACGCTGGAAAAGGTCTCTCAGTGCCGTTTTGAGAGGCTGGGAAAGCATATGACGGTTCTGACGGAGCAGATCACACTGAGCCTCGTCCAACCCGGCAAAACGCAGCCGGTCGCGCAGGCTGCCTGCCTGTGATCCCGTCGGCCGCTCCGTGGACATGCCCTGACCTGTCATTCGTCCCGCACTTGGCCACCCCTTGAGGGTGAACCTTCCGTGTCCGGGGTTCCTGCAGTCAGGGATGCGGTCGTGCGGGCACGCGGGTTTGCGATCCCACTGCCGTCCGCATCATGGTCTGCCGGTTCACCGAACTACTTCCATGAGAAATACAGACCGGACCAGAACCGGTACGACGGGATGGCGTCATGCCCGAAGGAAACTCCATTGCGAGTCCCACTCCGACGTGTCCAGCAATCTTTATGGTTAATTCCTTGCTTGAAGGTTAATGAATTCTCGCCGTCAAACCACAATCACTAATATGAGAGACCTGTTTTATGTTTCCGTTCGCGGGCTTTCCAGCGCCTGCGGAACAAAGGCGATGTCCTCCTCGTTGCGGCGGAAAGCGACAGGAGTTCAGCGTGAGCATACGAGCCATCTGGAAAGGCCATCTGTCGATCGGCGATCTAAGCTGCGCCGTGGCACTCCATTCCGCCGTCAACGCATCGGAACGCACGACATTTCATATCATCAACCGCGATACCGGGCACCGGGTTCGACGAGAATACGCAGATGCCGATACCGGCCGCCCGGTCGGCAAGGACGACCTGGTCAAGGGTTATGATACCCCGGAGGGGCAGACCGTGATCCTGGAGCCCGACGAGATCCGCGAGGCTGTGCCGGAAAGCGACAAACGGCTGGAACTCGCAACATTTCTGGCTTGTGACGAGATCGACACCCTGTACCTGGAACGTCCTTATTTCCTGGCACCGGCCGACCGTAAATCCGTCGAGCCCTATGCTCTGATCCGTGAGACCATGGAGGCGCAAGGGGTGGCGGCGATCGCGCGGACGGTTCTCTTCCGCCGGCTTCGCAGCGTGCTCATCCGGCCGCAGGGGCAAGGCCTGATCGCGACCACACTCAACTATGACTACGAGGTCCGCGATCCAGCCGAAAGTTTCGAGGGGATTTCGAAGGTCAAGATCGAGACGGAAATGCTGGAGCTTGCCCGGCACATCATCGGCACCAAGATGGGCGAGTTCGATCCGGGTCGCTACGAGGATCGCTACGAAGCCGCCCTCACGGAGCTGGTGAAGGCAAAGATTGCCGGTCGCAAGCCGAAGAAACTGCCGAAGCGGAAGTCAGAGAACGTCACAAGCCTGCTCGACGCGTTGCGCAAGAGCGCAGACACAGGCGCGGCCAAGACGCCACAGCGGCGCAAGGCACCGTCGGGCAACACGACGCGTCAGAAGAAGGCGAGCTGAACATGTCGCTCTCCGAATATCGCCGCAAGAGAGACTTCAAGGCGACGCCGGAGCCAAAGGCCGCGAAGCCGAATGCGAAAGCGGGCGGCAACAGTTTCGTCATCCAGAAGCACTCAGCCAGGCGCCTCCACTACGACCTGCGGCTGGAAATGGACGGTGTGCTCAAGAGCTGGGCGGTCACGCGCGGGCCGAGCCTCGTGCCCAGTGTCAAACGCCTGGCAGTGCATGTTGAGGATCATCCCCTGACCTATGGTGATTTCGAAGGCGTGATCCCGCCTGGCCAATACGGATCCGGCGAAGTGATCGTCTGGGATCGCGGAACCTGGGAGCCCCGTCACGATGCAAAGAAGGGATACAAAAAGGGTCATCTGGAATTCACCCTGAAGGGCGAGAAGCTCGGCGGCCATTGGCATCTCGTGCGCATGGCCGGCAAGGAGGGCGAGACGCGGGAAAACTGGCTGCTGATCAAGGGCGAGGACGAGGTGGCGCGCGAGGCAGGCGATCCCGACATCGTGGAGGAGATGCCGCTTTCAGTCAAAAGCGGGCGGCCCGTCGAGAGCTTGAAGGGTGACCAGAAGGCCGCCGTCTGGAATTCGCGCAAGAGGGATACCAAGAAGGCGAAGGACACTGCCACGCGTCGCCGCGCCACCAAAGGCGATCGCGTGCCGAAAGGCGCCAAACCCGGGGAAATGCCGGACTTCGTGCCGCCGGCACTCGCGTCACTGGTGAAGACCGTGCCGAAGGGCGATCGCTGGCTGCACGAGATCAAGCTGGACGGCTATCGCATCCAAGCCCGCATAGAAAACGGCGAGGTCAAACTTCTCACCCGTACCGGTCTCGACTGGACCGACCGCTTCGGCGATCATCTGCCCGCAGCGCTGAAGGCGCTTCCGGTGCAGGCCGCATTGCTGGACGGAGAAATCGTCGTCGAAGGCGGCAATGGCAGCAGCGATTTCTCCCTGCTGCAACAGGACCTCAGTGACGGACGCTCCGATCGCTTCACCTATTATGCCTTCGACCTGATGCATCTGGACGGACAGGATCTGACCGGTGTCGCTCTGCGTGATCGCAAGGAATTGTTGGAAGAGCTGGTCGGCGGTCCCACTCCGCTATTGAAGTATTCTGCGCATTTCGACGAAAGCGGTGACCTCGTCCTCAAACATGCCTGCCGTCTCAGCCTGGAAGGCGTCATTTCGAAAGTGGCCAACGCACCCTACCGGCCGGGACGCGGCCGGGATTGGGTCAAATCGAAATGCACGGCGCGGCAGGAACTGGTGATCGGCGGATATGTGCCCTCGTCCGTCTCCGACAAGGCAATCGGCTCGCTGGTCATGGGGGTGAACGAGGCCGATGGTCTGCGGCATGTGGGACGTGTGGGCACGGGCTACTCCCAGAAGGTCGCGCGGCAAGTCTTCGAGAGGCTGCAGTCGCTCATTCGGGACAAGAGCCCATTCAAGGACAAGCTGACTGGCGTCGAACGCAAGGATGTCGTCTTCCTCGAGCCGGAACTGGTGGCGGAGATCGAGTTCCGCGGCTGGACGGGCGACGCCCATCTACGCCATGCCTCATTCCGGGGGCTCCGGGAGGACAAGGCTGCGCGGGAGGTGGTGCTGGAAACACCGGCCACGACATCGAAATCTGCAGGCTCCTCGAAGGAAACACGTCCGGCCGCATCGGCAAAGAACAGCGGCGACAGTCTGCGCGCGGAAGGCCGGCGCATTCCCCTCACCCATCCCGATCGCCTATATTGGCCCGAAGCCGGGGTTACCAAGGAAGGATTGGCGGATCACTATGCGCTGGTCTGGCCGCGCATCGCGCCCTTCATCGTCGACCGCCCCCTCGCACTGCTGCGCTGCCCGGAAGGACATGAGAAGACCTGTTTCTTCCAGAAACACGACTGGCGCGGCATGCGTAAGGAGATCATCACGATCCGGGACCCGAAGGACGATGAGGCGCTCGTCGGTATCCGCGATCTCGACGGACTGCTGTCGCTGGTGCAGGGCGCAGCGCTCGAAATCCATCCCTGGGGCTCGCGGGCCGGCGATCTGGAGCGACCCGACATGGTCAATATCGACCTCGATCCCGGGCCGGATGTCTCCTGGGAACGAGTGATCGCGGCCGCCTTCGAGGTGCGCGATCGCTTCACCGAGCTTGGGCTCACCGGCTTTGTCAAGACGTCGGGAGGCAAGGGGCTGCATGTCGTCGCACCCCTCAAGCCGAAAGCCCAATGGCCCGAGGTAAAGGCCGCGATGAAGGCGCTGGCCGACGGCATGAGCGCCGACAGCCCTGCCGACTACGTCTCCACGATCAGCAAGGCAAAACGCAAGGGCAAGATCCTCATCGACTATCTGCGCAATGGGCGAGGCGCCACCGCAGTCGCTCCCTATTCCACCCGCGCACGGGCGGGAGCCCCTGTCTCGATGCCGCTCTCCTTCGACGAACTCGGACCCGCAATCGGCCCGAACCATTTCACAGTCGAAAACGTGCCTGCGCGCCTTGCGGCGCTCGAAGTCGATCCGTGGGAGGATTTCCGCACGGCGGAGGCACCGCTCAACGCCAAGGGCAAGGCACGGAAATCACGCTGAGCAAGGCCATCAACGCTTTGCCGGCTTCTTTTCGGAGGCGAGGCTACGGCGAAGGGCTTCCATGATGTCGATGACATTATCCTTGCGCTCGGGCGCGGAGGACTTTTTCGGCTTGGCCCGCTTTGGCGTCTTCGTCCGGTTTTCGATGATCTCGTGGAGGCGTTCCTCGACCGGGTCACGCACCAGCTTCGGATCCCAGGGGCGCAGGCGTGCCTCGACGAGTTTCTTCATCATCGTCTTTGCGCTGCGGGCCGACGGCGCTTCTCCTGCTCCCTTGAAGAGGGACGCGGCGTCGCGGACTTCCTCACCATAGCGAAGCGTCCAGACCACCATGCCCTCGTCGCGCGGCACCAGCAGCACAGCATGTTCGCGGCGATAGAGCACGAGGCGGGCTATACCGCCCGTATCGGTCTTGCGCATCGCCTCGCGGATGACGGCGAAGGCCTCCTCGCTGACCTTGTCCGCCGGGGCCAGGTAATGGGGGCTGTCATACCAGATCCAGCCGATGGAGTTGCGCGGCACGAAGCTTTCTATGTCGATGGTGCGCGTGCTTTCCAGCGCGACCTCGTCGAGTTCCTCATCCTCGAAGAGCACATAGTCGTCCTCGGCCCGCTCATAACCCTTGACCTGGTCCTCATCGTCGACCGGCTTTCCGGTGTCGGCATCGACATAGCGGCTGACAACACGGTTGCCGGTCTTGCGATTGATGTTGTGGAATCGGAGCTTGGCGCTTTCGGTCACGGCGGGTGTCATCGCCACGCGACAGGTGACGAGCGACAATTTCAGGTAGCCCTTCCAGAAGGCGCGCTGCGCCATGTGTCATTCCCTCCGGCTTGCAATGTTCTGCAGGACTGCCCCGGGAAACGCCAGGGAGGCAGAACTGTTCCAGACCACGATCAAATCGGCAGTTGCAGCGGGAACCGTTTGCTCTTCCTGGCGTTCCTATCTTGCCAGTTCCCCTCGAATGACGAGCCGGGGGATCCGCCGGTGATATTGGGCATCACCGACTGATCCGACCGGGGAGCGGCGGGTGCGACGAGACCGCGCTCCGCCGAGATCCGATGGTGTGAGAACGGGCAAGCGGCGACGACGGAGAATTGCCATGTCTGAACGAGACTATGACTGGATTGCCCGCAGGGCATACTCGCTTTGGGAAGAAGAAGGGCGCCCCGACGGGCGGGACGAGGCGCATTGGCAGGCCGCACTCAGAGACTGGGAAACACTGCAGGCTGCCGCAACAGAGACGACAGAAAAATCCGGTCGGCGCATCGCACAGGCGCAGCTCTCCGCGGCTGAAGAAGGGCTCGTGATCACGGAAAAGCCGGTCTCGCCGGTTCGCAATTCAACACGAAGCCGGAAGGGGTGAGCAAGGTGGCCGGAGTCGATCTTTCGCTTGCACTCAGCCGGGCGCAATTCATCCAGCGTGTGCGGGACGCCTATCACCGGGAGGAGGACGAACTCCGTCCACGTCGCCCCTCCCCGACCCGCGTTCCCCTGCATGTGCTTGCGGTCACTTCGGAAATCTATCCACTGGTGAAAACAGGCGGGCTCGCCGACGTCACCGGCGCGCTTCCAAAAGCGCTGTCTGCCTTTGGCATCGCCACACATACCCTCGTGCCAGGTTATCCTTCGATCCTCGCGCTGGCACGACTGCATCCCCCGCTTATGGAATTCGACGATCTGCTCGGCGAGAAGGCGACGCTTCGGCATCTCGAAATCGACGGCCTCAGTCTGTTCGTGCTCGACGCGCCGGCTCTCTACGACCGGCCGGGCGGCCCCTATGTCGATGAAAATGGCGTCGACCATGCCGACAACTGGAAACGTTTCGCCGTTCTGTCGCTGGCCGGTGCGGAGATTGCAGCCGGTGCATTGCCCGGCTGGCAGCCGGATCTGGTTCACACACACGACTGGCAGTCGGCCCTGACGTCGGTCTATCTGCGTCAGATGGGCTCGGCCGTTCCAGTCGTTCTCACGATCCACAATCTTGCCTTCCAGGGCCAGTACTCCGCCTCGCTGCTGCCCTATATCGGCCTGCCGCCGGAGGTCTATTCAGTCGACCAGATGGAGTATTTCGGCGATATCAGCTACCTCAAGGGCGGCCTTGTGACGGCCGATCACATCACGGTGGTCAGTCCAACCTATGCTCGCGAAATCCTGTCGCCAACATTCGGCATGGGCCTCGACGGGGTCCTCAATACGCGCATGGACCGACTGCAGGGCATCGTCAACGGGATCGACAAAGAGATCTGGAACCCCGCGACGGACCCATACCTGCCGTTCCGCTACGACGCAAAGACCGTACGCAACAAGAAGAACAACAAGGCTCTCCTGCTCGAACGCTTCCACCTCGAACCCGGCGATGGACCGCTCTTTTCGGCTGTCACACGGATCACCTGGCAGAAGGGCATGGACATGCTGGCCGAGGTGGCCGACGAGATCTTCCACTGGGGTGGACGGCTGATCGTGCATGGTCAGGGCGATCATGATATCGAGGATGCGCTCAAGGCAACGGCTGCCCGCTTCCCGGGACGCATGGCCGTCTCGGTCGGCTTCAACGAGCCGACGGCGCATCTCATTCATGGCGGTTCGGATGCAATCATCCAGCCGTCGAGATTCGAGCCCTGTGGCCTGACGCAGCTCTACGGCCTGCGCTACGGCTGCGTGCCGGTCGTGTCCCGTACAGGTGGCCTGTCTGAAACGATCATCGACGCCAATGATGCCGCCATCTCGGCCAGGGTTGCAACCGGGTTCCAGTTCCATCCGGTGCGCCCGGAAGGACTTCGCCATGCGATCCGGCGAGCGGCCGAGGCCTATGGTGACAAGCGCAAATGGGCGCGGCTGCAATTGCAGGCCATGCGAGCCGACTATTCCTGGGATCGCAGCGCCGAAAGCTATGCCGAGGTCTATGGCCGGCTGACGGAGGGGCGGGCCCTGCTGCGGCATTGAGGCAGGTCGGCTACCGGATGGCAATGAAGCGAGAAGGGCCCGGAGGATCTTCGAGCCCTTTTTTCGCAACATCCGAATAGCGGTCATTAGGCGCTCGGTCGCCCTGCTGGGCGTTAAGCGGCTCCGGCCAAAGCTGTCGGATTGCTTCCCCCTCGTAGCCGAGCCACGTGGCCCGGCGTCTTACGACGACGGATTTGACGGTGTCCTCACCGAGTGGCCAACGGTGCTACCATGGCGGATCACAGCCGTCTCGGCGCGCTTCATCGCCAGTATTCTCCTTGCTGCTCGCCTCTCGGCGGGACGCGTTCGCGCATCGCGATGGTGCGTTCCAGCGCAGCGATGTCCTCACTGGTGGCGGAAACGGGATCTTCCGCGATCGCCTCCAGCACAGCCGGATCAATGGCCCCGGAACGGATTGCCATGCGCAGGGTCTCCCGCGTCTGGCGTTCCGCCTCCAACTGGGCAAAGAGCGCGATGATCAGCCGATCGCGCGGATCGGGGTGGGGACGCCAGCGTGGCGGACGGACCGTATGCGGCATGATCCTCTCCTTCAAGCGGAAGAATTCGTTCCTGGAGGAAACAATTGGGGCCGGCCAATGTTCCCCATTCAGAAGCTTGTGCGCAAAAGGAGATATCCGGTGGAGAACGATATGAAATCACTCGAAGCGAGGATCAACGCCCATCGGGAAATCCTCGTGTCGATTTTGAGCGAGGTGCTCGCGACGCCCGAGCGCGTGCCGGAGCTCCTGCGCAATCTCGAACAGGAAGTCGTGCTGCGGGATGGCTCTGAAGATCCAGGCGCCGAGCCTTCAGCCGGAATCGGTCGAGGGCATGAGAAGGGCGAAGCGATCCGTGAGATCCTTGAAACCGCGAAGGCGCGCGCCGCAGCGCTTCGTCGATCCTCATCGGATCTCGGCGAGCCCAACGGCTTCACCCAAGCTTTGACGGAAAGGAGATAACAATGATCCGGAAATTCCTGAATGGTCTATTCTCCCGCGTGCGCAAAGTGCGACGACCGGACACAGGCCCAACTGATGACACCCAGGTCGCACTACCGCGGCGCGCAGACCTTCCGCTTCGGGAACGATCGCGCTCGCTGGTCGCGGTGCCTGCCCAGATCAACGGGGCTTGCATGGGTTCCGGCAAGTTCTGAGATTGTCTTCAGTCGCCGGACTTGTCGCGAATGTCGAAATTTGCGTCCCAATCCTTCGGGGGATTTTCCTTACCCGGCGGCCATTTGTTGACAGTCGCATCTTCAGAACCCGTAATCACGGTCGGCTTGGCGCTGACGACACCGTCGCTGTGCCTGCCTGCCTGGGTTCCGGCATACTGCCCATCTGCATCCTTGTGGATGCGACGTGTCCCTTTGTCCTGATCTTCCGCGCTCATCACTTTGCTCCTTGGCTGATCCACGGGATTGAACCCGTCTGAGAGGACAAAGGTTCCGGGAGCCTAGTCGTTCGTGCCGATCGTGAAGGAAGACAGCGGGGCGACCAGCGTCCAGCGAAGGCCCTTCGGGTTGAAATCGACGGTGACCTCACCGGCAAATGCGCTTGCGGCATGACGTTCGATGACCGTCGAACCGAAGCCGCGCCGGGTTGGGGTGACCACTGGCGGACCATGAAGTTCCGTCCAGGTGAGGCGCAGACGCTGCTCTTCGCCTTCGGCCCCCGGCTCCACGATCTGCCATTCGATCATCAGTCGTCCTTCCAGGACGGAGAGTGCGCCGTATTTGACCGAGTTGGTGGCGAGTTCGTGAAAAACGAGGCCCAGATTCTGTACCGCATTCGCATTTACCAGAAGTTCCGGCCCACGCTTGGAGATCCGGTCGAACGAACCCGTGACGGTCGTGAGCTGCAGTTCGACCAGAGAGGCGAGCGGGATCCCGGCCCATTGTTGTTTGGCGAGCGCCTCGATCGACTGAGCCAATCCGGCGAGACGTCCACTGACCGCGCGCTGGAATTCCTCCACGTCATCCGTCCCGCGGGCAAGTTGGCGCATCATGGCCTGGACCAGCGAGAGTATGTTCTTGGTGCGATGAACAAGTTCCTGCAGGATAAAATGTATCCGCTCCTCCGCCTCGGCCCTGTCGAAAGATGCGTTGGACAAGGCGACCGCGACCTGGTTGGCCTCGGTGATCTTGGTGCGTTCGGGCGAGACGATCTCGCCCTTGCCGATGCGTTCGGCCATGGAGGCGATCTTGCGGATCGCCGAGCGCAGGTGATGGGCCGCGACGAATACCACCAGCATGATCAAAGCGAGGAAGATCACGCTTCCGGCCAGCAGACTCTTCCAGAGTTCAATGAAGGATCCCTGGAGGCTGTCTGCGGGTCCCCAGACCAAGGCATGCCACTGCCAGCCCGGCAGCTTTGCATAACCCAGGAGATATTGTCGGCCGTCCTTGTAGAACACAGCGCTGCCATTTACGCCGTACATCAGTTCCAGCCGGCTTTGATCCATGGCTGTACCGGCAGTCTGCCGTTCTGCTCCGTTCGAAACGACCACGCGTCCCTCTTTGTCCAGAAGTGCAGACGTCCAACCGGGCGGCAGTGCATCGCGAGAAGCCAGGTCCTCGAAGCTTTCCGCATCCTGGGTGAGCACGACGGCATCGGTCCCCTGTGGACCGCGCTCGGCGAGCGGCATCGTCAGATTGACGACCCAGCGCTGGCTTGTGGCGCCGAAAAACACGTGGGACAGCTCGACCTTTCCCGAGCGAAGCGCTGATGTGACCGAGCCCGGATTGGCCATCGGTGGGAGCGGCGCGCCCCAGGGCATGCGGGTGTTCAGGACTTGCAGGCCATCCCGGCGCGCCAGAATGACATAAAGCGAACTCTCTTTCAGGCTTTCGAGCACCCGTGCGTGAAACGCCGGCAGATCGCCCTGTTGCAATTCTACCGATTTTGCAACGAGCGCCAGCGTGGTTTCCATGTCTGCGAGCTTGCGCTCCACACCCCGACTGATGGTCTGCGCATCCTGGGCGGCATCTGCCCGCAGGGTGCGGAACTGCGATCGCTCAAGCTGAAGCAGCAGGAAGACCACGAATGCCAGAAGGGGCAGGGTCGCCAGGATCGCCATCGTGGCAAGATAGGAACCAATCGAAGCGGTGGGGAAGAGCCCCAGGAACAGTCGGAGGGGGCGTTTCATCGTCCAGACCTCCCGATGCACAGGTCCGGCTCGCCAATCTTATTGTCGAACCAATTGGCCCGCTCCGCGTTGGAAAGAATATACCGACAGAGGAGGTTACCATGGTCTTCAAGCCGCAGACATTTCACGGGGAAAGGCCCGTTGTCACGGACGAAACACCGGTTGACGCGTCGCTTGAGCAACGCGTGGCTGACGCACTTGCAACGAGCGAAGGCATAGGTGCGGAAATGCTGAAGGTGGTGGCCAGCGGTCGCGAGATCTTCATCATCGGAGACGTTGGCAGCCGCGAGGAAATGGATCGGGCTGTCCAGGTTGCGCTGTCCGTACCCGGGGTCGAGAAGGTCACGGTCCACATGCACGAAAACGGAGCACCGTAGACCGGCTGGGCCGGCGCCCATAGCGACGTCCAGACCGCGGTCATGGTCATGCAGCCCGCGCGTCGATAAACGACGCACCCTGCTTCCCCTTCGTACCTCTGCGTCTGATGACGTCACTTACATTCCGATTCAGTTGGCCAGACGCCTGACGTCAGGCGCGACCATCCGTTCCGGCAGTGCCTTCCGGGCTCCAGGCCTGCGCGATGCCGGCCACCTCGAGCATATGCCCGCGCAAGTCCTGCTGTCGGATAACAGTGAGCTTGCGTTGAGCCCTCTGGCTTTCCAAATGCTGGCGTGCAGCCTCAACGGCGAGCCTATAACTGGGATAGACCGCCGACTGGCCTTCCTCGGATAGGAAGCACCAACCATTCGCCTGAGGGACGATGTCACAATAAACCAGAGTCATGCCGCACTCCTCCTGATGGCGACCAAACGACCAAGCGGACCTTTGGTTCCCTCCGATTAAATTTTTTCCGGCAATCTCAGCCGCAGACGACAATCAGGGAGCCGGGCGGGAATTCGGACAGATCCCGAATATCGGCCTCGGCAGAAGGCGGGTGAACATGCACGGTCTTGCCATGCGTGGGCGGCAATGTGATCCGGCTCTCTCCGAAATTGCCGCGCAACTGCCATCGAAATTCACCCAATTGCCAGTCGATCGCGAGCCGACCGTCTTCGGCCAAAAGCACATGCCCCACATCCCCACCCACATTCTCCAACAGAGGCATGAGGTGACGACGCCGTTTCTCCAGCAGAGCTCGGAAAGCGGCTCGGGCCGCCCTTCCCGTCTCGGTCTCTGCCTCTTCCCATTGAAGCTTGGAGGTTGCGAAAGTCGCAGGCGCATTTGGATCCCGTATCTCATCCGTCGACATGTCGTCTGTCCCGAAGTCACGGGCCTGCTGGAGCCGCTCCTCCGGATCGGTCTCTCGCAGAGCTTCGGGGTAGTCGCGGAAAAAGAAGAAGCGCCCCTTTGATCGGAACTCGTCGCCCATGAAGAGAAGCGGGATTTGCGGTGCGAGCAGGAGCATTGTCAGCAGTCGCTCGCCGAGATCCTCCTCTATCAGGCTCCAGAGGCGCTCACCGCGTCCACGATTGCCGACCTGGTCGTGATTTTGCAGAAAATTGACAAAGGTGACCGGTGGCAGATGACCGCTCGGCTCTCCGAGAAGCTCGTCACCCTTGCCGTCGGCCCGTTCCCCCTGGAGAGCGAAGCCCGTGGCGAGCGTCTTGGCAATCCTCGGCCAGAAATTGGTCGAGAAGGCGCGGTAGTGACCACAATGCTCCGCTGTCGCCCAAGCGTGAACCAGATGATGGTAGCCGTCGTTCCAGACACCATCATAGAGCGGAGTGGAGTTGTCCTCTGCCCGTTCATGCAGTCTCGTGATATTGCGGTTGTCTTCCACCACCAGATGGACATGGCGTTCCGGAAACATCTGGCGAACGCGCAAAGCGAGGTCCTCAGTGAACTGGACGCTCTCCTTGTCCTGCTCGATCTGGTCGGCAGCATCGAGGCGCAAACCGTCAAGAGCGAACTCCTCGATCCAGTAAAGCGCATTCTCGATCATGAAATCGCGTGTCGCATCTTGCGATACATCGGGACGAGGCCCCCATGGCGTGCCTTCGCCGAGAAAGAACGCGGGCGCATAGACATCGAGATAATTGCCGTCGATCCCGAAGTGATTGTAGACGACATCGAGCATGACCATCAGACCGAGGCCATGGGCGGTGTCGATGAATGACTTCATGTCATCAGGCGTGCCATAGGCGGGGTGTGGGGTGTAGAGGAGCACGCCATCATAGCCCCAGCCACGCGCGCCACCGAAGGCGGCGACAGGCATGAGCTCGATCATGGTGATCCCAAGATCCGCGAGCACCGCAAGCTTTTTCGCTGCGGCTTCGAAGGTACCCTCTTCTGTGAACGTCCCCACATGCAGCTCGTAGATCACAGCCTCGGACCACGGACGACCGGACCACGCTCCGTGACGCCATCGGTAGGCGGTGGGATCGACCAGAACCGAAGAGCCATGCACGTCGCTCTCAAGGCCGCGGCCCGCGGGATCGGGGACCGCCATTCCATCCGGCAGGATGAAGGCATAGGGCGTGCCGGGTGCCAGGTTGTTGACGAGAAGTTCGAACCAGCCGGCCCCCGTCGGCATCATCGGTACGAGTTCGTCCGCGAGGCGCAAGCTCACGGTTTCCACAGCCGGCGCCCACAGGCGAAAGCGCACCTCACCGGCGGCAGTATACTCCGCTCCCCAGCTTCTCGAAAACACCCGGTATTCCTGTTCGAACGGTACACCGTCAGCCACTGGCTGGGACTGGTCCATCTGTCTGATCACCTCTGCTGATCGCTGGAGACGAACAAACCTCGAATGTTGAGAAAGGTTCCGGCCGGTAAACTGCGGCTTGGCAAGGCAAGTCCTTCAGAAGTCTTCAGGAACAAAGCGCCGGCGTCGGGCTTTTTAAACGCAAAAGGCCGATTTCACCGCATCCTGCGGTGGACGGCGAACAGGGAGACGATCGATGTCCGTCAATGATCCATCATCGCCATTCGACGACCAGCCCCCCATGCCGGCCCCGACCTGGGCGCCGGAGGTTCCGGTCGAAGAACCGGAGCCGGATGTGCTTCCGGACGAACTGCCGAACCCCAATCCGGACGAGACGCGTGATCCGCCGGTGACCGAACCCGGCCTCGGTATCTGAACCGATGGAACGCGGGCCTCAGCGGAGGCCCGCGACCCGCTGCCAGCTCTTCTTGCCGGCCACCCAGTTCTGCCAGTCGGAAACCGATCCGTAGAAGACGTTGAGATCGATCTTTCCGTTTACCCCCTGGGACAGGCCCGAGCCGGAATACTGCCAGAAGACCCACTTGCGATCCGGATAGATCTTGGACGGGTGCGCGGCAACCGAACGAAGCCAGAAGGGGTAGTCCAGAAACTGGCCGCGCAGATTGTCCTTGTAGAAGTCAGGCGCCGTGTAGATGACCGGGCGCTTGCCATAGTGCCGCTCGAGGCGGTCCATGAAAACCTGCATCTTCTCGCGCGCCTTCTCCGGAGACAGTCGGAAGCGGCAGCTCGATTCTCCGTTGTATTCGACATCGATGACCGGCGGCAGGGCGTCCGGGTCACGCGGCACGTTGCGGATAAACCAGTCCGCCTGCTCGGAGGCGACACGGCACCAGTAGAAGAAGTGGTAGGCTCCGCGTTTCACACCGGCTTCCTTGGCCCGTTTCCAATTGGTGAGGAACATGGGATCCACGTGATCCCCGCCATCCGTCGCCTTGATATAGGCGAAGTTTGCCCCCTGGCTGCGCAGCTTCGGCCAGTCGATGTCGCCCTGCCAGCGAGACACATCGACGCCATGCACCGCGTGATGCTTGGGCTTCACCTTGCCGAAGTTCATCGGCTTCGCATCGCTGAAGCGCTGGTTATAGACCCGGTGACGCCCTGTCGACCGGGCAGCGGGCTCATCCGGTGCGGCGAGCGGGGATACAGGCGGTGCAAGCATCGCGACCGGGCGCTGATCCGGAACCGGCATCCCAGCCGTCATTGGCGAGGATTCGAAATGAGCCTGACTGGACGTATCTCCTGCCCAGGCAAGAGCATGAGGCTGTCCGTTGTCATTCGCCGCGATCGACCCTGTCTGCTCGTCCACGGCCACGGCAGGGACCGGGGCCATCGAGGCGGACTGGACCGGTTGTGCCTTCGGCGCGGTCTGGGATTGCAGCTTCAACGCGTCGATCGGGCTCGTGCGCGCACTGCAGCCGACAAGCACCAGACAGCCGATGAGGAGCGAGGGAATGACCTTGGAACGCATGGCACACGGACTCGAATACTGGGGCCGGGCGCATGCGGAGGCGGACACCCGGAGCTTCTGGGAATTGCTAACAAAGCTTTACCGGGAAAAAGTGAATGCAATCTTTACGAGTCAGCCCGGTACAAACCGGACGCCGATTGTTCACGGATATGTGCGGTCTCCTGCCAATCCCCGGTGTGCCGCTTTCCGTATCCACATTGAACCCGACAACTCGATTTGCGAGCGAAAGTTGCCCATGCTGCAGAGACGTTCCTTTCTTCTCTCGTCCTTTTTCGCTCTTGCCGGCGGCGGCGCCGCTGCCGCGGATTACTGGCAGGCGTTGCGCTCGGGTGACGTCTTCGTGATTCTCCGACACGCGATCGCGCCGGGAACTGGCGATCCCCCGGAGATGCGCATCGGCGTTTGCGAGACGCAACGTAATCTGTCCGCAGACGGCCGTGCCCAGGCGGAGCGAACCGGACGTCTCTTCCGCGACAAGGGGATCAGCCGGGCTCGCGTGTTTTCCAGCCAGTGGTGCCGATGCCTCGATACGGCGACCCTTCTCGACCTCGGACCCGTTTCAGGACAGCCGCTTCTCAACTCCTTCTTCAGCAGTCGAGCAAGCGGGAGGGCGCAGACGGAAGCCTTGAGGGCCTGGCTGACGAATACCCGGCTGGAGGGACCACGCGTGCTCGTCACGCATCAGGTGAACATTACCGCGCTCACTTCCGTCGTGCCACGCAGCGGCGAACTGGTGTTCGCCACAATCGACGCGGATGGGAGCGTGGACGTGATGGCTCGGCAATCCGCCGGGGCATGACTGGTAAAGGATTGCGGTCGAAACGGGTAACCGCCCGTGATGAAAGCTCTTGCAAAAAGCTTAGGTGTGGCAAAAGTCCGCACATGCCCCGGCGAACACGGCCGGCAGGGACCCGGCGGATTGATCATTCTCGAAAGCCGGGCTTTCAGGGAGTCTAAAATCCGCATCGGTCGATGGCGGGACCGGTCTCTCCGCGTCCCCCCGTGCATCGCTGCCCAATCAGCCGACAAGCAACCCCACGGGGCTCCTCCGCTCTTCTCGGCTTGAAGTCCTGCCGCCGCGCAATATGGTTGCCGGAGGAAGACAATCTGCCTTGGGGGCCGCATGGAACAGACACACGACACGAGCCAACTCGAAATGGTGGTTCTGATGACACCCGATATGGCGAATTTCTCCGGCAAGGTGCATGGCGGGGCCCTCCTGAACCTTCTGGATCGTGTCGCCTATTCCTGTGCCTCGCGCTATTCCCAGCAATATGCGGTCACGCTTTCGGTCGATCAGGTCGTGTTCCGCCAGCCGATCCATGTCGGCGAACTCGTAACTTTCCGAGCTTCGATCAACCAGGCCGGCCGAACCTCTATGGAAGTGGGCATCCGGGTCGAGGCTGAAGACATTCGCAGCGGCGAGCGACGCCACACCAATTCCTGCTATTTCACCATGGTCGCTGTGGATGCCGAGGGCAGGCCCACCGCCGTGCCGCCCTACAGGCCGCAATCCGAAATGCGCAAACGCCGGCAACGGGCGGCCGAAACCCGCAGGGCGTTGCGTCTCGAATTCGAGGCCCGCTTCAAGGAAGCGAGCGAAAGTGGCGACCACGCGCGCGCGTGACCCGAACTTGAGCCTACCCTTCTGAAGCCCACCAAGGGGTCGCAGGTCGCCTCTGCTAGATGCGGGAGAAGGCAGCCAAAACCGTGCGTTCGGACTGGAGAAGATAAACCTCCAGCGCAGCTGCCGCTCCCTTCGGATCGCCTGCTTCAAGCTTTTCGAGAATGGCGGCGTTCATTTCCACATAGGGGGCATGCAGCAGTTCCGGCTCCTTGAGCAGACCGAAGCTCAGGCGCAGTTCGGCAGCAATCTGGGCATAGAAGCCGTTCAGCCGCTGGCTATCGGCGAGATCGACGATCGCCGCGTGGAATTTCATGTTTTCGCTGCCGACGGCCGTCCAGTCGTTCACGTCGCTCGCGGCGCGGGCTGCATCGACAGCCGAGCGCATGCGCGGGACGGCAGGGTGATTGGGATAGGCATTGGCCAATGCCTGGCACTCGACGAGGCGGCGTACGCGGTAGATGTCGATGATCGAGGCCATGCTCGGGGTTGCGACGAAGACGCCCCTGTTCGGCTCGTGCTGAAGCAGACCATCCTTGGTCAGCAGTCGAAAGGCCTCTCTCAGCGAATTGCGTGAGACCTCGAAATCCGCGCTGAGGGCCGCCTCCGACAGGCGTTGGCCGGGTTTCAGCTCTCCACGGATCAGTCTGTCGCGAATTTCTTCCGCCAGCCGTGGCGCCAAGGCCGCCGTCGTTTCCGTCTCTGCCATCGGTTTCCCCAGGTGACCGGATCATCCGGCGCGTCTTCTTGGACCATCTCCGCCGTGACGATCGACGAAGAACTCCGCTGCCTTATCATCCATGTGCGGAATCGCAGCAAGCAGGAGACCCAAAAGCGGCCAAAAATTGTTCCTCAAGGTTCGATTTCCGCACAGCGGAGCATCAAAGCGCACAAGTTTAAGGCAGAAAGGTAGAACGAAAAAATAAAATTGTTGAACAATATTGACAGAATTGTGAAACCACGAGACGTTACTCTCGCAGGTGAACAACAAGCCCCGCGCCAAAGCCGGGGCCAGGTCAACCGAGAGGGAAACATGGAACAGACATCAACATCGGCCACCGAGGCCGCACCGGGCGGTATGTCCGCCAAGACGCGCCGGGGCGCCCTGATCGCCGCGATCTTCCTGATGGCGACCTCCGCCATCGGCCCGGGCTTCATTACCCAGACAGCCACGTTCACCGCCAAGCTCGGCTCGGCCTTCGCCTTTGCGATCCTCGCTTCCATCCTCATCGACTTCGTCGTGCAGCTGAATATCTGGCGGATCGTCACGCTAACGAAGATGCGCGCCTCCGACATCGCGAATGCAGCCATTCCCGGCACCGGCTATGTGCTCGCCATCCTGGTGATCGTCGGCGGCCTGTTCTTCAATATCGGCAATATCGGCGGTTCCGGCCTCGGCCTCAACGCGCTTCTCGGTCTCGACCCCAAGCTGGGCGGATCGATCAGCGCCTTGATTGCGATCGGCATCTTCCTGTCACACCGCGCAGGCGTCGCGATTGATCGCGTCATCGTCGTCGCTGGCCTGTTCATGATCGTCCTGACCGTCTACGTGGCCTTCGTCTCGCAGCCGCCAGTCGGCGACGCCTTCTTCCAGACCTTCCTGCCAAGCACGATTGACTTTGCCACGATCACGACGATCGTCGGCGGCACGGTGGGCGGCTATATCACCTATTCCGGCGCGCATCGTCTGCTCGACAAGGGTACCGTCGGCATTGAAAATCTCGGCGCCGTCAACCGCGCGGCCCTGACCGGCATCGCCGTTACCGGCGTCATGCGCTACGTGCTGTTCCTCGCCATCCTCGGTGTGGTTGCCGGCGGCGCGGTCATCGACGTCACTGGCAAGGGCGCCAATCCGGCGGCCCAGGCTTTCCAGGTCGCTGCCGGCGATGTCGGCATGCGCATCTTCGGGGCCATCTTCTGGGCAGCCGCGATTACCTCGGTCATTGGTGCGGCCTATACTTCGGTTTCGTTCGTTACCGTGTTCAAGAAGGACATGACCGAACGTGCCCGCAATATCGCGACGGTAATTTTCATCGCCGTCTCGCTGTTCTTCTACATCATCATCACGACACCCCCGGCCCAGATGCTGGTCTTCGTCGGCGGCCTGAACGGGCTCATCCTGCCAATCGGCCTTTCGATCTTCATCTATGCCGCCTGGGCACGCTCCGATCTGATGGGTGGCTATCGCTATCCCCGCTGGTTGCTGATCCTGGGAGCGCTGACTTGCGCGCTCACCTGGTACATGGGCTACAAGTCGATCGGACCAATCTTCGCGCTGCTGACTGCGGCCTGAGAACGACAACAGGGAAGACGACATGACTGCCATCGATCTGAACAGCGACCTCGGTGAAAGCTATGGCGCCTGGGCAATGGGCGACGACGAAGCGATGCTCTCGATCGTCTCCAGCGCCAATGTCGCCTGCGGCTTCCATGCCGGCGATCCCGTCGGCATCTGGAAGACGGTGAAGGCCGCCGCCGAGCGCGGTGTTTCGATCGGGGCGCATGTCTCCTATCCCGATCGCGTCGGCTTTGGCCGGCGCGACATGGATGTCACTTCTGCGGAACTGACCGCCGATGTCATCTACCAGATCGGCGCCCTGAAAGGCGTCGCGGCGGCAGCCGGCGTTGCCGTCGGATACGTCAAGCCGCATGGCGCGCTCTATAACCGGATCGCCCATGACGCGAAGCAGGGACAGGCCGTCATCGACGGCATCCGGGCCGTTGATCCCAAGCTCGTCATGATGGGGCTCGCGGGGTCGCAGATCCTGGAACTTGCTCAATCTTCCGGTCTCGCCGTGGTGGCCGAGGCCTTTGCAGACCGCGCCTACACGCCTTCCGGCGCGCTCGTGTCTCGGCGCGAGGCAGGTGCCGTTCTGCATGATGCCGGCCTTATCGCCAGGCGCATGCTGCAGCTGGCAAACGAGGGCACGATCGAGGCGATCGATGGCTCGACCATCAAGATCGACGCGCAATCGATCTGCGTCCATGGCGACAGCCCCGGCGCCGTCGCCATCGCACGGGAAATCCGGCAGGCCTTCGAGAAGGATGGCATCACCGTGCAGTCCTTCCTGAACCGCTGAGCATCACCGAGGAGAGACTTGAATGATCGATCTCGACACCTTGCGCCATGTTGATACGACCGACGCGCGCGCCGCCCGTGAACGCTATCGCGCGGGTGCCGTCGAGCCGACCTCAGGCGTGGCACCGGGCTTCACCCAGGCGAACATGATCGTGCTGCCGCGCGACTGGGCCTTCGACTTCCTGCTCTATGCCCAGCGCAATCCGAAAGCCTGCCCGGTGCTCGACGTGTCCGATCCGGGCTCGCATGCGACCGTGCTCGCCAAGGGCGCAGACTTGCGCCGCGATGTGCCGCTCTACCGGATCTGGCGGGACGGCGTGCTTGCCGAAGAAGTGACGGATGCGACCGCAGCCTGGGCGGAGCATCCCGATCTCGTCAGCTTCCTGATCGGCTGCAGTTTCACTTTCGAGACACCGATGATGGAGGCGGGCATCGACATCCGCCATATCACCGACAAGTCGAACGTGCCGATGTATCTGACCAATCGTGCCTGCCGCCCGGCGGGACGGCTGCATGGCAATCTGGTCGTCTCGATGCGACCTATCCCGGCGTCTCGCGTCGCCGATGCAGCGACCATATCTGGCCGCTTCCCGGCCGTTCACGGCGCTCCCGTGCATGTGGGTGCACCGGAAGAACTCGGAATTGCAGATCTCGGCAAACCCGAATTTGGTGATGCGGTGCGGATCGAAGCTGGTGAAGTGCCTGTCTTCTGGGCCTGCGGGGTCACACCCCAGGCTGCCGTGATGGCATCCAAAGTCCCATTTGCCATCACCCATGCGCCCGGGCACATGTTCATCACCGATATTCCCGATTCCGCCTATCACGCCTGAGGCTCCGATGCGCTTTCTCCCCGTCAGCCTGACCGTCCTGATTGTCGAGTTGAAAGATCTCGACGAGACGCTCGCTCTTTTTGCCTCATTGGAAGCCGATCCGGTCGAAGGCATCATCGATATCGTTCCGGCGGCGCGCACGCTGATGATCCGGTTCCGTCCAGAGATGCTGACCGGCGAGACGCTTGCCGCAGCCATCGCCCATCGCGACCTCTCGGCCAGGATTCCGCCATCCGACATGCTGGTCGAAGTCCCCGTCACCTATGACGGCGAGGATCTGCACGATGTGGCAGAGCTGACAGGGCTATCCGTCGCAGAGGTGATCGAGCGGCATACGGCGAGCGAATTCACGGTCGCCTTCTGCGGTTTTGCACCCGGCTTCGGCTATCTCGTCGGCGGCGATCCGGCATTGCAGGTACCGCGCCGGCAGAGCCCGCGCACGAAGATCCCGGCAGGATCCGTGGCGCTGGCCGGCGCCTTCTCCGGCGTCTATCCGCAGGCAAGCCCTGGCGGCTGGCAAATCATCGGCACCACCCCGGTGAAGATGTGGGATCTGACGCGTGAGCCGCCGGCACTTTTCCAGCCGGGCTACCGCGTGCGCTTTTTCGATCTGGCCAAACGCGCTCAGTCCACAGTTGCGGTGCCCGCTTCATCGGCAATCGAGACCCCGGCGGCCAAGCATGCGGCGTCGACCACCATCAAGGTTACGGCGGCGCCCATGCCGGCGCTGGTTCAGGATCTTGGCCGCTTCGGCCAGACTGGCCAGGGCGTGTCATCCGCCGGCGCGCTCGACCAGGGCGCGTTTCGGGCAGCAAACCGGGTCGTCGGCAATCCAGTCGAGGCCGCCTGCCTGGAAATCACGCTTGGGGGATTTTCGTTCGAAGTCTCGGGCCCCACGCTCATGGCGCTCACCGGTGCGCCCTGCCCACTGACCATCCGCGACGTCAAAGGCCGCGTGATCGAGGCTGAGAGCTATCAGCCCGTCTCGCTGGAAAATGGCGACACCGTCACGCTCGGCTTTGCACCCAGCGGTGCGCGCAGCTACCTTGCTTTTCGCGGCGGTCTCGATGTGGCTCCGGTGCTGGGTAGCGCTTCTTCGGACACGCTGGCCGTCGTCGGTCCCGATCCGGTCGGTGTGGGTGCGGTGCTCGCGATCCGCCCAGCCAGTCGCAGCCTCTCTCCCGTGTCGCTCGACGAGAGCCCCGCTTTCGACTGTCCCGCGCCTGGCGAGGTCGTCATTCTCGATGTCGTGATGGGGCCGCGCAGCGACTGGTTCACCAGACGGGGAATCGAGACCCTGGCGCGCCAGATCTTCGATGTCACACCCCAGTCGAACCGGGTCGGAATCCGGCTTTCCGGCGCAGAACCACTTGAACGCAAGGACAAGGCGGAGCTTCCCAGCGAAGGCACAGCCACAGGCGCCATCCAGGTGCCGCATAGCGGGCAACCGGTGCTGTTTCTTGCCGACCATCCGCTGACCGGCGGCTATCCCGTCATCGGCACGGTCGCCGAATATCATCTCGATCTCGCCGGTCAGATCCCGGTGAACGCCAAAATCCAATTCCGGCCCATCACGCAATTCGCCGAAATCACGCCCGCAAAGGCATGACTTCGTGCCGACGCTCATGGCAGCCGACCAGAGACATGAGGAGACCCCGATGAAGAAAGTGCTGATTGCCAATCGCGGCGAGATTGCCGTGCGCATCATCCGCGCCTGCCGCGACTACGGGCTCCAGTCCGTCGCCGTCTACGCCGATCCCGATATGGACGCTCTGTTCGTCACCCTGGCGGACGAGGCCTATGGTCTTGGCGGCAGCCGTCCGGCGGAGACTTATCTCGACATCCAGAAGCTCATCGACATCGCACGGCGCTCCGGCGCCGACGCCGTTCACCCAGGTTACGGCTTCCTCTCCGAGCGGGCGGAATTCGCCCGTGCGGTGCAGGAGGCAGGGCTCACCTGGATCGGCCCGGACCCGCATGTGATCGAAGCGCTCGGCGACAAGGTCGAGGCGCGGCGGATTGCGCTTTCCGTCGGCGCGCCGCTGGTGGCCGGCAGTGAAGGCCCGGTCGAAACGGCCGAAGAGGTCGTGGCCTTCGCGAAGGAATACGGGCTTCCCGTTGCGATCAAGGCTGCCCATGGCGGCGGCGGGCGTGGCCTCAAGGTCGCCTGGAAAATGGACGAGGTCGCCGAACTCTATCACTCCGCCGTGCGCGAGGCGAAGGCCGCCTTCGGACGTGGCGAGTGTTTCCTCGAACGGTTCCTCGATCGCCCACGCCACATCGAGGCGCAGGTTCTGGCCGACAAGCACGGCAATGTGCTGGTGCTTGGTACTCGCGACTGCTCGCTGCAACGGCGCAACCAGAAGCTCGTTGAAGAGGCGCCGGCGCCGTTCCTGAGCGACAGCCAGCGTCAGTCGATCCATGAAGCCGCCGCCAAGATCTGCGCGGCAGCTGGTTACTCAGGAGCGGGCACTGTCGAATTCCTGCTCGGCGTCGATGGCACGATCTCCTTCCTCGAAGTGAATACCCGCCTGCAGGTAGAGCACCCCGTGACCGAGGAGACGACCGGGATTGACCTCGTGGTCGAGCAGTTCCGGATCGCCGAGGGCAAGACGCTCGATGTGTTGGAAACCCCTGCCCCGCGCGGTCACTCGATCGAGTTCCGCATCAACGCCGAAGACCCCGGCCGCGGCTTTCTGCCGACACCGGGGGAAATCACCCGTTTCGATCCTCCGTCGGGGCCGGGCGTGCGGCTGGACACGGGCGTCGTCAGCGGGTCGACGATCCCCGGAACCTTCGATTCCCTGATGGCAAAGCTCATCGTGACAGGCACGACGCGTGCGCAGGCGCTGGCCCGCGCACGCCGGGCATTGGCGGAGTTCAAGATCGAAGGGGTGGCGACCGTTCTGCCCTTCCACCGCGCTGCGATGGAATCCAGCGACTTCACCGGTGAAGAGGGGTTCCGCGTTCACACGCGCTGGATCGAGACGGATTTCGCCGAGACGCTGGCATCCGCTCCCCGGCCTGAACCGCTTGGGGATACGTCCCTGATCCGCACCCATGTGGAGATCGACGGCAAGCGCCACGAACTGGGCATCCCGGCCGTGTTGCTTTCAGGCCTAGGCAGCCTTGCCGGCGGCGGCGCGAATGCAGCCGGACAGACAACGGCAAAAGCCGAGGATGTCGACAGCGTCACCGCGCCGATTTCCGGCACGCTGCAAGCTTTCAAAGTCGAGGATGGGACCGAGGTACAGGCCGGCGACCTGATTGCCGTCATGGAAGCCATGAAGATGGAAACCCAGGTGACGGCCAGCCGCGCCGGTCGGATCCGGTTCAAAGCCGAAGCTGGTGGCTATCTGCAAGTGGGCCACGAGATTGCGCGCTACGAGAGTTAAGCCAAGGCCACAACAGAGCGTTGGCTTGGCCCGGCCGCGTGCATCGGGCGCACACCCTGCATCATGCGGGCGGGATAGTGCTCAAACGACAAAAGGCCCGCCTAGAGCGGGCCAATTGTTCAAACTCTGAAGTGTCAGGCCTTGTCGACGACGTTCTTCACCGCGTCCTTTGCCTCACCCTTGGCCTGCTGGCCGTGGCCTTTGGCCTCCTGTGCGGCGCCCTTGGCTTCAAGGCTCTGATTGTCTGTCGCGTCGCCAACGGCCTGCTTTGCCTTGCCGGCCAGTTCATTTGCATTGCCGGAAATCTTGTCGGATGTGGAACCCATAATCGTTCTCCTTGTTTGCGGTACCGCGCAGATTTCAAGTCGCTATCCGGTCATCATGTGCCGGGAAAGTCCGTCTCAAGCTGCTCGACGATCCGCTTACATCCACAATGCGCGAGGACGGCGATCGTTCCAGTGACGCCCTGAGGCGCCACCATACTTTGGGCCCGACAGGCGATTAGCGCTTGTAGGCGCCGAGGCCGGGGCGGTAGGTCTTGTCGTCGAGGAACTGTTTCAAGCCCTCGGCGCGCCCATTGCTCTTGTCGAGGAAGAGCATCTGCTCAAGCTTGGCATAGATATAATCGTCGGCCTGTTCCCAAGGCATGTTTCGCACCCGCTTAAAGGTGTCCTTCGCCGCCTTCAGGACGGTGGGGTTCTTTTCCAGCAGGCTTGCGCACAGGGTGCGGACGCGCGTTTCCAAATCGGCCAGCGGTACGGATTCGTTGACGAGACCCATCTCGCGGGCTTTCTGGCCGCCGAATGTCTCGCCGGTCATGATATAGTAGAGCGAATCCCGGTGGTTCATGACCTCGGCCACGGCGCGGGTGACATTGCCGCCCGGCAGGATGCCCCAGTTGATTTCGGAAAGACCGAAGGTGGCTTCATCCGCCGCGATCGCGAGGTCGCAGGAGACGAGTGGCGTGAAGGCCCCGCCGAAGCACCAGCCATTGACCATGGCGATGGTCGGCTTTTCGAAATACATCAGTCGGTTCCACCAGCCGCCGGACTGGCGGCGGCTCTTGAGAACGGCCGCACGGCCCTTGCCGTCGTTCTCACGGAAGTATTCCTTGAGGTCCATGCCGGCCGACCAGGACTGGCCGGCGCCGCGCAGGACGAGGACGCCGCAGCGGTCATCCGCTTCGAGTTCGTCCAGCACTTCCAGCATGCGCATGTTCAACTTCGGGTTCATCGCGTTGCGCTTCTCCGGACGGTTCAACGTCACGAAGGCGATGCCGTTGTCGAATTCGACCAGAACCGGATCTGGCGTGGTGTTCGTATCAGTCATGACTGGCTCCTTGAGGCATTGCTTGGGACGTGGTGCCCGTTTTTCTGTGTTCAGCTTGGGGCATGGGTCTGGCGCAGGATATGTTTCTGCGCCTTGCCGGATGCCGTTCGCGGGATCTGGTCGAGAAAGACGATGCGGGTCGGACGTTTGTAGGTGGCCAGTCGCTCGGCACAATGGGCGAGAATCTCTTCTGCCGACGGGCTCCCGGCGTGGGCCACGATGAAGGCGACGCCGCATTCCCCCCATTTCGGATCGGGCAGTCCGACGACTGCGACATCGCGCACCTTCGGATGCGCTCCGATCACCGCCTCGATCTCCGCCGGGAAGACGTTTTCTCCACCGGAAATATACATGTCCTTGAGGCGATCAGGCACATGGATCACCCCGCCCTCACCCCGGCGCCCGAGGTCGCCGGTGCGGTACCAGTCACCGACGAATGCACGGGCCGTCTCGCCAGGCTTGTTCCAGTAGCCGGGCGTGACAGAGGGCCCCTTGACCCAGATCTCACCGACCTCACCGTCGTTTACATCCTGCCCGTCTTCGCCGACCAGACGGACGGCAAGGAGCGGTGCGGGAAAGCCCACACTTCCGGGATGCCGTGCGACAGCATCCCGATCGAGCGGCATGTGGATGGCCGTACCGGCCTCGCTCATGCCATAGCCGTTCACGAGCGGAATGCCGTCTGCAAGGAAGGCTTCGATCAGGGCCGGAGACAGCGGCGCGCCGCCGATGAAGATTGCCTGGAGCGCCTTCAGTGCCGTCGGATCCCAGCCGGGGGCGCTGCGCAGCGCGGACGCCATCTGGGGCACTGCGAAGTAGTGCGTGACGCCGAGGTCGGGGTCACCAAGGACCGCAAGCGTCCTGTCGGGCAGGAAGCGGTCAGAGATCACCAGTCGCCCGCCCATCATCAGCGCCGTGCGCCCGATGGCGACAAGCCCGATGGTGTGGAAGAAGGGCAGGTCGCAGAGCGACACTGACCGGCTGGTGACTTCACCGACAAGGGCGAAGTTGACCGCCGACGCAAAGGCATTGCCCCGTGTGATGACCACACCCTTGGGGCTGCCTGTCGTGCCTGATGTGTAAAGCATGATGCAGGGTTTGTCGGCGTCGAGCGCCACCGGTTCGGCGCGCTCGGCGTTCGCCACCATCCGCGCCCATCCTTGCGCGCCCTCGACCGGAATGGCTCGCGGCAGCGGCTCGGCGATCTGCGCCAGCACGTCGGAAAAGTCTGCTTCATGAATGAGAAGTGCTGGATCGCAGTCGGCAATGATCTGCGAAAGTTCGGCTGCGCCGAGCCGCCAGTTGAGCGGCACGAAAACCTGACCTGCACGCTGGCAGGCGAGGCAGGCGACGATCTGGTCGATGGAATTGCGTCCGAGAAAGGCAATACGCTGCGAGAGCGGTCGGCTGCCGACAATCTGGGCCAGCAGGCCGGCTGCGCGGGCGACGGCGTCGTCCAGTGACTGGTAGGTCTCGGAACGGCCGGTCGCGACCTCATAGGCGGCCGGGCGGTCCGGACTGACCAAGGCGCGATGGATCAAGGGGTCGTCCGTCTCCAGACCGACGGACCCCACAGCCGCTGCGGCCGACTGAATTCCAGGCTGCATTTCGTTCTCCTCATCGCCACCCATCCGGGCCTCCTTGGCGAATTGTATGCTTCACATACTATTTTGACGATTCTGGTTTGACAAGCCCGAATTTGACTGTTGCAGTCGAAAGTGATCATGAATAGTTCCGCAAATTCGATGCGGCATGACTGGAAGAGAAGCCATGACCAGACATAATGACCTGAAGCCGGCGAATGACGACGATGTTTTCGAAGTCGGCTCCCCGCTGCGCACAGGACGCCTCAATGAAATTCTCGGCTTCCATTTGCGCATGGCCAATGTCGCCATCTACCAGGACTATTCGGCTGCCATGGGCGATCTGGGGCTGACCCAGAAACAGTTTGCCGTGCTCGAACTGATCGCGGCCAATCCCAAGGTCAGCCAGATCGACATCGCCAATCAGCTCAGCATGGACCGTGCCACGATGATGGCGCTGGTCAACCGGCTGGAGGGGCGCGACCTCCTGGTGCGCAAACCTTCATCGGTCGACAGGCGGCGTCAGGAACTTCTCCTGACGGCGAACGGCATCGAGGTTCTGAAACAGGCGCGCAACATCCAGGAACAGCACGAATTGCGCTTTACCGAGCGGTTTTCCCCCGAAGAGCTCGAGATTTTCATCGACAGCCTGAAGCGCATCTATTCCGACATCTTGCCTGTTCTGCCCCAGTCCGACTGAGCGTCACCTCCAGACATGCCAGACAGAAACGACCGCCCGAAAGCGGTCGTTTCGATTTTCATGATCAGAACGGGTAGTGCTGGTTCGGATCCTCGATGGTGATCCAGCGCAGTTCGGTGAACTCGGTGATCGCCGCCTTGCCGCCGAAGCGCCCGTAACCACTGCCCTTGACCCCGCCGAACGGCATTTGCGGTTCGTCGAACACGGTCGGGCCGTTGATGTGGCATATGCCGGACTCAATGCGCGCAGCGACTGCCAGCGCGCGGCGGATGTCGCGGCTGAAGACCGCGCCGGACAGGCCGTATTCGGTGTCGTTGGCGACGCGGATTGCCTCTTCCTCATCCTTCACACGGATGATCGGCTTGACGGGGCCAAAGCTCTCTTCCTGATACATGCGCATGTCTGGCGTCACGTTGTCGAGCAGGGTCGCTTCGACGACGCTGCCTTCGCGCTTGCCGCCAGCTACGAGCTTTGCGCCCTTGGAAACGGCATCAACGATGAGATCGTCCATCTTCTTGGCCGATTCCAGGCTGATCAGAGAGCCGAGTACGACATGGCCCTTCGGGTCCCCCGCAGGGAGCTTCGAAGCCTTGGCGGCGAGCTTTGCGACAAACTCGTCGGCGATCTTATCGTCGACGATGATGCGCTCGGTCGACATGCAGATCTGGCCCATATTCGCGAAGGCGCCGAAGGCAGCCGCATTCACCGCGGCATCGATATCGGCGTCGTCGAGAATGACCAGCGGCGCCTTGCCACCGAGCTCCAGCAGGGCCGGTTTCAGGTTGCGTCCGCAAAGCTCCCCGATGATCTTGCCGACCTTGGTGGAGCCGGTGAAATTGACACGCTTCACCGCCGGATTGGTGATCAGCGCTTCGACGATCTTGGCTGCATCCTCAGGTGCATTGGTGATGACGCTGATGGCGCCCGACGGGAGACCTGCCTCGACCAGGCACTGGGCGATCAGGCGATGGGTGCCCGGGCACTGCTCGGAGGCCTTGAGGATCACGGTGTTGCCGCAGGCGAGCGGCATGGCGACAGCGCGCGTCCCGAGGATGATCGGCGCGTTCCACGGCGCGATGCCAAGGCAGACGCCCACGGCCTGGCGCATGCCCATCGACAGCGAACCCGGCTTGTTCGACGGAATGACCTCGCCGGAAATCTGGGTGGTCATCGAGGCCGCCTCGCGCAGCATGCTGGCGGCGACCATGACATTGAAGGCACCCCAGTGGCCGGTCGCGCCGGTCTCGGCAATGACGAGTTCGGAGAACTCGGCCGTTTTCGACTCCATGATGTCGGCGGCCTTCAAGAGGATCTTGCGACGCTCCCCCGGGCCGGTTCTGGACCATGCCGGGAAGGCTGCAGCGGCCGCATCGACGGCCGCGGCCGCATCTTCCAGACTGGCGGCGGACGCCGTGGTCGCGACTTCCTGAGTAAAGGGATTGATGCGCGTGAAAGTCCGCCCGCCTGCGGCAGACGTCTCCACGCCGTTGATCAACAGCGAAACATGCATGTTCACGATAGAAACTCCTCCTGTGTTGTCAGCACCAATGAACCGGGTGGCAGCCGGTTGTCGTTCCCGCCCAACCAATGATCTCGGATCGATTCCCTCCGTCGCAGCGACGGTACTGCAAACGGCACCATCTCCCGTGGCCCTGTCATTTTTGTAAGTCTAGCAAACAAATATTGTTTGACAAGAGTCTTCGCGCGGCCGTCGGAACGGTCAGTAGGGCAAACCTACATAGTTCTCGGCCATGGCCGAGGATGCCGCGCGAGAATGGGTCAGATAGTCGAGTTCGGCTTCCTGGATCTTCTGCCCGAAGTCGCCCGTATCGGGGAAACGGTGCAGCAATGTGGTCATGGACCAGGAGAAGCGAACTGCCTTCCAGACACGCTTGAGTGCACGAGGCGAATAGGCGTCGAGCGCGGCATCGGATTTTTCCTGATAGTGCTCCAGCAGGCCTTCGATGAGATAGTACACGTCTGAGGCCGCGAGATTGAGCCCCTTCGCGCCCGTGGGCGGGACGATATGGGCCGCATCGCCGACCAGGAAAAGCCGACCGAAGCGCATGGGCTCGGCGACGAAAGAGCGCAGTGGTGCGATCGATTTCTCGAAACTTTGACCCGTCACCATGGCCTCGGCGTGATGGGCCGGCAGGCGGCGGCGGATCTCATCCCAGAAGCGCTCGTCCGACCACATCTCGACCGTATCGTCGAGCGAGCACTGAACATAGTAGCGACTGCGGGTTTCCGAGCGCATGGAACACAGGGCGAAGCCACGCGGGTGATTGGCGTAGATGAGTTCGTGATTGACCGGCGGCACATCGGCGAGGATGCCAAACCAGCCGAACGGGTAGATCTTCTCGAAGGTCTTGATCGCATCGTCCGGCACCGCCTTGCGGCTTGCGCCATGAAACCCGTCACAGCCTGCGATGAAATCACATTCGATGCGATGACTGACGCCATCCTTCTCATAACTGATGAAGGGGCGGTCCCCGTCGAAACCTGAGGGCACGACATTGGCAGCGTCATAGATCGTCACGCCGCCATCACGCTCGCGACGCTCGATCAGGTCGCGCGTCAGCTCCGTCTGACCATAGACCATGACTCGCTTTCCGCCGGTCAGGTCGAAGAGATCGATGCGATGATCGCGGCCGTCAAAGGCCAACGAGAAGCCGTCATGCGGCAGACCTTCGCGGTGCAGGGGATCCGCAATGCCAGCGCGATCCACGAGGCCAACGGTACCTTCTTCAAGAACACCGGCGCGAACGCGCGAGAGGATGTGGTCCTTGCCAACGCGATCCACGATCACGTTGTCGACGCCAGCATTGGTCAGGAGCTGTCCCAGAAGCAGGCCGGAAGGGCCCGACCCGATGATGGCAACCTTGGTCCGCATGTCTTCCTCCCGCTACGCACTGGAATCGTGTTTCGACAAATTCTGGTGCGACGGGCAGTCCATCACAATGGACGGATCATGTGTTTTGTTGCACAAATCGAACATGAAGAAACGCAACTCTCAGCTTGGCGACCTAATACCGACCTATGACCTCTATGGCGAAGATGATCCGTCGGGCTCGCGCTTTTGGGTGCACTGCGAAACGATTGCGGCCAGAAGCGCCCTCCATCACTGGGAAATCGGCCTGCATCGACACGAGCGCTACTTTCAGATCCTGCTGGTGACCGGTGGATCGGGCGACGCCATCTTCGACGGCGAAACTGTGCGTTTCGAACCGATGTCTCTCGTGACCGTTCCGCCGGCAGTCGGACACGGGTTTCGTTTTTCACCTGATATCGAGGGTTATGTCTTCACCTTTCTCGCGAGCCGCCTGCCCGTCCGTCCAGGGGAGCCGAGTGCCTTCGGCGACTTTCTTTCGGCGCCTCGGATCACGCGCCTGCCGCAAGAGACCGGTGAAGGTAAGTTGATCATCGATCATCTCCTGCGGGTCGCCACCGAATGGGAGGGACGGCTGACCGGCCGAACCGTGCTGATGGAGACGGGTCTTGCGGCTTCACTCGCGCTCACCGCGCGGATCGCCGCGCAGGACCAGACGGAGGCCGAAGGTACGGACGAGAACGACCGCAGGATCGAAGCCTTCTCGGCGCTGCTTCACCGGGAAGTGCGCAATCACCGGCCCGCATCCTTCTATGCCAGCGCACTTGGCATCACGCCGACGCATCTCAACCGGGTGCTGAAGGCAAAGACCGGTCTCGGGACGCAGGATCTGGTGGCGCGACGACTGATCGAGGAGGCGCAAAGGGAATTGCTGTTCACACCGGGCAGCGTCAAGCAGATCGCCTTTCGTCTCGGCTTTTCCGACCCCGCCTATTTCTCCCGTTTCTTCAGCCGCCAGACCGGAATGACGCCCGGCGCCTGGCGGCGGCAGGAACAGACGCGGATTGGATCGCGCAACGACGAGCCGGGCGGCATCAGGGAGCGCTGAAACGATCGATCAGCACCTGTCGCATCTCGTCCATCCGCCACTCGCGGGTCTGCGCTCCCGGAACCATGCCAGCCGTGAAGCCATGGGCTTCGAAACTCTCGACAAGGTCTCTGTCGGCCGAGACGACATGGATCGGTACGGCGCGTGACGCATTCGGCCCGGTGATGATGTTGGCTGGCTGGTGATCGCCCAGGATGACGAAGACAGTGTCACGGCCGAAGCGCGCCATATAGCTGCCGAGCGTCTCAAGCGAATAGTCGATCGTCTGGATGTACTGACGCCGCACACGCCCCGGATCGGCCCAAACCACGGATGGCGGATCGCCGCTTTCCGCCTGCGGGTTGAAGATCGTGCCGTCACCGACCTCCGCCCAGTCGACCAGTGTCGGGACCGGGGTCCAGGGCGCGTGGCTGGAGATCAGCGCGATTTCCGCCATGACCTTCTCCCCTGCTGCGTGGGCCGGGCCACGGCCGAGGCGTTCGAAAGCCGCAAGCGTGTATTGGTCCGGCATCGTCACCCAGTTGAACGGTTTGCCGCGATATTCGAGATCGGCCGCAGCCAGGGTCTGGCGGTAGCCATAATAGGCCGCCTCCGGCCAGTCCATGGTGATCGCCGGCATGGCCGCGACACTCTTCCAGCCAGCTTCCGAGAAGAGGCGATTGAGGCTCGGCTGGCTGCTGATCATCAGCCGGTCGTAGCGGGCCTGACTGTCGATCCAGAGGCCCGACAGGAGCGTGCCGTGGGCGAGCCAGCTCAGACCGCCGACGGTGGGTGAAGTTGCCCAGGCGCTGGCCGAGACCAGCCCCGCGCTTTGGATCTCCGCCTGGACACTTGCCAGACGAGGCCGTGTCGTGTCGGCGTAACGCGGATCCTCCAGGGCCGACCGCCCATAGGACTCGACGAAAAGGAAGACGACATCCATGTCCTCGACACCGGCGAACAGCCTTGCACCCGCACGCGGGCCCTCGCCCTTGGCCAGCTCCGTTTCGAAGACATGCATGTCCTCGACGGACTTCACGATGAGTGCAAGCCGGGTGCGGAGATAGGTGGGTATGCGCGCCTCGATCCTGGGCGTGCCCATGAAGGTCGCCAAGCCGCCAAAGAGCGTGACGGCTGCCAGGAATATCACCAGCCAGGAGCGGGCTGGCCGTGGCATTGCCGCAAGCCATCGCGCGGCCGCCAGGAAGAGGACCAGGACCAGCGCAAGACCAAGAAGTGCTGTGACCACACCGGTCAGAGCCGTGAGCGTTCCGACCGTGCCGGATATCAGGTTCCAGCCATCCACCAGCATCTTGGCATCGAGATAGGGATTGAACGGCCGTTCGAATGCAGACTTGGTGCCAATGTCCGCGATCTTCAGGAACAGGATCGTCAGAAGCAGAAGCCCACTGAGAAGAGCGCTCGGCTTGCGCAGACGCCGGGGCACGACAAGCAAGAGGAGCATCAAGAGCGGCCATTCGAGCGGCAGGCGCAAGAAGGCGTTCCATCCGATGGCATCTGGATGATCCGGAAGGGTAAACGCCAGCCAGGCGATTACCGATACGAGCCCGACGCCGAGATGGGGACGAATGTCGGTTGCCGGCTTCAGCATCGCGCCAGGCTCCTCGGCCCAACCTGGCATCCATTGCGCAGACGCGGTTTTCTCGGCATGGAAGTCCGTCGGATCATTTCTTGCGTATAGGTCTTCGACAGACCATTTTCAAACGACGGAAGTCTCATCATTTGCCCCTGCTGCGCCTCCTTGCTGCCCTCGCACTCGTTGCCTTTCTGGCATTCCTGGTTTCTGGAACGGATTTCGAGGCCCTGAAGGATGGCTTCAAGCAGGTATCGGCGGCACATGTGATCGCCGGTCTCATGCTCGTCCAGATCCAGATCGCCGTCTCGGCTCTGCGCTGGCGCTTCACGGCCGCGCGGCTCGGTGAGGCCATGTCCCTGCCGCTCGCCGTCAGCGAATATTATGTTGCAAGCTTTCTCAACCAGACCCTCCCCGGCGGGGTGGCCGGCGATGCCGTCCGCGCCTATCGGATGCGAAGTGAAGGACCCGGCGGCTGGAAACGGCCGACAAAGGCTGTCCTGTTCGAGCGACTGTCCGGACAAATGGCCTTCTTCGTGCTGGCCCTGGGCGGCCTCTTCATCTGGCCACAGGTTCTTGGCGGCGAGGATGCGGGCCGGCTCTCGCTTCACATCGCTCTCGGCTTCATTCTCGTTGCCGCCGCACTCGGTGGCGGCATGAATGTCATCAAGCGACGTTTCTCGTGGATCGGGCAACTCGCGGACGAGGTGGGCGCCGTCTTCGTTCGCGACGGGGCACTGTTCATTCAAGCAGGCATGAGCCTGCTGATCGTTGGAACGTATGTCGCGGGCTTTTTCCTTGCAAGCGATGCGGTCGGAGCGCCGCTTCCCTGGACGGCAGCGCTGACCGTCATTCCGCTCAGCCTGATCGTCATGCTGATACCCGCCGGCATGGGCGGGTGGGGGACCCGTGAAGCAGCCGCGATGGCGCTCTGGCCGCTCATCGGCGCCACGTCGACCGAGGGGCTTGCGGCCAGCATCGTTTATGGCGGCCTGTCGCTCGCCGGCGCCCTGCCAGGACTTGCAATCCTCTCGCTCGAAACGATCCGTGGCAAGCCTCGCCGAGCCTGACGACGCGATCATTGCCGATCGAGCCGGGCATAGACGTCGCCCGAGGCACCCTCTGTCGGCATCTGCGAGAGTTCGACGAGCAACTCGTCCGCCGTCTTCCAACGCTCGGACACGAAGCGATGCCGTTCTCCGACGACGCGGTTGAATCTATAGGCTCCCAGGCCCATCAAGCGGTCGATTGCATTGGACGCAACCGAGGGCATTGCGGGAATGTATTCAAAGGCGATCAGCGGGATCGGTTTCGTGAGACCGTGCAGAATTTCCGCCTCGGCGCCCTCAACGTCGATCTTGCAGAAGGCCGGTAGTCCGTATTTCGCGATCAGGTGGTCGAGCGTCACCATCGGGACCGTCACCTTGCGATCCCAGACGACCTGCGAAAAGCCCTTGCTCTGACCGACGGTCTCGACGAAGCGGCTCGAAATGCTCGTCACCGTCGGATGACGGCTCGAGATCAGCAGATCAATCTCACCCGCCATGCGCCCCACCGCCACGCGTTCGAAGCCGGTCAGGTGCGCGGCAAAGCGGCGCTCGATGAATTCGGCAAAGGCCGGCTGCGGCTCGACTGCGACCACGTTCGCCCCAAGGGAGAGCAATGTGCTGCTGCGGCTGCCGACGTGGGCGCCGATATCGAAGACGAGTTCACCGGGATTGACGATGGAGCTGTAGAACCGGCGCAGTGCCGAGCGCCGCCAGGGCTGGCCGTAATAGACAACCAGCGAGCGCGCCAGCCCGAGGGACGTCGAGAAGCGGTCAACGAGGCCCATCATGCTTCGGCCGGCTGGCGCAGGAGGAAGATGATGTCCACGGCAAAGGAATAGACAAGCGCGACAAGGGCAGCCGCTGCGATTGCCGTGGAAAACGGCGGCGTCACGAATGGCACCAGAATGATGCAGAGCGCCGCGATCTGAAGCACACAAATCAGTTTGCGCCTGAAGGACGGGAAAAGCTCGCCATTCAAGCGCGGCCAAACCCAGCCTAGGGCTACAAAGCCGTAACGCATGAGGCCGATCAGCAGCACCCAATGCCCCGCCTTGTCCAGGATGGTTGCCGCCAGCGAGAGCACCAGAATCAGGAGCGCGTCGACTTCCATGTCGAAGCGGGCCCCGAAGGACGATTCCTGGCCGTAGCGACGGGCGAGATATCCATCGACGCCATCCAAGGCGAGGGCAAAGAGAACCACACCGACAAGCGTCCAAAGAGCGAGCTCAACGGTCGCCAGACTCTCGAAACAGATGATGGTTGCGAATGTCAGACTGACGAGGGAGGCCCGGAACGCCGTCACCAGATTGGCATATCCGAAGCGGCGATGCGGATGCGCCGGCAGAGCATAGATGACCAGGGAAAACATCAGTGCGAGCGACACGATGACGGAGGCGACGAAATCCCATCCCACAGGCAGAACGAAGGAGGCAAGCACCGCAACGACGCCCGTACCAGCAAGCAGTCCGGACAGGATAGCAAGCGTATCGTTCAGGAGGCCGCGCCGTTCCAATAGACGAGAGGCAAAAGCCGATCGGCTTACGCCCCATGATCCGACGAAATCAACGCCGCCAAGCCGTTCCGGCTCGCTTGCCATCTGCAATCCTCCCTGCCCGCCTGAATATTATTCTGCAGCGACCAGCGTTTCCAGGTCCATCAGGTGGCCGGCACGCAGGGTCTTTGTACGCAGGTAGTTCTCGTTTTCCGCAGTCACACGTCCCGTGACCGCGGCCCGTGCCTCGACCTCGATACCGCCAAGCTCGAGGCCGGCGATCTTGGTCGGGTTGTTGGTGTAAACGGCGACCTTCGAGATATCGAGGAGACGCAGCATGGCGACAGCTGCCTCATAACGTCGGTGATCTTCCGCAAGCCCGAGTTCAGCATCGGCATCGATCGTGTCCAGACCCAGGTGCTGATAACCATAGGCGCGCATCTTGGCGCCGATGCCGGTGCCGCGCCCTTCCTGATCGAGATAGAGAAGGACGCCGCCGCCGGCCTGCTTGAGAAGCGCCAGGCCGTTGCGAAGCTGGTCACCACAATCGCATTTCAGCGAGCCGCAGAGATCACCCGTAATGCAGGAGGAGTGAATGCGGATCGGCACCGTCTTGGAGACATCCGGCTTGCCAACCACGATCGCCACCTGATCCTTCTGAGCGAGACCGCCACGGAAGACGACGAAATCGGCATCGCCGAGATCCTTGAGCGGGACCCGGGTGCGCACAACCTTGTCGAAACGCTGGCGCGCCGCATCGGCGCCCTTCAATCGACTTGAGGCGATTTCGCAGCATCCGGCGAAACGATCGTGGATCTGTGTGACGTCAGCCAGGACCATGGCCGGCAGCAAGAGCGCCAGACGTGCAAGCTCGGCAGACTGTGTCGCCAAGGCATCTGCCGGCTGCCAGAGTGCGGGCTTTTCCGCGCCAAGTGCGTAAGCGAGGCGCGACGCAGCATCGAAGGAAAGACCGGCAAGCGGCGTGACCACATCAAGGTCCCTGCCGATACCGAGGCGGCTCGCGCGGGGCGCAGTCAACAGAAGGCCGTGACGGTTCTCGGTGACCGCAGCGAACTGGTCGAAAAGGGAGGGCGCAACGCAATCAAGCGCAAGAGCCGCAATCTTCCTATCACCCTCGCTGATCACCACTGGACGGCCATAACGAAGCTCCGATACCGCACGTTCAACTTCGATCGCAGCGGTAGGGAACTGGAAAGCGGGCTGGCTGGATTTCGACATGAGGCATTCACTCCCTAATCAGTGGCAAGCACTACGCCTCAACTCCGGCGATGGTTTGCGCATCCGTCATAAAATTAATTTGATGACGGTTACGGAACCAAATGCTCTGTGCCGCAATACGTTCCACTTGTGATATATATCTAGTGCGCGGGGGTCGCAGTGTGAAGCTCGAAGCAAATGAACAGACCGTAGCCGAAGGGGAAGCAGCCTCCGCGCTGTGGATTGTAGCGCCTGGCCTCTGCCAGCTACGCGAGGAGCGGATTGCCGAGCCCTCACCGACCGACGTTGTCGTGCGTACGCTCTACAGCGGGATCAGTCGCGGGACGGAGGCACTTGTCTTTCGTGGCCTCGTGCCTGAAAGCGAGTTCGAGCGGATGCGCGGGCCGCATATGGAGGGTACCTTCCCCTTTCCGGTGAAGTACGGCTATGCGGCCGTCGGGCAGATCGAGGCGGGGCCTTCGCATCTCGTCGGCAAAGAGGTCTTTGCCCTTTTCCCGCATCAGGACAGGTTCGTTCTTCCCGCAGAACAGGTGACCGTCCTCCCTGACACGCTGCCAGCGCAGCGGGCAGTCCTCGCGGCCAATATGGAAACGGCGCTCAACATCGTCTGGGACGCCGGCATACAGCCGGGCGATCGCGTCGCGGTCTTCGGCGCCGGGGTGGTTGGTTCACTCGTCGCCTATCTTGCATCCCGTATCATCGGCACCGAAACGACCATCGTAGACCGCGATGCGACGCGGCGGGAGCTGGCAACCGCTCTCGGCCTGACGTTTTGCGAGGCGAACGCCCTCGATGGCGAATTCGACGTCCTGGTGAACGCGACCGCCTCGGCCGAGGCCTTGCAGCAGGCCATTGCCCATGCGGGCATGGAGGCAAAGATTATCGAGGCGAGCTGGTATGGGGACCGGGTGGTGCCGATCCCGCTTGGCGGCGCCTTCCATTCGCGCCGGCTCTCGCTGGTGAGTTCCCAGGTCGGGTCTATCCCGGCCAAGCGACGCGCGCGCTGGACCTATGCGCGGCGCATGGCAAAGGCGCTCGAACTGCTGTTCGACCCGCGCCTGGATCGCCTGATTTCCGGTGAAACTGTTTTTGCTGAACTGCCCGCCACTTATGCTCGTATCCTGTCCGCACAAGACACACTGTGCCATCGCATCCGCTACTGACGAAAGAGAGCTCATGTTCGCTGTTGAAGTTCGAGACCATATCATGATCGCCCATAGCCTGCCGCGCCCGGTTTTCGGCCCGGCCCAAGGGATGCATGGGGCGACATTCGTCGTCGATGCGGCATTTTTCACCAAGGACGTCGACGAGGATGGCCTCGCCGTCGACATTGGTGCAGCCACGACCGTACTGTCGGAGGTTCTGAAGCCGCTCAACTATCAGAACCTCGACGAAGTGGAGGTCTTCAAGGGTAAGGTGAGCACGACGGAAGTGATCGCCAAGCACATTTTCGACCAGCTTGCCCTGGCCGTTTCCGACAAGCGTCTCGGCCCCGGTAGCCACCGGATCTGCCGCCTCAAGGTGACGCTGCATGAATCCCATGCGGCGCGCGGCTGGTACGAGGCGGATCTTTGAGCCGTTCGCTGATATTCGCCTATCCGGGCGATCTCTCGCTGAGAACCGGCGGCTATGCCTATGATCGCAAGGTGACAGAGGGCTTGAGATCACTGGGATGGACAGTCAATCTGATGCCGCTCGGTGACGGTTTTCCGGTGCCTTCAAAGGCGACGGTTCAAAGCGCGAGCAAGATGCTTTCGGCTCTGCCGGACGAAACGCTCGTGGTGATCGACGGACTTGCCTTCGGGGTGCTCGATGCCTGGGCTACGGCGGAGGCCGCACGCCTGAAGATCGTCGCACTGGTTCACCATCCGCTCGCGCTCGAAACCGGGCTTTCCGAGACTGAGCAGACGAGGCTCCGCACAAGCGAACGGGCGGCACTCTCCTCTGCTCGTCATGTGATCGTCACCTCGCCGATGACGGCCCGTGAAATTGCTGCGAACTATGGCGTCGAAGCTCCGCGCATCACCGTGGCGCTGCCCGGGACAGCGCGTGCCGAATTCGCTCCTGCCGACAACTCTGTCCCAAAGATCTTCTCGGTCGGCACGCTGTCGCGCCGAAAGGGGCATGACATTCTGCTTTCGGCGTTGAAGTCGATCGAGGATCTCGGTTGGGAGGCAACGATCATCGGCAGCAAGACACTCGACCCGGCAACCGGTGTCGAACTCTCACGCCGGGTCGCCGAACTGGATCTAACCGACCGTGTGCACCTTGCTGGCGAAGTCGACGATCCGAAAGGCTATTTCGCCGGTGCAGACATTTTTGCGCTTGCCAGCCGCTACGAAGGCTATGGCATGGTCTTTGCCGAAGCGCTTTCTCATGGCCTACCGATCGTCGCATGCAAGGCGGGCGCCGTACCGGATGTCGTGCCTGCTGACGCTGGCATACTCGTTTCGGTAGACGATGCAGATGCCTTTGGCCAGGCGCTTCGCCGCCTGCTCACCGATCCAGCCGAGCGGAAGCGGCGGGCCATTGCCGCACGGCAGGCGGGCGCGCAGCTGCCGGATTGGCCAGAAACGGCACAGATCATCTCCGACACATTGGACAGGATATCATGAGCGGCTTCGACAAGGACTGGCTGGCACTGCGCGAACCCGTCGATCTGCGAGCACGGGCCTCGACGCTGGTCGAAACGATTTCAGGGCATCTTGGAAGTGTCAGGCAAGCTAAGATCCTCGACATCGGCTGCGGGACCGGGTCGACCTGGCGCAGCCTGACCCCACATGTTCCGGATGACACGCGCTGGACCCTCCTCGACTACGACCCTCTGCTGCTCGCAGAGGCGGAACGCCGCATCGGCGTGAGGGACACGGTGTCGTTTCGACAGTTCGATCTCAACGAGGTAGAATTGCTCCCGCTCTCGGATGTGACCTTGGTGACGGCATCCGCGCTCTTCGACCTGTGCTCCGCCGATTTCTGCAATCGTTTCGCCGAGGCGCTCTCTCGAAGCGGGACCGGGCTCTATGCCGCCTTGAACTATGATGGCGTTATGGAGTGGACTGCAAAGCACGCGCTTGACGAACAGGTCGCGGCGGACTTCAACCGCCATCAAAGGTTCGACAAGGGCTTTGGGCCAGCCCTCGGTCCCGATGCGACAGAGTATCTGAGGCATTGCTTCAAAAATCTCGGCTACAGCATTTCTGTCGGCACCAGCCCCTGGACCATGGGCCCGGACGATGCGGCGCTGCAGACGGCGTTTCTCGAGGGGCTGGAAAGGCCATTGGCCGAGATTGGCACCCTCACCAGAGAGGATATCAAATCCTGGATGGACTTCAGGCTGGAGAAAATCGCGGATGCCGGCAGTTCATGCGTGGTCGGCCACACGGATATCCTCGCCCTGCCGCATCGCTGAGCCGGCTGAGGACCTGAGGTCGCAGTCAAAGAGGATATCGCTGCCCAGGGCGTAGACTCTGGCTTCTGGCCGATAAGCGCTGGTGAGCTTGTCGATCGGGGGCAGCGCGATGCCGGCAGGCCCGGATCCGATGATGAGCGGCGCGATCGCCACATGCAACCGATCGACCAGCCCGGCCTCGATGAAGCGGGCAATGGTCCGGGCACCACCTTCGACCAGAATGCGGCTGAGCCCGCGATCGGCGAGTGCGTCGAGAATATCGCGAGGGTCAAGCCCCGCCTCAGTCCGCGGAACCCGCAGCACATCGGCGTTATGGGATCGTTCCGGTGCATCGGCTCCCTGGATCAGGATGACCGGGGCGCCGCCGTCCCGAAACAGGCGCTCCTCACCGGTCAGTTCGGCTCGACAGTCTATGACGACACGGACGGGGTTGGGTCCCTTGACGGCGCGGACCGACAGGCGCGGGTCGTCACATTTCACGGTCCCGACACCGACGATAACGGCTTCCACCAAGGCGCGGCAGCGATGCAGATGGGCAATCCCGTCGGGGCCGGAAATGTCGCGGGCATCGCCCGACGGGGTAGCGACGCGCCCGTCGATAGACTGTCCGACCTGGGCAAGGACAAAACGACCTTCGGCTGCGGCCATCGGCGCATAGAGCGCCATGACGGCTTCTGCTTCATCCGGGGCAGCTTTGCCCAGGCTTCCGCGCATGGAAAGAAGGCGTGCCCAGAGCTGGTCCGTCATGTCGATCTTACGCATGGAGATCCTGTCCCGAAGACTTACAAAATTCGATAAAGCGTGTCGTCACGGCGAATGACGTGGTGGAATACCACTGCTGCAAAATGTAACGCGAAGAGGGCCAAAAGGATCCATGCGCTCCAGCCATGGATCGCCGAGAGGACGAAGGCTATGTCAGGCGTCTTGCCGATCGGGCTCCAGACGGTGAAGAGGCCGAACCACTCGAGCGGGAAGCCGTGGGCGTTCGTGGCGAGAAAGCCGGAGATCGGCATGACGATCAGAAAGACATAGAGCAGTCCGTGCACGAGATGCGCCACCGCTTTTTCAAGGGCTGGCGCCTCGATCAGCGGGGCGGTACTTGTCAGCCGGGCACCGATCCGAACCAGCATGACCCACAGGATAAGAAAACCAAGGCTTTCGTGCACCAGATAGAAATCGAGCTTCACGTCCTCCTTGACGAAGCCGATCATCAGGCCGAGGGGCCAGGTGGCAAGGACAAGCCCTGCGATGAGCCAATGAAGGATCCGCACTCGCCCGGCATAGCGCTGCTCGTCACCTGTCAATTGCACGCTGCTCATCTGCCCCTCCTTCAATTCCGAACCGCCCGGATCACGAGCATGCCCGGCCGCGTCCGCTATCGTCACCCATACCAAGCATGGGTCTGTTTTACGATAATGTAAACGGAGGATGGCACACAACGGATCAGGCTACACCGAAGTAATCAGAGTGTAGGTGGCGCCTTCTGGAAGAAGACATAGGAGCCTTTGGCTACCTTGAAGATATCGCAGTTGCGCCGGATCTTGCGCTCGCCCTCCAGGCGGAAGACACCCAGCGAGCCGGAAAAGCCGTCAGGCGACATGAGGCGTTCAGGTGCGAACGCCACCTTTCCCCAGCGCCCTGCGAGCCCGATCGACATGGCCATGGCATCGAAACCATACCCGGCTTGCGCCGAGGCGGGCATGCCATAGCTCGACATGAAGCGATTGCCGATCCGCGACTGCACGTTCTGGTCATAGCGGCAGACGATACTGCCGGTGAGCTTGGGCTCGTTCAGATCCTGAGGCGTCAGCACGGCGCTGGCGACTATACGGCGCCCGGGGCGCGGCGGCTTGGCGGCATCTGCTTTCTTCAGAACTTCGCCAGGCGACTTGACGCCTGGCATCAACACGACCATGTCGGCCTTGCTCCAGGAAGACAGTGCCTTCGAGGGCAATGCACCACCGGCAAGCTCGATGATCGGCTCTACCTTGGCTCCGAAGGCCTTGATCTGAGCGGCAATACGCTCTGCCTCAAGCTTTTCGGCCGGACTGGCTGCGAGGATCACGGCATGCGTTGCCCCCTCCGCCATGGCGAAGGACGCGCTTTCGATCAGACTGTCTGCCGGGCTGGATACGAAGGCATAGACATTCGGCGGACTTGGCACGTCATTGGTCTGGAACGCGATCATCGGCACATCGAGGCCACCCAGACCGCGCTGGACAAGCTCGAATTCCGCCCCCCGGGCCGTGGTGATGATCAGCGACACCTGCTGATGGGCGAGCGTCTTTGCAGCCGCCTCGATGGCTTCCGGCTTGTCCGTGGTTTCGAGCAGCGTCAACGTGACGACATCGGAGCCCAACGTATTGACGGCGAGGGCTGCGCCGTCGCGATATTCGCTATCTGCCTGTCGGCTTGGCTGGTCGGCACGCCGAACACCCAGATAGGCCACTTTCACCGGACCCGACCCCAGCGTCTGATTGTAGAGCCCGGTATTGCCAGCGACCGGTGCCGCGCCTTCGGCAGCGGAGGGCTTGAAATCGTCGGTCTGACATGAGGCAAGAGCGGCAAGCACCAAGACCATCGTCCCGGCGCGTAGAAGTCTCCGCGTGGCTTTTTCTGATTTCACCATGATTACAGCTACGCTTTGCTCCCAATCCCAGCCGGGACCGTAAGCATTGGACTTGCCTTGCGCAAGGGTGAAGGCGTTCCATATCTGGGCAGATTGCCAAGATGGTAACCGTCCATGCATCCCGGATTATTTGGCTGCGACAGACATCGCCTCGAGGCTCCGCCGCCTTCCGCACAAGGGCCTGGCATCAGCTTGGTAAACAGATGACTTCCTCCATCCGCTGCCTTTTAATTTAATACACCGACTGATGTTTAAAGTATAGTATTCATGTATAGGAACCAATAATTCAAGCAATGACGCTATTCTTCGAGCAACAATCGGAGAATAGCGATGCTCAACAACAATAAAAATATTATCGCAGCCTCGGCCCTCGCAGCGGTCTCCCTGCTTTCCTCACATGCGACAGCGGCGCCGATCCTGCCGGGATCACTTTCCTCCTACTCCACGGTTGCTCAGACCCTCGTGCTCGGCATGAGCCCGCTGGCAGCCTCCTTCGGCCAGACCCTGAGTGATCGGATCGTGAACGGCTGGATAGAGGCAGGTCGCCAACTCGATCGAGGCGTGACGTTCGACGCAGTCGCGCTTCTGCCCAATGACAAGACATTGTCGACCAGCGCCGTCATCCCTGCACCGAAGCCGTCACACTCCAAGCGGACAGGTACACAGGCAGACGACGTCTTCGGCTCCATCGCCATTCCCTTCAAGAAGCTGGGCGCACTGAAGAAGGCAGCTCCGACCTTCGCCGAGATCGCCAAGGGCAGCGCCCTCGAATGCGGTGGCAAGAACTGCTTCGATTCGCAGGCTATCGTGCAGCGCACGTCTGCGGGGAGCGGCATGTCGTCTGTCCGTGACAAGCTCAATCTCGTCAACCACGCGGTGAACCGGCGGATCAAGTACCGCAAGGACATCGACAGCCACGGTCGTCTCGATCAGTGGTCATCGCCGTCGCAGACCCTGAAGTCGGGCTTCGGCGACTGTGAGGACTATGCGCTTCTGAAAATGGCTGTTCTCGAAAGCCAGGGCATTGCGCTCAAGGACATGACCGTCGTGATCCTCTACGACAAGAAGCGGCATTTCTATCACGCAGTCCTGTCCGTCGAAGTCCAGGGCACGCATTACATTCTCGACAACATGCGAGATCAGGTGCTGGCCGATAGCAGGCTTCCGGATTACCAGCCGCTCTTTTCGATCTCCAATGGCCGGGGCTTTCTGCATGGCACGCGCACGAAGGGGAAGGCTCTGGCCATGAAGAGCTTTGACAGCATCGCTCCGGGAGAAGGTGGAGACCTCTGACAGCGAGGCAAATGCCCCGCGCTCACTGACGGTCAACCGCGGACGACGTAGCCGATTACCATCTGCTTCTGGTGGCTTGGCGCCATGGCCAGGTTCATCTGCCCGGTCAATTGCTTGCCGGCGCAGGTCGCCGTGAAGCCTGTGGTCACCATCTTGCCCTTGCCGGCCAGGCCAAGGATCGCCTCATCGATCTGTGTATCAAGAACGAACCTGAAACCAGACGACAACTGCGCGATATTGCCGAGCACCAGTCGCTGCTTCAACATTGTCATGAAGGGTTCGTTGAAGAACTGGATCTTCTTGTCTTTGGTGAGCACGATAGCAGGCGTTGGACAGGCCTGTATCAGCGTGTTGAGGTTTTCCGTCGAATAGACGTTTTCCATATGCGCCAGCCGGCGCCACATCCAGCGGAAGGCAACGACCCGCAGCATGGAGGCGAGATTGCTGTGGCCTCCGACCTGGGCGGCAGCCTGTTCGACGACATCACCAATGGACTGGCGGGAACCGTTCAGGAGCCAGGACAGGCCGTCCCAATAAATGCTCTCAAGGCGGATGCCGCGCCGGACACCGCCCCGTCCAACGACTGCGCGGAACTTGGGCTCGGCATCGCTCTCATCGACATGCTGCATCGCTGCCGGGTTGAGATCGACCTGATCCGTCTGTGCCAGATGCCGCTCCGAGAACGTCATGGCTCACCGTTCGGTCAGGGCGACGGATTGCGCCTTGTTGATCGGTTTCATGAGATAGCTCAGGATCGTCTTGCGACCTGTCATGATTTCGGCTGTCGCAACCATGCCGGGGATAATCGGATAGGCCTTGTCGCCCCTGATGAGTTCCGACACGTCTGTCTTGACGTGGACGAGATAGAAGGTCTCGCCCTTTTCCTTGTCGACGATGCTGTCGGCCGAGACGTTGGTGACCTCGCCTTCGAGACCACCGAAGATCGAGAAATCGTAGGCGGACACCTTCACGATCGCTTTTTGACCACGCGTGATGAAAGCGACGTCGCGGGGTGAGATCTTAGCCTCGATGAGAAGCGTGTCTGCCGTCGGGACGATGCCCGCGACCACCGTGCCCGGATCGACATAGGCGCCGATCGTATTGACCTCCAGCGTGTTGACGATGCCATCAACCGGAGAGCGGATATCCGTCCGGCTGACGCGATCGGTCGCACCGCGGATCGTTTCGTCGATGACTGACAGTTCGGCGAGGGTCTGGGCCTTTTCCGTCAGTGCCTGCTGACGCAGTTGCAAGGCGAGCTCTTCGACCTGGAGACGCGCCTCTTCGACGGCGCCCCTCAGGCGCTCGAGGCTTTCCTGATAGACGGTGATCTGACCACGCTGGTCCGTCAGTTCGCGCTCGATCGCGATCAGCTCGGTCTGCGCCACAAGGCCCTTCTTTGCGAGTGGGCTCATGAGATCAAACTGGCGGGTCGATTGAGTGATATTCTGCTCCAGGCGCACGATATTGGCCTGGGCCTCACTCAATTCGTTCTCGCGCTGGCGCACACGCTCGCGCAGCACACCCGCCTTGTTGAGGTAGCTCGCCTTGTTCGCAGCAAAGAGCCGCTCTTCGTTTTCGCAGACAGCGCTGGCAACGGTTTGCACATCTTCCGGACAGACGAATGCGGCGTCGTAACTGCCCGCCTCTTCGAGAGCCAGACGTGCGATCTTGGCGCCGAAAGCGCGCGCCTTGGCGACGGATTCGCCCAGGGACGATTCCGTCGTCGTGTTGTTGAGCTGAACAATGAGTTCGCCCTTGCGAACCACCTGGCCGACCTGGACCGCGATGGTTTCGACCACGCCCGCTTCGGAGGACTGGATGATCTGTGTCTTCGAAACGGGGATGACCTTGCCTTCGCCGCGGGCGATCTCGTCGATTTCGGCGATGGCCGCCCAGGCGAGGAAAATCACGATGAACGCCGCCACCAATGCGACGATCATCCTGGCCATGAATGGCGGTGTATCGGCGATCGGGCGGCTCATGGCTTCACACCCTTCTTCTGCATGGCTTCGATCACCTGCTTCTTCGGACCATCCGCGACGATCCGCCCCTTGTCGATGACGATCAGGCGATCGACGAGATCGAGCATGGTGAAACGATGGGTGGCGATCAGCAGCGTCGTGTCCTTGTCGAAGGCCGAGGACAGGCGGTTGATGAGATGCCGTTCGCTGGCAAGATCCATTGCGCCGGAGGGTTCATCGAGAAAGACGATCTTCGGCTTTGTCAGCAGCAGGCGGGCAATCGTCATCGCCTGCTTCTGACCGCTGGAAAGATTGGAGCCACGCTCGCCCACAGGCATGTCGAAGCCGCGCGGATGGCGCGAAACGAACTCCTCCACGCCGGTCATCCGGGCCACTTCGAGCAGTTCCTCATCCGTGGCATCGGCCCGACCGATCAGCAGGTTTTCCTTCACGGTCCCGGAGAAGAGATCGGAGGATTGGCCGGCAACAGCGACTGCCGATCGAACTTCGGACATGTGATACTGGCGAATGTCGACACCATCGATCAGCACGCGGCCTTCATTCGGCATGAAAAGACCATCCAGCAGGCGACCCAGTGTCGTCTTGCCGGATCCGATGCGCCCGATGATGCCAACCTTCTCACCCGGGGCCACGGTGACCGACAGCTTGCTGATGACGGGATAGTCCGAGCCCGGATATTGGAAGGTCACGTCCTGGAAGCTGAAACCTCCGTGCTTGATCTCGCGGTTGACGAAGCCAACCGTCGAGGGCCGGTCTTCCGGCTGCTCCATGACCTGATCCAGGATCCGGAGCGACAGGGTCGCCTGGCGGAACCGCGCGAGCGTCATGGCGATCTGCCCCAAAGGTGCGCCAGCGCGGCTCGCCAGCATGACCGTTGCAATGATCGCCCCCATGGCAAGCCGTCCCTCCGAGAATTCGTAGGTGCCTGCAATCACGATGAGAACGCTGACGATCTGCTGGTTCAGCGCCGTCAGATTGATCGCGTTGGTCGAGATATGCTTGATCTCTTCGCTGGTGCGGCTCGAATGCTTCATCAATTCCTGCCAGCGACGCAGCATGGTCGCTTCGGCGCGCAGGCTTTTCAATGTCTCGATGGTAGAGATCGTCTCCACCAAAAGCGATTGACGTTTCGATGCTTCGTTGGAGGCGGCTGCCATGCGATGGCCGATCTGCGCCTGGGCACGAAAGCCGATGGCGATAGACAGGAGCAGAGCGACGGCCGGAATAATCGCGAGCCAGCCGGAAATCAGGTAGATGACAATCAGGAAGATGAAGACAAAGGCCGTGTCGATCATCAGACCAATCGTGTTCGAGGTGAAGAATTCACGCACGAATTCATACTGCATCACGCGATTGGCGTATTCGCCGGTCGACATCGGCCGCGAGGCGAGCGTGGTGTTGAGCACCTTGTCGAAGATCATCTGCGACAGCCTGAGGTCGGCATTGCGCCCGGCATGATCGATCAGGGCCGCCCTCGCCTCCTTCAGCAGATAGTCGAAGATATAGGCGACCATGATGCCGGCCGCGAGAACCCAGAGCGTCGGGATCGCCTTGTTCGGCAAGACCCGGTCGTAGACATTCATTGTGAAGAGGGGCGAGGCGAGCGCTATCAGATTGATGAACAGAGCCGCCACGACAACGCGCAGATAGGTGCGCCAATAGGGGATGAGGGCACGCACGAGCCAGTGGCGTTTTTCGATCCGATCAGCGGCGCCAATCTGCGCCTCTTCGCTGTCGTTGCGATAATAGAGTGTGAAGGCAAAGGCCGCCTCGGGCCCGAGTGCCAGGAGTTCCTGATGGCTCAGGCGACTGGCTGCCGTCCCTTCGCGGACGTCCAGCGTGTAGATCCCGTCATCGCTCACTTCCAGCAGCGGCAGCGTCCCGCCGTCCTTGAGGACGACGATGGCCGGGCAATCGAAATCATTCTCGCGGATGGCTCTCACGCCGATCTGCATGACCTGGAGACCAATGCGCTCGGCGACATGCTCGACATCGTCGAGTTCGAGCGACTCGACAATTTCGTCCGGCAAACCAGAAAACAATACGGTATCGGAGCTGGGCCGGCCATAAAACGCGGCCACAGCCTTGAAGGACGCACGAAAGCTCAGGCGGGCACGAGGGCCCGCCGGTTCGATCAACGAATTTAACATGTCATCCTATTGGATGGGCGTTTACTGAAGCGGCGCCAGGAGGTCCATCGGAATTCCCGCCTTTTGCCGCGGATCCCGCTCGACATAGGCCCCATTCGGGGTCGTCTTCACGGAGAACTCATTGCGTGCATAAGCGTCGGCTTCGCCGACAGCCTTGACGTTCATCGTCTTCAGCAGCGAACCGGACGCTGCCAGGATCTTGTATTCGGCAAAGAGGGCGGCCACACGGGCCGTCTCTGCGACGATGCTGGTGTTGAAGCGCGTATTCTGCGCGTCAAGCACGTCGAGCAGCGACCGCTGGCCGATCTTGAACTGCTCGCCGTAAGAGGACACGAGCTGTGCATTCTGCGACGACTGCGAGCTCAGGATCTGCGAAAGCTCGCCGCGGCTTCTGCGTTCATTCCAGGCCGAACGGATCGACTCTTCGATCTCGCGATGAACCTGGTCGGACGCATAGCGCTGCTCGCTGGCGCGGCGGATCTGTTCCTGCTCGCGCGCCTGGTCGATGCCGCCGCGATAGAGGTTCCAGCGCGCCACGAGGCGAACCTGAACGTCGTTGGTATTGCCCTGGCTGGAACCGACGTCGTTGCCGACGCTGGCGCGACCTTCGAGATCGACGGTCGGTGCGTAGTTGGAGCGCGCGGCCCGGACGGCTGCGTCCGCCGCATCGATGTCGGCGCGGGCCGAATAGATGCGCGGATTGTTGGACTTGGCCGTCGCAATCGCATCATCGAGCGAACGCGGCAGGAACTTGCCGACGGAGGCCGGAACCTTCGCATTGGTGATCGGCTCGCCGACAGTCTTCAAGAAGCGGATCTTGGTCAGTTCCAGCTCTTCCTGCGCTTCGCGCAGGCGGGCGCGGGCGGCATCGAGACGTTCGCGACCCTGAAGCGAATCCACCTCGGTCAAAGCGCCACCGGAAATGCCCTGGTTGATGTCGCCGAGGATGCCATTGTGGAAATCGACATTCTGCTTGGCAACGCCGACGATCTTCGCCTGGAGGATGTATTCGAGATAATCCTGGACAACCTGCAGCGCAACCGTTTCGGACCGCTCCAGCACGCGGAAGGAGGCGCCATCGACGCGCGAGGCCTGCTGATCGACCTGGGCCCGGCGTCCGCCGCCATCAAGCAGGCGCTGCGTCACGGTCAAGCCGACTTCGGAATTGTTAAAAGTCTCGTAGTCCCGCGTCAGCGTTCCCGTGCTGTCGTTGGACAGCCGGCGCTTTCCCACGCTCGCCTCGAGATCGACGGAGGGCAGGTACAGGCCGCGCGCCTGGCGCAATTCGAATTCGACCGCCTCGCGGTTCTGGACCGCTTGCGAAATCTGCGGATTGGTCGTGAGTGCCTTCTGGATGGCCTCTTGCAACGACATGGCGCTCGCAGGCGTCACGGACGCAATGGCGAAGGCTGCCGAGGTGTACAGAGCCGCGAATAAAGTCTTTTTGGTCAACAACTGAGTGCCCCTACCCAAATCTTCCTTGGGCAAACATATAACCGGCACGGCCATCAGTGGGAAGTCCAATCGTCCTGTCTAAAAGATGCACCCAAATTTGATCTGTGGGAAACAAATGCATGCGCGTGCTCATTTGGGGGAATGATATACTCAAAACGGAGTAGGAAATCCCCCCATTTCCACGATTTAATGCTGAATCGCGCGATTTCATTCGCCATGGGCCCGGATTAACCCTGAAAGCAGGTTCCCTGATCCCCTTGCTGAAACGTTAAAGTTCCGGAGCACTGTCTCCCAGACGCAACAAGGAAAACGCGACTAAATCACCCTCACGCCACCTCTGGACTGTCCCAGAGTGAGTCTTTCCGCAAATCCGCGAAGTAAAACTGATCAGGCAATCGAGGTAAAACAGAAAGGGCGCCGAAGCGGCGCCCTTTCCCTCTTGAAAACACTATGTGTTTCAGTCGTGCACGATGGTCGACGCGTGCTTGTCATCGAACAGGATCTTCACGGCGGTGTCATGGTTGTGAAGCACGACCACATCCTTCCAGGTATCGACGCCGGTCTGGACGCTGACGGTGGTATTGCCGTCCTCGACCGTTGTGCGCAGATGCGAGGCGGCGGTTTCAGCCGTCGCCTGCTCACCGAGCAGGCTGTCGAGCAGCGCCGTGACGTCGAGCACATCACCTTCCTCAGTGCTGAAATCGGTGATGACGTCGGCCACGTCGAGTTCGCTGAGCGCGGTCTCGTCGAAGACGAAGGTATCGGCGCCGGCCCCGCCGGTCATGAGCACCTGCCCCATGCCGCCATGCAGAATGTCGTCACCATCGGTGCCAATCACGGTCAGGGCGTCGGACATGTCCGAGCCGAAGATCGTCTCGAAGCCGACTTCGACGAAATTGCCGGTCGAGCCATCGGCAAAGGTGAATTCACCCGCGGCGAAGATCGTCTGGTCATCCTCCGTGCCGCCGGTCTGATCGGTCGTCAGCGAGATGCTGGTGACACCATGATCGGTGAGGCTGGAAAGCTCGCCTTCGTCACTGACACCGTTGTTGTTGGCATCAACCCATATCGAGAGCTTCTCGAAGGCGGCATCATTTGCGTCGATCTTGCCGTCACCATTCAAGTCGAGCGAAGCGAGAGCCGCCACGCCGCTGGCATAGGCGCCGCCATTGAAGTTCGGCGTGAAGATTTCCGAACCGTTGTCGATCAGGCCATTGCCATCGACATCATAGGCGAGGATGCCATCGTCGCTGGTCCAGGCAATCTGGTCCGCCTTGCCATCGGCATTGATGTCGAAGGTGACACCATTGTCGATCGAGGAAAAGGCGAAGCCGTTCTTGTCGAGGTCGAGGATGATGGGGTCGACCTGGCCATTGGCGACCAATGTATTCAGGTCGCTGATCGTCACATCCGCAAGTCCGATCAACATATCTCGCTGCGGATCGGGGGTGTCTCCGACCTGCTGATAAATGAAGGTATCGTCCGCATTGCCTTCCAGGAAGTCGGTCTTGAACGCTACCGTTGTTCCCGCTTCACCGAGATCATTGCTCTGCAGATACTTGGCCACCGCTGCCAGTGTTGCGTTTGAGTTTATTGAGATCACCCCCCCGCTGGAAGCGCTATAGAAGGTGATAACCCCGTTGGTTATTGAATGATACGATACAGTGACCGGACTTGACAAGAAACCTGTTGAACCGACTGCATCTGCGCCATTCACCCGACCGACAGTATTGGCGGCCACTATCGGTGTCACTGGCAGATCCAGTTTGTCTATGTTCTTGAAGTCGACAACCGTATCATAACCTGAAACGGAACCCGCACTGAAGATCGTACCGAGGGATAGTGAGGTAGCACCCGAGTCGCCCGCATCAAACTTGAAGGTGTCGGGTCCATTGCCGCCGGTTAGTCGGTCGGCGCCGAGACCGCCGTACAGGATGTCGGATGCATTTCCACCGTTGAGCGTATCGTTACCAGCACCTCCAACGAGAACATCTTTGCCATTGCCGCCCTTGATCGTGTCATCCCAGTCACCTCCGACGGCGATGGAATCACCGTTCCCCGTCTCAATAGTTGAGCCGAAGACACGCGTCAGCGACGCCGTAGCAGGTGAGGATGTCCCCCCGTTGCCATCGGATACCGTGTACTGGAACGAGCCACCTGGATCGGCGCCGAAGAGAGTTGAACTATCAGTATAGGTGGTCGTCGTGCCAGTGTCGTTGACACTGTCAAATAGTGCCGCCGAACCCGGAACAGCGGAAACAGAAAGTACATCTCCGGCGTTAGGATCGCTGTCGTTCAACAAGAGCACCCAATCCGGGATCTTCGTATCGTACGAGTTTATGTAAATCGCCTCACCGACGACAGTGGGCGCAGCATTGTTGGCGATACCTGTAACAACCCAGGAAACCTCAGCCGGAGTAGCCGCTGCGCCATCTGACACCTGGTACGATACGGTCACGGTTGTCTGTGCTCCCGCCGCGAGGGAAGCATAGGCCGAGTGCGTCGGATCAAGGGTGAAACTCTTGGTCGCCACATCATAGGTCACGCCGGCAGGCAAGGCGGCGATATTGATGACCGACAATGGGGAGCCTTCCGGATCCGTTGCATTCGCGAGCGCGTTCAGGGTAGATGACACCCCTCCTTCAGTCACCGCTCCTGTGACGGCTCCACTCACGACTGGAGCGTCATTCGTACCATCGATGATGAAGGATACGTTTATCGATGCAACCGCGCCTTTGCTGTCTTGAACTGGGACAGTGAAGGTTTCCTGCGGATGGTCGTTTACGCCAAGGCTGTTAGCAAGGCTGTTATTCAGCACATAGGTGATCGTGTTTGTCCCTGCACTAAGGGTCGCGACACCATAAGCCCCAGTCTTTGTCCAAGTACCGTCGTTGCCAGCGGTCCAGCCGCCCGTGGACAAGGCATTTGCATCATACGAAGCGGTCCCATCCACATCATCGATCGTAAGCGTTGCCGAAGAGGACGCAACGCCGGCCTGCTGGTAACCTTCTTCCACAAGGTGAACGGGCACCGACGCCGAGATAGTGGGAAGATCATTCGTGCCGTTGATCCCGATTTCGACGATCTGCGTGTCCGTAGCACCCGAACTGTCGGTGACCGTGATCGTGTATTTGAGAACCAACCGTGTGTTCGCGGCAAGGAAATCAAATGCCTGATTCTCGCTGTCAAATTTCCAGGTCAGGCTGCCGCTTGTCTGGCTGCCGTCAAGAACTGTGCCTGGGGTCACCTTGAAATAACTGTTCAGTTCTTGGTGTGTGAGATTGGTCCCGTAATCCGGGCCCGAAACCTCAAGGAAAGTAACTGCTGCCGTAACGACATCTGTCACGTCAACATCGGTAACTGTCAAAGCTCCCGTCGCCGCCAAGCCGGCATCGGTTTCACGCAATTCGGATGCGGCGCTATCTCCGGATGCCACCGTGATGACCGGAGCATCATTCGTACCCGTAACGGTAACTGCGATGTCCTTGGTGATCGTGTCGTTGTCGCCGTCCTTCACCGTATACGGGATATGCAGGACTACCGTCTGACCTGCGGCAAGTGCATCGAAGGCGGCGCCCGGCACGATCGAGATCTTGTTGGTGCTCGGGTCGAAGGTGACAGACGGCGTGCCGAGTGTGACACCGGATGGCCCGTCGCTCAGGGTCACAGCACCGATGGAAAGTGCCGTACCGGTCGTGTCCGCTCCGAAGGAGAAGTGTGTTCCCTCCGTAAGCGCGATCTCGATGCTCTGGTTTTCGTCCATGACGGATGTCAGGTCGATCGCAGTCGGCTCGCTATCATTGACATTGATCGTGAACGGCTGGTCGACATAGTCACCATCGCCATCGAACACGCGTGCCACCAGATTGAGCGCCAGCACGTCATCGTTCGAACCAAGGTGATCCAGATTCTGGAACAGCGTGGTTGCGAAGCTGCCGGGATGAAGTACGGCAACGATGAAGACTGGATTATCAGCCGTGCTGCCAGCTTTAAATGCCACCAGCTCCTGGTCGACACCGTTGGTCGTGCGAACGATATACTCGAGCGGAACACCATCCGATGTCAGGTTCGAATTGATGATCGGCTGGCCATTCAGGGTACCGATTTCAACATGAGTGCCCTTCTTGTCAGCACCAACGCTGACATTGAGGTCTCCGAAATCGAAGCTCACGGTCGGCAGACCGGTTTCAGAGAGAGACCCTACTTCAGCAAGGCCTTTCGCCATTGGCGTGTCGTCGTCGACATTGACCCAGATGTAGCCAGGAGCGACATCGCCATCGCCATCCGTAACGTCGTACTTGAACTGGAACTGCACCTCGTTTTCATCGCCACCCTTGACGTGATCGATCGGAGCGTTCTGGGTCAGCGTGTACTGGCCAGTCAGCGGATTGAGCACTGCGGTGATGACGAGCGTGTTACCCTGATAGACCTGCATGGTCTTGCCATCTGCGGAAACAGTCGAGGCAAAGTCAGCCTGATTGCCGCCGCCAGTGACGGAAATCCCCGTCCAGGCAATGCCTCCCGGACCGTCAGCACCGAAGCTGTGCTTCAGCACATTGGTCGTGTTGGCAAGACCGTGGTCGCCCGCGCCGCCGGGGTTGCCGCCAGAAAGCGTGTCGTCGTTGAGCCAGGCTGTCGTGCCGGCGCCACCAGTCGGCGTGTCGTCATCGACATTGACCCAGATGTAGCCGGGGGCGACATCGCCGTCACCATCCGTGACATCATACTTGAACTGGAACTTTACCTCGTTTTCGTCACCGCCCGGCAGGTGATCGATCGGAGCGTTCTGGGTCAGCGTGTACTGGCCAGTCAGCGGATTGAGCACTCCGGTGACGACCAGGTTGCCAGCCTGGAAGACCTGAAGGGTCTTGCCATCTGGGCTGACACTGGAGGTGAAGTCGGCCGCATTGCCGCCGCCAACCACGGAGATGCCCGTCCAGGCGATGCTGCCGGCACCATCCGCACCAAAGCTGTGCTTGAGAACGTTGCTCGTATTGGCAAGCCCATTGTCGCCAGTACCACCGGGATTGCCACCTGTGAGAGCGTCATCGTTGAGCCAGGCGGTCGTGCCGGCGCCACCAGTCGGCGTGTCGTCGTCGACGTTGACCCAGATGTAGCCGGGGGCGACATCGCCGTCACCATCCGTGACATCATACTTGAACTGGAACTTTACCTCGTTTTCGTCACCGCCCGGCAGGTGATCGATCGGCGCATTCTGGGTCAGCGTGTACTGGCCCGTCAGAGGATTGAGCACTCCGGTGATGACCAGGTTGCCAGCCTGGAAGACCTGAAGGGTCTTGCCGTCTGGGCTGACACTGGAGGTGAAGTCGGCCGCATTGCCGCCGCCAACCACGGAGATGCCCGTCCAGGCGATGCTGCCGGCACCATCAGCACCAAAGCTGTGCTTGAGAACGTTGCTCGTATTGGCAAGCCCATTGTCGCCAGTACCACCGGGATTGCCACCTGTGAGAGCGTCATCGTTGAGCCAGGCGGTCGTGCCGGCGCCACCAGTCGGCGTGTCGTCATCGATGTTTACGGTGAGAGTGCCTGTATCGACGTCTCCATCCTTGTCGGTCACCCGATACTGGAAGGAAACTTCAAGATTGTCCTCAGTGCCGGAAACCTTGTGATCGACCGGTGCCAGCTGCGTCAGCTGATAGGCCCCAGTGGATGCATCGATGATGACCGCCTTGAAGACCGGTACGTAAGTCCCGTTCTGATCCTGGGTAATCGTCATCGTCTTGCTGTCTGCAGACAGCTCGAACCAGAAACCGTAGGGGATAGTGAGTCCGTTCGGCGCCCACAGCACGGATGCCGTCCCATCTGCACCGCCGCTATGGGCCAGGATTCCGGTCAGGACCGAGGTTTCGACATCATCGCCGGTGCCACCAGCATTGCCGTATGCCAGGGCGTCATCATCCAGCTGGATTGTCGCGTTGGCGCCCGCCTTCGGAGTGTCGTCATCAACGTTGAAGTTTAACGTGCCGGTGGCCACATCGCCGTCACCATCGGTCACGCGATATTGGAAGCCGATCTGAACGTTGTCTTCCGTGCCGGGCATCGTGCCCTGAGAATGCATCACAGGCGCAAGCTGCGTCACTTCATAGGCGCCCGTCAGCGTGTCCGTGATCACGGCCTTGAACACAGGCACGTAACTGCCGCCCTGGTTCTGCGTGATGGTCATCGTCTTGCTATCAGCAGACAATTCGAACCAGAAACCATAGGGAACATTGATGCCGTTCGGTGCCCACAGGATGGAGGCGACACCATCAGCACCGCCCTCATGCGACAGGGTTCCGCTCAGTACAGCCGTCTCGACATCGTCAGACGGACCGCCCGGATTGCCACCGGCCAAGGCATCGTCATCGAGCTGGATGAGAGCGTTGCTGCCAACGGTCGGACCATCGTCCTCAAAGACGATCTTGTTGCCGATGGAGACGGACTTGGTGACGGTGTCACCGTCGAAGTCCTTGACGGAGAAGACCGCAGAGATCTTGCCGGTAAGGTCGATGCCTTCGTCAGCATTCCCGGTGTTCGGGTGCTTCAGCGACATGTACTGGGCAACCGAGACACCACCATCGGAGTCGATGGCGATCGCGAAGGCTGCCACGCCCTGTGCGCCGCCGACGCGGCCGACAACCAGGCCGCCCTCCAGGAACAGCACGATATCCTGGCCAGATGTCGTCTGCACGCCAGACGCGGCATTGTCGATCTGCAGGGTCAGCGACTTCGTGACATTTTCGTCCGCACCCGTGACGTAGGAGAGGTCGACAACGTCATCCTTGGCAAAAATCGGAGACTGCAGCATGTCGATATCGGAGCCGACACGCAGGACACCCGCGAACTGAGCCGCAACAGTCTGGCTCGTCGTGTCGTCGTTCTGCCTGTAGTCCGTCTCGTCGATCGTGACTGTGCGGTCCGTCCAGATCGCCACTTCCGGGACGTCATCGACGACATTGATCGTCAGCTTGCCCGTCAGGTTGACGGTATCGCCATCGCCATCCTTGGCGTCGATGATCGCACCGAAGTCGATGCCCGTGAGCGAACCAGAGGCGCTGTGCAAGGCCGTGTTTTCGGCACCGCCGGCGACATGGTCGAGCTGGTCATACTGGCGGTAGACGAAGTCGCCGGTCTGCGGATCGAGTTCGAGCGAGAAGACCGGACGGTCGAAGATGCTGTCGAAGGCAGCGCTGTTGCCGCCATTGACATAGGCCAGGATCGCATTGCCGAAGACCTGGTAGGACAGGTCTCCACCCTTCGATTCCAGGCCGAGCGTCATCATGGTCGCTGCCGCATTGGCCGCCAGCAAGTAGCCACCACCGGCAGCTGCGCCATCGGCACCGAAGTTCACGACAGAGCCGATGGAACCGCGGACCGTTGCCGCAAAGCCGAGGCCGAGCAGAGCCAGTTCGCTGTCACCATCCGGGCTCGTGCCCTGGGACTGTGCATTGTAGAGGTCATCTTCGTCGGCGGTCTTGGTGACCGCTGCACCGGATGCCACCGGACCATCGTCTTCGAACTGGATCCGATCACCGATGGCAATCTCGCTCACGGCCTTGTCGCCATCAAAGTCGGTGACGGTCAGGACGGCGTTGATCTTGCCGGCTAGAGTCTGAAGGACTGTGGACAGGTTGCCATCGGCGGCGTCGTTGTGTTCGTCATGGTCTGCCGGATCGTCATGCCTGATCGAGACATACTGAACCAGGGAAAGCGTGCCGTTGTCCGAAAGGTGCAGCGCGAAGGCGGCCGGGTCGGAGGAGTTGACCGAAGTGTTGCCGTCCGACGGGCTATCGTAGCGACCCACGATCAGATCGCCTTCGAGGAACAGCATGATGGAGCGACCTTCGGTGGTCATGAGACCGGAGGCAAGTCCGTTGGAGCCGTTCAACTTCAGAGACCAGTCGACCTTGACGTCGTCATCTGCACCGCCGTCGATGTCAGCAGCGACGAAGTTCGTCTGCCGGGCATATTGCGCCGCCATGTTCGGGTCGGTGCCCTTGTTGGCGACAGTGTTGAACAACGAAAGCGAGTAGCCGAGATCGTCGTTCTGCTGGCCGGAGGTCTCATCGACCACCAGCGTTGCACTAGTGTTGCGAGCAACAGCCTCCGGAACATCGTCCCTGATGGTGACCGAGAAGGCGCCCTTCAGCACCACGCTGTCGCCGTCGAAGTCGGTGACCTTGATGATCGAGCCAAAGTCGATCGCCTCGACGTCGCCGCGGGGCAGACCGTCCTGCAGGTCGGTGTTTTGCCCCTTGCCTGTATCGTGGTCGAGCTGATCGACAAGCTCGAATGTGTAGGAACCATTCTCGCCCAGCGTGAGCTTGAAGACGAGGCGGTCGCCATTGTCATAGCTGACACCCTGATGCGGGCCGGCATTGTCGAAGGCGTAGAGGACACCGTCGCGGATATCGTAGCTGAGTTCCTGCCCCTTGGACTTCAGGCCGAGCGCCTCCAGAGCGTCACGGGCTGCGTCTTCGTCGACAAACGAGAACTTGACCGTATCGTCAGCGCCGCCCTTGACGAGGCCGGCGAGCGAACCATCGATGAAGGCACCGCCATAGCCGTTCTGGCCCGGACCACCGGTCCAGGAACCATCGCCCTGGCCATCGGCAGGGCTCGTGCCCAGAGACTGGCTGGTGCGGATATCGTCTTCGTCAACAGTGCGGGAGATCTTGGCACCGCTCAATTCCGGAACATCGTCCCTGATGGTGACCGAGAAGGCGCCCTTCAGAACCACGCTGTCGCCGTCGAAGTCGGTGAACTTGATGATCGAGCCGAAGTCGATCGCCTCGACATCACCGCGGGGCAGACCGTCCTGCAGGTCGGTGTTTTGCCCCTTGCCTTTATCGTGGTCGAGCTGGTCGACAAGCTCGAATGTGTAGGAACCATTTTCGCCCAGCGTGAGCTTGAAGACGAGGCGGTCGCCATTGTCATAGCTGACACCCTGATGCGGGCCGGCATTGTCGAAGGCGTAGAGGACACCGTCGCGGATATCGTAGCTGAGTTCCTGCCCCTTGGACTTCAGGCCGAGCGCCTCCAGGGCGTCACGGGCTGCATCTTCGTCGATAAACGAGAACTTCACCGTGTCATCTGCCCCACCCTTCACGAGGTAAGCCAGCGAACCATCGATGAAGGCACCGCCATTGCCGTTCTGGCCCGGACCACCGGTCCAGGAACCATCGCCCTGGCCATCGGCAGGGCTCGTACCCAGAGACTGGCTGGTGCGGATGTCGTCTTCGTCAACAGTGCGGGCTTCCGTCTTGCCGCTCAGTTCCGGGATATCGTCCTTGATCGTGATGACGAGCTTGCCGTCCAGCGGAATGCGGTCGCCGTCGCCGTCAGTCGCCTGGATGATCTTGCCGAAGTCGAGATTTTCGAGTGTCCCGCCGGCCTTGGTCGCAAGAACCGTGTTCTCGGCGACGTCACTATCCTTGACGTGGTCGAGCTGGTCGTAAAGGCGGAAGACGAATTCACCCGTCTGCTTGTCGAGCTGAATCGACATTACCGGCCGATCAATGAGGGGCTGGAAGCCGCCAAATGCATTGTTCACATAACCGACGATCACGCCGTTGATGGTGGTGAAGACAACTGAAGAGCCCTTCGAAAGAAGGCCCATATCGTTCAGTTTCGAGATTGCATCCGACGTGAAGCTGAAACCGCCGCCTGCCGCTGCGCCATCCGCACCGAACGAGACGCTTGAGGCCAACTCGCCTGAGACGGTCGAGGCAAAGCCAACGCCCAGGAGCGCCGGAAGGCTCCGGCTGTCCTCGCCGTTTTCCTGGTTGAACGGATCCGAACCAATCGAAAGACGGTTCTTGATGTCGTTCTCCGCAACCGTCAGAGCAACTGCGGACACCTCAGCGATCGGGCTGTCGTCGTTGACGGTGACCGTGAAGCTGGAGGAGGCGGTGTCGCCATCGCTGTCCTGCACGGTGAACGCAAAATCAATCGCGACATCATCCTCGGTGGACGTATCCGGATGATCGATGTTGCCGACCAGATTGAACTCGTATGTGCCATTGGTGGCAATGTCCGAGACCGAGACGATGAAGACGGGTTCGCCGGAGTATTCCGGCATATTGCCGGCGAGTTCCGTTTCCGAACCCTCCCCCTCGAAAGCCGCGACCTTCGCGTATTGCGGCTCGCCGATGTACGGCTTGTAGGCGACGATGGTCGTGCCATCCGCAGAGATGGCATACTGGAGGGTCACACCATCCGACTTCAGACCCTTCAAAATCAGCGCATCAAGCGTCGATTGCGTGAAGGCCACACCGCGATCGCCCGTCGCACCGGTCAGGCCGGCATTGCCGCCTGTATTGCCATTGTCTGCACCCCAGTTGATGCCCAGCGAACCAGCCGCATAGGCGCCACCGGAAGACGGCTCGGACACTTCGAACAGCCGGGCCACGTCTCCCTTCGGCGGGAGGCCATCGCTATCGCCTTCGCCGTCAATGTTGCCGTTGTAGAGATAATCCTCATCCACGGCACCCGCATCGGCTTCACCGAAGGTCGGCGCATCATCCATGACATCGATGCTGAAGGAGCCCGTGACGCTGTCGCCGTCGAGGTCGGTCACCGTGTAGGTGAAGCTGAGGCGCAGCAGGTCGTCGAGATCATCCTGGGTGCCATCGGCGCCGGCATCCGGATGGTCCAGCTTGCCGATGAGCTCAAATTCGAACGCCCCTGTCTCGCGATTGGTGATCGTGAGCGTAAAGACGAGAGTGCCTTCAGAATCGCGGCCTTCGAGTGCAACGAAGTCGAGATCGGCTCCGTCGGCTGGAGCAGCGAAGCTTGTGACCGTGATCGGACGACCACCGGAGGTGAAGCCTGTGAGGATCTGCGGGCCAAGACCTTCCTCGTCGACATTGATTGCGCCGGCAAAGTTGACGCGCGAGATGGTGCCGAAATCCGGACCTGGATTGAACGGAAGAATGCCGGTGATGATCTGGTTGCCGGTATCGTCGTCAGCAATGACCGCTTCGTCGTAGATAAAGGGCTCGGTCAATGCGATTTCGAGCGGGATAGACGGCGTACCAGAGCCGCCGAAGATTGCATTGCCCTGCACGTCATCACCGAAATCGGTGTCGCCGAGTAGATCGGCCAGCGCCAGATCTTCCGGGCCGGCGTCGATCGGATTGTCGGTGAAATTCCGGCTGCTGGACGGGCTGCCCTGTGCGCTGAAGGTGCCATCAGGACCAGCCGCAACGTTGATGTTGGAGCCCTCGAGGGCCGCGAAGAGCGCGACCTGTGGCAATTCGACATCGCCGATCACGAATGTCGGGATGTTGGCAGCGCCGCCGAGAACGACGATCTCCGTGCCGTCCGCGAGGACCAGAACCAGATTGTCGCCTTCGACCGCGAATTCGAGGTTGTCGAGTTCGATGCCGGCCGGCAGCGTTACGACGTTTTCGGCATCGGGCGAAATCTCGCCCGGAATGACGGCAGCGGCCGTTTCGACCGGAGCCTGGGCGGGAAGGCGATCGGTGCGTCCGGTGTCAGGCGTTTCGGCCTGGGCAACCTCGATGCCGTCTACGGTCTCACGAACGAAACCCAGATGCTGCTCGACCGCAGAGTCAAATTCGTCAACTGCGGAAGTATTGTCGATGCTGGACAGACGCGGATCTTCAATAGACATGGTTACTCACCCCTTAACTTGTTGACCGCAGTTAAATCCAGACCGGGGGGTGAGTGCAACGCTTTCTTAACTCTAATGACATAACTGGTTATGCTTCGAGCGACCATTATTGAAAAAGAAGTTAATTTCGGGCCGAAAAACGCTTTTATTTCTGCATTTTACTAAAATTTTAGTGATTACTCATGTGTTGCCGGCGATGTCGCTGCCGGATCTGACTTCGAGTGAAATATCGCTCGTCCGACCGATGTGCTCCCCTGACAGACAGCAAAAAGCCGGGCTCTACTGAGAACCCGGCGCACTCAAAACCAGACTTCAGGTTTTAGTCTTCTGCGAAGATCGGATCGCTTACAAAGGGGCCGCCCTGGTAGATCGCCACCACTTCATCCGGCTTCGGCCTTGGGACCGCCGCATCGATCTCTGCACGGAAACGCTCGGCATTGTCCTTCGGGTGCCATCCGAGATAGGAGACGTGGGAATTGTCCCACCAGCGGGTGTCATTGTTCGAACATCCCCAGATGACCGGGCAGCCGAGGCGGGGAACGCGGAAGATGCACTCGATCATCGCGAGAAAGTCGTCGTGGCTCATCCAGGTGGCGAGCATGCGGTGGTTTTTCGGCTTCTCCATGCAACTCCCGATCCTGACCAGGGCGGTCTCCTGACCGAACTTCTCGAAATACATGCGGGCCAGCGCCTCGCCGAAGCATTTCGACACGCCATAGAGACCATCGGGCTTCAACGGCACGTCCTGATCGAGGTATTCGTCTTGGCGGTAATAACCGATCGTGTGGTTGGAGCTGGCAAAGAGAATTCTCGGCATACCGTTTTCGCGGGCCGCCTCATAGAGATTGTAGAGGCCCAGCAGATTGGCATTCATGATCTTGGAGAACTTGTCCTCCACCGAGATGCCGCCAAGATGAATAATGGCGTCGCAGTCCTTCACCAGCCTGTCCACGGATGCCCGATCGCCCAGATCGCAGAGCATGGCCTCTTCATGACCGGCCAGATTTCCCAGTTCGACGATGTCCGAAATCCTGACGATTTCCGCGAGCCCCTTCAACCGCCCGCGCATCGCGCTACCCAGTCCGCCGGCAGCACCCGTCAGCAATAGTCTCTTCACCGCGTCTTCCTCCCTGGTATGACTTATCAACTTATCATACAGGTTGCCCTGACCCGGTCAATATCGTAAACCTTTCGTAGACAGAGTAGGAATGCTGGCCCTCGCGCGAGGGTTTGCAGTCGGCATGGAATCGGCGGGGGCACGGAATGGCAATGCAGGCGAGAAACGAGGCAGGCGCTGGAACGCTGGTGCAGCGACTGGGGGACAATCTGCGGAAGGCCATCGTCGGAGGGCAGTTCCCACCAGGCAGCAAGCTGCCGAGTGAGGCCCAGCTGTCCGAGGCGCATGGCGTGTCCCGCACCGTCGTGCGCGAAGCAATCGCTTCGCTCCGCGCCGACCGACTGGTCGAGGCGCGCCAGGGCGCTGGCGTCTTCGTCCTCGCCCCGACCGAGCCCCCACCTGCCCCGCTTCTGGTCGGGAATGTGGATCCGGCCCGCGTTTCCTCAATGATAGAGCTTCTGGAACTGCGCACGGCTGTGGAGGTGGAGGCGGCAGGCCTTGCAGCGCTTCGCCGTTCTCCGGCGCAGGAAGAGGTCATCCTGGAGAAGCACTACGCCGTTCGCGCCTGTCTCGAGGCAGGGCAATCGACGACGGAGGCCGACTTCGCCCTGCATATCGCCATCGCAGAAGCGACCAACAACCCCCGCTTCCGGGAGTTTCTGGCCCTGATCGGCAAGAGTGCCATCCCGCGCGCCGCCTTGCGAGACGAGGACAGCGAGGACGATCAATCCGGCTATCTGCGTCTGATCGATGCCGAACATGCCGATATTGTCGAGGCCATTTCGTCTGGCGACGAGGAGGCCGCGCGCGATGCCATGCGCCGGCATCTGCGCGGCAGTCAGGGCCGCTACCGGGCTCTCCTGCGAGAACAACGCCAACCTGTACGATAACATTTGACATGAGCGCGTGGAATATGTACGACAACTTGGCCTGAGGAGGCCAAGAGAGGACATTCGACCATGACGCCGCAAGAAATAAAGGTCGCGCTCGGCGCCGGCCTGCTCTCCTTCCCTGTCACGCATTTCGATGATGACGGGAATTTCAAGTCCGACAGCTATGCGCAGCATGTGGAATGGCTGTCTGGTTTCGATGCGCCGGTGCTGTTTGCGGCTGGCGGCACGGGAGAGTTCTTTTCGCTGACGCCATCGGAAGTTCCCCGCATTGTTGCCGCCGCCAAGGAAGCAGCCGGCAAGACGGCGATCGTGTCGGGCTGCGGCTATGGCACCGAAATCGCGATCGAGATTGCCCGCTCCGTCGAGAAGGTCGGCGCGGATGGCATCCTGCTCCTGCCGCATTACCTGATCGATGCGCCGCAGGAGGGCATGTACCATCACGTCAAACGGATCTGTCAGTCCGTCGGCATCGGCGTCATGGTCTACAATCGCGACAATTCAATCCTGGGCGTGGAAACGCTGCAGCGGCTGTGCGACGAGTGCCCCAATCTGGTCGGTTTCAAGGATGGCACAGGCGATATCGGCCTCGTACGCCAGATTACGGCGACCATGGGCGACAGGCTCACCTATCTCGGCGGCATGCCGACCGCGGAACTCTTTGCGGAAGCCTATCTGGGTGCCGGCTTCACCACCTATTCATCTGCCGTCTTCAACTTCGTGCCCGGTCTCGCCGTGGAATTCTACAAGGCGCTGCGCGCTGGCGAACGTGAACGCTGCGAGACAATTCTCAGAGATTTCTTCTATCCCTTCATGGCGATCCGCAGCCGCCGCAAGGGTTATGCGGTTTCGGCCGTGAAGGCCGGGGTTCGCCTGCAGGGTTTTGCTGCTGGCAAGGTACGCCCGCCCCTCGACGACCTGACGGCGGAAGAAGAAGACATGATGGCCCAGCTTATCGCCCCCTGGAAGCGCTGAGCGAGGACGCACCAGATGAAAATCGTCGAGGTTAGCACCCATCTTCTCGAGCACAGGCTCTCGGTCCCGTTCCAGAGCGCGTCCATGCGCTTCGATCGGCGTGCTCATGTGCTCGTCGAGATCGTCTGCGACAACGGGCTCACAGGCTGGGGCGAATGCCTTGGTCCGGCGCGACCGAATGCGGCGGTGGTCGCGGCCTATCGCAACTGGCTGATCGGCATGAACCCGCTGGAGACCGAGAAGATCTGGGCCGTTCTCTACAATGCACTGCGTGATCAGGGGCAGCGTGGCCTGACACTGACCGCCCTTTCCGGCATCGACATTGCGCTCTGGGACATCAAGGGCAAGCATTTCGGGACCTCCGTTTCAATGTTACTCGGGGGCCGGTTTCGCGAAAGCGTCAAGGCCTATGCGACCGGAAGCTTCAAGCGCGACGGCGTCGACCGTGTCGAAGACAATGCACGTGACATCGCCTCTTACAGATCTCAGGGCTTCCACGCGTCGAAGATCAAGGTTGGCTTCGGCATCGAGGAAGATCTGCGCGTCATCCGCGCCGCCCGGGACGCCGCGGGTTCGGACATGCGTCTGATGGCAGATGCCAATCATGGTTATGGCGTTCTTGAAGCCATCGAATTCGGTTGCCGTGCGGCAGACTATGGTCTCGACTGGCTGGAAGAGCCCGTGGTGCCGGAACAGCTCGCCGCCTACCGCGAAGTGCGTGCCAAGCAACCGATCCCGGTGGCCGGTGGCGAAACCTGGCAGAGCCGCTGGGGCATGCGTGAGCCGATCGAGACCCGCGCGATCGATATCATTCAGCCGGATCTCGCCGGTGTGGGCGGCTTCACCGAGGCCAAACGCGTGGCTGATCTCGCCGCCCTTCACGGCGTGCGTGTCGTCCCGCATGTCTGGGGCACGGCCGTGCACATCGCAGCCGCCCTGCAGTTCCTCGCGGCCATGGTGCCAGACCCCGTTCGGGTCAACCCGATCGAGCCGATCCTGGAATTCGATCGCACCGACAATCCGTTCCGCCAGGCCGTCGTCAAGGAGCCGATCGAACACGTGAACGGGGTGGTCGCCATTCCAAACGCACCCGGCCTCGGCATCGAGATCAACCGGGATGCGCTGGCCGAGTTCAAGATGAGGGACGAATGATGAGCCTAATCCGCCCCCTCTCCGGTCGCAAACCCGCAATCACGCTTCCCAAGGGCGCGATCGACACCCAGATGCACGCCTACATGCCAGGCTACCCCGCCGTGCCAGGCGGCCCGAACCTGCCGGTCGGCGATCTGCCGACCCCTGAGCAGTATCGACAGTTCATGGACTGGATCGGGATCGATCGCGTGATCGTCACCCAGGGCATGGCGCACCAACGGGACAACGCCAATCTCATCGCCAGCCTCGAACGGTTCGGCGACATCGCCTGGGGCGTCGCAAACCTTGATGCCGGCACCAGCGAAGCCGAACTCGACCGGCTATCGGCGGCGCGCGTCCGGGGCGCGCGCATCATGAACCTGCCGGGCGGCGCCACCGATCTGACCAAACTCGAAGAGGTGGATGCGATCGCCGCCAGCCGCGACTGGATGATCGCCGTCCAGTTCGACGGCAGCGACATACTCGACCATGAGGAACGACTTGCGAAACTGAAATCCCGCTGGGTGCTCGACCATCACGGCAAGTTCTTTTGTGGCGTGACGCCCGAAAGCCCACAGGTTCAGGCCACCAAGCGGTTGATCGACGGCGGGCGCTGCTGGTTCAAGTTTGCCGGCGTCTATGAATCGTCAAAATCCGGCGCCCCCGAATTTGCTGATGTCGCGGCTGTGGCCCGCGCTATCGCGGCGTATGCGCCGGAGCGCATCGTCTGGGGGTCCAACTGGCCCCACAATATGGCGCGCGCCCAGGCAGACTATCCTGATGACGTCGCGCTCACCGACACCGTGCTCGGCTGGCTGCCCGATGATGCCGCACGCAAGCGCGCGCTCGTCGACAACCCTGAAGAACTTTTCGGCATTCCACCTGCAGGAGACAGGTAGCCGAATTGCATTCCGTCGAAACGGGAGGTTTCGGCGGCTTAATCAAAGAGGAGGAAGACCAATGAAAACTGCCGCAATGCTCAGCCTCGCCATGGGGCTTACCCTCGGCGCTGGCGCCGCCTTCGCCCAGGAAATCACCCTGCGCTCCGCCGACATCCATCCCGACGGCTACCCGACGGTCGATGCCGTGAAGTTCATGGGCGACCTGGTGAAAGAGCGCACGAACGGCCGCATCGTCATCCAGGTGATGAACAATGCAGCCCTGGGTTCGGAAAAGGACACGATCGAGCAGACCCGCTTCGGCGTGATCGACATGAACCGCGTCAACAGCGCGCCGTTCAACAATCTGGTACCGGAAACGGTTGTCTTCGGCCTGCCCTTCCTGTTCCGTGACGCCGACCACATGCACAAAGTGGTGGACGGCGAGATCGGCGACGAAGTGCTGGCTGCCTTTGAGCCGCATGGTCTGATCGGGCTTGCCTTCTACGATTCCGGCGCGCGATCCTTCTATTCGACGAAAAAGCCGATCCAGAGCCTGGCCGACCTCAAAGGCATGAAGGTTCGCGTCCAACAGTCCGATCTCTGGATCGCGATGATGGAAGCCTTCGGCGCCAACCCGACGCCGATGCCGTTCGGCGAGGTCTATTCGTCGCTCGAAACCGGCGTGGTTGACGCGGCCGAGAACAACTGGCCGTCGTATGAATCCTCGCGCCACTTCGAAGTTGCCAAGAACTATACGCTCACCGACCATTCGCTGACGCCGGAAATTCTGGCCATTTCGAAGGTCACCTGGGACAAGCTCACTCCGGAAGACCAGAAGGTCATCCGGGAAGCTGCCAAGGAATCGGTCGGCAAGATGCGTGAACTGTGGCAGGCACGCGAGAAGGCATCGGAAGAAAAAATCCGCGCATCCGGTGCCAACATCATCACGCCAAACAAGGATGAGTTCGCGGCCGCAATGCAGCCCGTCTATGACAAGTTCATCACGGATCCCAAGATGAAGGACCTCGTCGAGCGCGTCCGCGCCGTCAAGTGACATGCCATACCGGCCGCATCCCAGATGCGGCCGGTTTTCGTTTTTGCGGATTTCGGAGGAATCCATGTCGCGTTTCATGCAGGCCATTCGACCCGGGCTCCGGTGGCTGAGCCTCGCCTGCCTCTACCTTGCCGGGACGGGCCTGGTGCTGATGACCCTGATCATCGGCTGGCAGGTATTCGGCCGCTACGTCCTCAACGATACGCCGAGCTGGTCTGAACCGCTTTCGCTGCAACTGATGTCCTGGTTCATCCTGCTGGGTGCTGCCGTCGGTGTGCGTGAAAGCGTGCATCTGGGGCTGGATATCGTGCGCTACAACATGTCGCTTCGCGTTCAGCGCCTGATGGATCTGGTCAGCCTCGGGCTGATCTGCATCTTTGGCGGTGCAATGTCCTACTATGGCACGCAGTTGGCCGCGGGGACCTGGACGGCGCGGATCCCGGTCCTTGGATGGCCGGGCGGGATCGACTTCATCCCCCTGATCGCAGGTGGCGCGCTGATTTCAATCTTCGCGCTCGAACGCTTGATCGACACGTTTATTGCCCCGGTCGCCGCCATGTCGGACGATGCGGCAAACGCCGAGGTGCTCTGAATGGCCTATTCTATCCTCTTTGGCACATTCGCCATCCTGATGGCGCTCGGCATGCCCATTGCTTTCTGCCTCGGCGTCGCGTCGCTGGCGACGGTGCTCTATCTCGGCATCCCGCCCATCGTGATCTTCCAGCAGCTGAATTCCGGCATGAACATCTTCGCGATGATGGCGATCCCGTTCTTCATCTTCGCGGGCGACCTCATGGTGCGCGGCGGGATCGCCTTCCGGCTTGTGCGCTTCGCCTCCGGCTTCGTTGGCCATTTGCGCGGCGGCCTCGGACAGGTCAACATCGTATCCTCGATGCTTTTCGGCGGCATTTCGGGATCAGCCGTGGCCGATGCTTCGGCCATCGGTGGCCTGATGGTGCCGCAGATGGCCGCGCGCGGCTATGATCGCGGCTACGCCGTCAACGTGACGATCAGCTCGGCCTTGATCGCCCTTTTGATCCCGCCGTCGCACAACATGATCCTCTATTCGATCTCCGCGGGTGGCACCGTGTCGGTCGCAGACCTGTTCACGGCCGGCATCATTCCGGGCATCCTGCTGACCATCGCCCTGATGGTTACGGCCTATGTCGTGGCACGCAAACGCGGCTATCCCGCAGAGCCCTTCCCGGGCTTCGGCAAGCTGCTGGTCTTCTTCTTCGCCGCCTTGCCGGGGTTGTTGCTGATCGCAATCATCTTCGGCGGCGTCCGCTCAGGGGTGTTCACCGCCACTGAAAGTTCTTGCATCGCCGTCCTCTATGCCTTCCTCGTCGCGATCTTCGTTTATCGGGAGCTCAACTGGAGCGGCTTCGTGGAGGCCATACTGGGAGCCGTGAAAACGACCTCGCTTGTTCTTCTCGTCATCGGCATGGCTGCCGCCTTTGCCTGGCTGATGTCGTTCCTGCAGGTCCAGCTCACGCTCATCCAGCTGGTCAAGTCGATCTCGGACAATCCGATGGTCGTACTCTTCCTGATCACGATCGCACTGCTGGTGCTCGGCACTTTCATGGACATGGCCCCCCTTGTCATCATCACCACGCCGGTCTTCCTGCCGATCGTTCAGGCCTTCGGCATCGATCCGGTCCATTTCGGTGTCATCATGATCCTGAACGCCGGCATCGGGCTGATCACGCCGCCCGTGGGCACGGTGCTGTTTGTCGGCTGTGCCGTCGGCAAGATCTCGATCCGGGAAGCGATGGAGACCGTCTGGCCCTTCTTCGGAGCCTGCGTCGCGGTTCTGTTGATGGTGACATTCATCCCGGAACTCTCCCTGTGGCTACCCGCGCAGTTCAAGTGACTTTCCGTCCTCCCGAAGAAGACGCCTTGCAGGGGCTTCCGCCCCTGCTTTTTTTTCGCGATAGCTGACACTATGCGCCATCAGTGATGTCATTTTGCTCGCCAGATTGCGCATACTGTTAGATTATCGCCGTTTCGAGTTGCTGAGAGCATCGCTAGACTGGCCTCAGCTTCCTCTTCAATCGGTGGATCATGACAGCGCCAGCCCCTTCGGAAAAAGCCCTCGTCCCCTTTGTCAGCGTCGAGAACATGATGCGGCTCGTGCACCATATCGGGATCGAGCGGGTACTGAACGAACTCACCGACGTTATCGAAGCGGATTTCCGGCGCTGGGCGCTCTTCGACAAGACACCGCGAGTCGCCTCGCATTCGCGGGAAGGCGTGATCGAGCTGATGCCGACCTCTGACGGCGAGATCTATTCGTTCAAATATGTGAACGGCCACCCGAAGAACATGGCGGAGGGTCTGCAGACGGTCACCGCCTTCGGTCTGCTCGCCGACGTCTCGACCGGCTATCCTGTGCTATTGACGGAGATGACCCTGCTGACCGCGCTCAGAACGGCAGCGACGTCTGCCATGGCCGCGCGCCATCTGGCACCCAAGGGTGCCACCACCATGGCGATGATCGGCAATGGCGCCCAGGCGGAATTTCAGGCGCTGGCCATGAAGGCCGTGCTCGGGATTACCCATCTGAGGCTGTTCGACATCGACCCGAAGGCGACGGACAAGACCATCCGCAACCTTGAGGGCGCTGGCCTTCAGGTCACCGCCTGCACGACGTCACAAGCCGCGATCGAGGGTGCGCAGATCATCACCACCTGCACGGCCGACAAGCAGTATGCGACAATCCTCACCGACAACATGGTGGGGGCCGGTGTGCACATCAACGCGATCGGCGGAGACTGCCCCGGCAAGACCGAACTGCACCGCGACATTCTTTCCCGCGCCGACACATTCGTGGAATACCCGCCGCAGACGCGGATCGAAGGCGAGATCCAGCAGATGGATCCCGACTATCCCGTCACCGAACTCTGGCAGGTCGTGACCGGCGAGGCCGAGGGTCGGCGGAACGAGAAGCAGATCACCCTGTTCGATAGCGTCGGCTTCGCAATCGAGGATTTCTCGGCCCTCCGCTATGTACGCGAACGTGTCCGCAACACGGCCTTCTACCAGCCCGTGGACCTTATTGCCGACCCCGATGATCCGCGCGACCTGTTCGGCATGCTCCAGCGAGCCCGGGACTGAGAGCAGGCCTTCCGGCTCACGCCGGGCGAACCAGGATTTCCTCGGCTTCCTCGCCATCCATGGCAAGCACGCGCTTTGCCAGATCGAAGGCGAAGCCCTGGCGGGCGAAGGAGGCGATCTCCTTGCTCCAGCGGGCGTCGTCGGCTTCGATACCTGGCCGGCGGAAGGGGCCAAAAGCCTTTTTGCGGGCATAGACGACAGCTGAGCGCAGATCGTCCGCGTCAACAAGAACGGCCTCGACGATGCTACGATCAACCCCCTTCTCGGCCAGCTTTCGGGCAATCGCGCGCTTGGAACGGCCGCTGCGCGCCGCCGAATTCGCACGGATCTCGGCATAGTTCTGGTCGTCCAGCGCCTTCATGCTGCGCCCGAAGGAAAGGGCCGTCTCCGCCAGCGCATTCAGCTGCGCTTCACTAATATCCTCGAACTTACTGCGCGCCTTCCGCCTGATTGCGTCCGCGAGTTCGCGTTCCGTCATCATGCGCTTGGCGAGCCGGTAGGCAGCCGAGTTCTTTGCCCAGGCCAACATGCGTGGCGTGGGCTGATCTTCCGTGGCGTTCGACGGTTCGTCCATGGGTCCGGTTTTTCAACTTCGCGGGCGATCGTCAACAGCCATCTGGACCCTCTGGGTAGCTCAGTGAGACCGCAGCCATTCCGCAAGCTCGGCTTCGGCGCGCTCCAGGGCGCTATAGTTCAACAGCTTGCGCAGAAGCGCGACCGTCACCGCCCGGGCGCGCAGATTGAACCGCCCCTCATCACTGTCCTCGACCGACATCTGGTAGACGTCGAGCTTCTCGTAAAGCTGCTGCAGGCGGTTCTGGACACTGCGGATCGACAGGCCGCGGCGCCGCGCAATCGTGCGATCCGTCAGGCCGAGGGCGATATCGACGAGGATCTCGTATTCGCTGTCGCTGAAGCCTCTGACCTGACCGAGGCTCTTCTGCTGCATGCCGCGCACCTCGCGGTCGATGACGCACTGCGCCTCAACGAAGATGCTGCGCAGCGCGAGCCTCAGTCGCTCGTCGGAGGCTGATTTCAGCACGTAACCATAGGCCGCACCGTCCGGGACAATGCGGGAGACGCCGCGCACATAGGCCTCGTCCGAATAATTCGACCAGAAGAGGATGCGGGTATCCGGTCGCTCCTTCCAGATGGTGCGCGCAGCCTCGATGCCGTTGCGGGCGTTCATCTGCAGGTCCATGACGACATGGGCGGACTTGTGGTCGCGCGCCAGGCGCTCGCCTTCCACGCCGTTGCCGGCTTCGATGACCTTGTCGCATTCGGGAAGAGCAGCACAGACCGCCTCCAGCAGATAGGACCGATGCAGCGGATCGTCTTCGACGATGAGAACCTTCACTTCACGCCCTCCAGCAGTCCTGCTTTGGCGAGGGAGAGCGGCATCTGTACCCGCATGGCCGTCCCTTTCCCGTCGCGCGTGGCCCCCAGCGTCAGCTTGGCCGAAATCAGGCGCGCCCGTGTCACCATGTTTTCAATGCCGCCACCGGCACGACGGGGCGACCGCGGGAGGCCCTGCCCGTCATCTGCCACCTCGATGGTCAATGCGTTTGCCGCGCTCTTCATTTTCAGCTCAAGAACATTTGCATGAGCATGGCGCACGGCATTGTTGATCGCTTCCTGCGTGATGCGGAACAGGGCGATGCGGACCGACTGGTCGATTGTGTCGATCAGACCGTCGGTATCGTCGCTGAGGCTCCAGGCAAGCCGCGAGCCGTGGTCGCGTACGGCGCGGTCAAGATGGTTCTCGATGGCATGGGCGAAACCAAAGAGCTGCAACACCGAGGGCTTGGCCTCCTCGATGATTTCGCGAAGACCCTGCATGCAGTGCTGCAGGCCGCGTCCAACCGGCTCCAGCGCCTCGCCCTTGACCGCCCCTTCCTGCATCAACCGGTCAATGCGCCGCGACAGGCGGGTGAGATCGGCCAGCGTCTGATCGTGGAGATCCATGCCGATGCGCTGACGCTCACGTTCCAGCGCTTCGGTAAGGCTCAAGGCACCGGCCCGCAAGCCTTCCTCCCGCGCCCGTGCCTCCGCTTCGACAATCGCCGATTGCTTGGCCTGTTCGGCAGCTCTGAGCGCGAAGAAGTAGGGCGCCAGCAGGTCGGCGATCGACTGGGCGTTGGCCACGTCTTGCTCGGTGTAGAAACCGACCGCATGCGACGAGCAACTCAGCGCGCCAATCACTTCACCGCCGACCTTCAGCGGCACATGAATGCGGCTGCGCAGATTGTGTTCGAAGATCGGGCGGGTGAAGGGCGTGTCGACGTGGTAGCGCGTCTCTTGCTGGGCATCGGCTGTCAGGAGGAAGTCGATCTCCCCCCAGAGCAGGGCTCTGATCGGACTGCTTGCCACTGGCGCTGGTGTGGTTTGTCCCCAAAACGTATCGAGGCCTGTTTCATAAGCCGTGTGGTAGAGGCCATTGACCATGGTGATGCAGACATCGAGGTGGTCATGCGGAACGATGTGCGATACTTCGACGCCCACGGCCTTGATGGCAGAGCGAAAATCGAGCTGGCCGGCCAGGAGCCTGGATATGCCGAGATAGTGATCGAGCAGCGCTGACGGCGCGATCTTGAGCATGATGTCCTCCTCGCGGCCACTCCCACGGCCACATCTCCTTCATAACACATCTCGATAGGGTGGTCGTCTTGCGGAATCCCGCAAGACTTTGCGTAGATCCCGCAAACGTCCTGCCGCGCTCGATCTGTACAGATGTCGCCGTTCGCTCCATCCTGATCCTGCCGAGAAGAGGAACTCGGCGGGGAATTCAGACCGGGCCACGTCCGGCTGTTTGGAGGAAACCGGGGCCAAGAGCGCCGGACAACAGGGAGTGAGATCATGAAGACCAGCAAAACCCTTCTGGCGAGCGCGGCACTGTGCCTTCTCGCCACATCCATGCCCGCAATGGCCGACACTTCGGGCAAGAAGATTGCCCTGTCGAACAACTATGCCGGAAACTCCTGGCGCCAGGCCATGCTGACCAGCTGGGAAAAGGTGACCGGCGAGGCCGTCAAAGCCGGACAGGTCGCAGCAGCCGACGCCTTCACCACCGCCGAAAATCAGGCGACCGAGCAGGCCGCCCAGATCCAGAACATGATCCTGCAGGGTTATGATGCCATCGTCATCAACGCCGCCTCTCCGACGGCGCTCAACGGTGCCGTCAAGGAAGCCTGTGATGCCGGCATCACCGTCGTCTCGTTCGATGGCATCGTGACCGAACCGTGCGCCTGGCGCATCGCGGTGGACTTCAAGGAAATGGGTCGCAGCCAGGTCGAATACCTTTCCGGCAAGCTGCCGCAGGGCGGCAACCTGCTCGAAATCCGCGGCCTCGCCGGCGTCTTTGTCGACGACGAGATCTCGGCCGGCATCCATGCCGGTGTCGAGCAGTTCCCGCAGTTCAAGATCGTCGGCTCTGTCCATGGTGACTGGGCACAGGACGTCGCCCAGAAAGCTGTCGCCGGCATTCTGCCCAGCCTGCCGGAACTCGCCGGTGTTGTGACCCAGGGCGGCGACGGCTACGGGGCCGCGCAGGCCATCGCATCTGCCAACCGCCCGATGCCCGTGATCGTCATGGGCAACCGAGAAGACGAGCTGAAATGGTGGAAGGAACAGAAGGATGCGAACGGCTACGAGACCATGTCGGTCTCGATTGCGCCCGGCGTTTCCACGCTTGCCTTCTGGGTCGCCCAGCAGATCCTCGACGGCAAGGACGTGAAGAAGGACCTCGTCGTACCCTTCCTGCGCATCGATCAGGACAACCTTGAAGCCAACCTGGCCAATACCCAGGCCGGCGGCGTTGCCAATGTCGAGTATTCGCTCGAGGACGCCCAGAAGGTGATTGCTTCCGCCATGTAATCGACCGGAAACCTCCCCAGACCGTCCGGCCTTCGGGTCGGGCGGTGTGGGGGACATCCCTTGGCGAACGAAGCAAAGAGTGAATCAGTATGAGTGTCATGCTCGATAAGGGCGATGGACGGCCCGTCGTCAGCGTTACCGATGCAAGAGTGAGTTTCGGCGCGGTCAAGGCGCTCGACGGCGTCACGCTGGAGATCGGCGCGGGAGAGTGCATCGGCCTGGTCGGCCATAACGGTGCAGGGAAATCCACTATCGTCAATGTCATCAATGGCGGATTGGCCCCGCATCAAGGCGCCATTCAATATGGTCACGGCAGCGGAGGCCACAGCATCAATGCGGCTCGCGATGCCGGTATTCGCTGCGTCTTTCAGGAATTGTCGCTCTGCCCAAACCTGACGATCGTCGAGAATACCCGGGTCATGCATCGCAGTCTGAAGGGCTGGGGCTGGCGCAAGCGGGGCGCTGCCCTGATCGAGAGCAAACTCCAGGAAATCTTTCCAGGTCATTCCATCGACTGCCACGACGCGGTCGGCTCACTGACCATCGCGGAACGCCAGATGGTGGAGATCGCGATCACGTTCTGTGAGATCGGCAGTCCTGTCCGTCTCGTCATCCTCGACGAACCGACTTCGTCGCTGGACACGCGCCT